>JAILFZ010000054.1 GCA_024697295.1 Treponema sp.
AAAAAATTGCATTTTCTCGCAAAGAAGTCCGGTTGAAAATGCCGGACTTTTCTTTTTTGAATTTGCATCAGTGGAGATTTATATGAGTTCATCATTAACAAAGAGTCAGGAAGAAATTAACCTTCTTGTTTCCAAAGCCCAGAAAGCTCTGGAAGAATATGCTGATTTTGATCAGGAAAAAATCGACTATATCGTTGCAAAGGCCAGCGTTGCAGCCCTCGATCATCACGGAACTCTGGCTAAACTTGCCGTTGATGAAACAAAGCGCGGTGTTTTTGAAGACAAGGCAACCAAAAACCTGTTTGCCTGCGAATACGTTGTCAACAATATGCGCCACCTTAAAACCGTAGGTATCGTTGAAGATGACGATGTAACAGGTATCGTAAAAATTGCTGAACCAGTCGGCGTTGTTGCAGGTCTTACTCCGGTAACCAACCCTACTTCTACCGCAATCTTTAAGTCGCTTATTTGTCTTAAAACGCGCAACCCGATTATTTTCTCTTTCCACCCGAGCGCCATCAAATGTTCAATTGAAGCCGCAAAAATCGTTTACGAAGCCGCTGTTGCCGCAGGCGCCCCGGAAAACTGCATCCAGTGGATTGAAGAACCATCGATGGAAAAAACCAACGACCTTATGAACCACCCGAATGTTGCAACAATCCTTGCTACCGGTGGCAACGCAATGGTTCGTGCCGCATACTCTTGTGGTAAGCCGGCCCTCGGTGTTGGTGCGGGTAACGTTCCGGCTTACATCGAAAAAACCTGTAATCTCAAACAGGCAGTTAACGACGTTGTAATGTCAAAAGCATTCGACAACGGTATGATTTGTGCTTCTGAACAGACAGCCATCATCGACAAAGAAATCTGGAATGATGCAATCAAGATGTTCAAAGAATACCGCGCATACGTTGCAACTCCAGAAGAAAAGAAAAAGCTCGAAAAATACATGTTCGGCGTAACAAACGATCCGGCAGTTGCAAAATTGAATCCTGATATCGTTGGTATGGCACCAGGCGTGCTCGCTAAAAACGCCGGCTTTACAATTCCTGAACGCACAAGCATCATCCTCGCTGAATGTAAGGACATTGGCGTTGATGAATGTCTGACACGCGAAAAACTTTCTCCTGTTCTTGCAATCGTAAAAGCAAAGGACACAGAAGACGGCCTTAAAAAGGCAGAAGCTTCAGTCCGCTTTAACGGACTCGGACACTCTGCTGCAATTCATACGTCAGACAAAAAACTTGCAGAACGTTTTGGCGATTTGGTTCCTGCAATTCGTATCATCTGGAATTCTCCATCAACATTCGGTGGAATCGGTAACGTTTACAACTCATTCCTTCCATCGCTTACACTCGGTTGCGGTTCATACGGACACAACTCAACCGACGACAACGTAAGCGCCGTAAACTTACTCAATATCAAAAAACTCGGAAGGAGACGAAACAATATGCAGTGGTTTAAAGTACCATCAAAAATTTTCTTTGAACGCGATTCGATTGAATACCTTCACCAGATGAAGAATGTTCACAAGGTAATCATTGTAACAGACCGTTCAATGGTAGACCTCGGATTTGTTGACAAAGTTACAGACCAGCTCAAGTTGCGCCGCGACCCGGTACAATATCAGATTTTCTGCGATGTTGAACCGGATCCGTCAATTCAGACAGTACACGAAGGCGTGGAACTTATGCGCAGTTTTGCTCCTGACACAATCATAGCCCTCGGCGGCGGTTCTGCAATGGACTGTGCAAAAGGTATGTGGCTGTTCTACGAAAATCCGGAAGTTGACTTTAACGACCTCAAGCAGAAGTTTATGGACATCCGTAAACGCGCTTTCCGTTATCCAAATCTCGGCCAGAAGGCACAGCTCGTTTGTATCCCGACAACATCAGGAACAGGTTCAGAAGTTACGCCATTTGCCGTAATCACAGACAAAGTTGAACACAAAAAATATCCGCTCACAGACTATGCTTTGACACCGACAATTGCGATTATCGACCCTACATTCACCTACAGTCTGCCGCCAAAGATTATCGCAGATACAGGTATGGATGTTTTGACTCACGCAACAGAAGCTTATGTTTCTACTCTTGCAAACGACTTTACAGACGGTATTTGCGTTCAGGCAATAAAGATGGTATTCCAGTATCTTGAACGCTCATACAAAGCAGGCTTTAAAGACGCTCCACGCGATGACGAAGCAAAAGAAAAGATGCACAACGCTTCCTGTCTTGCAGGTATGGCTTTTGCAAACGCCTTCCTCGGAATGAACCACTCAATGGCCCACAAAATTGGCGCAGAATTCCACGTACCGCACGGAAGGGCAAACGCAATTCTTCTTCCATATACAATCCGCTACAACGGAACTCAGCCGGATAAGTTGAGCACATGGCCTAAATACAACTACTACAAAGCTGCAGAACGCTACGCAGAACTTGCCCGCATGCTCGGTCTCCCTGCAAAAACAACTGCAGAAGGTGTAGAGTCATACGCAAAGGCCTGTGGTGAACTTGCCGCCCGCCTCGGCATCGAAATGAACTTCAAGAGCCAGGGCATCGACAAAAAGGTTTACATGGACGCTGTTGATAAGCTCGCATTCCTTGCATACGAAGACCAGTGTTCACCGGCAAACCCGCGTGTTCCGCTTGTCGAAGACGTCAAGAAGATTTTGACTGACGCATACGATTCTTCGGAATTTCTGATTAAAAAGTAACGCATTTTAAGCCTCTGCCTAGTTGCAGAGGCTTTTTTTTGCTATAGTTTTTTTTATGAAACTTTATCCCGCAAAGAGTTTTGATATTAATTCGATAATGGCAATTGAACGAGCTTCCTTTATTCCACAAATTCAGGAAAAGCAGAAAACGTTCGAAGAACGCATGAGCGTCTTTCCAAACGGATTTTTGATTTTGCAGGATGTTTCAGAAAAAACCGTACTTGAACAGGGTCATGCTGTTACCGCCGGCTATTTTTGTTCAGAAATCTGGCCATCGATTCCAGAAGACAAATTTTTTGAACTCGGTCACTCAGCAAGAAAAATGCATACTGATACCGGCTCTGTTTTATATGTAAGTTCTTTTGCCCTCGCTCCCGATTACCGCGGAAAAGGCCTTTCATTCAAGTTTTTTAAGGATTCATTGAATTCAATTTGTGGCGCTTATGATTCAATTAAAACCGTTGTCCTCCTCGTAAACGAAGAATGGACGGACGCGCTTTCTGTCTACAAAAAATTGAATTTTTTGACCCTGCGCACAATTAAAGAATTTTTTCCGTCGCTCCATAAGGCAAAAAGTGACGGCTTTATAATGACTGCAAGCGCCGATTGTTTTAGATTGAACGGAGAAGGCTCAAATGACTGACGAAGAATGGAATGCTTTTGTTTCTTTTAGAAACGACTTTAAACAATACTGCACCCTGTTGAATCAAAAATTTTCTTCTGTCCTGCTGCCTCTCCAGAAAGAAGCCGCCCTTGCAGGAAAAACTCCCGAGTACCCGCTCCAAACCGCCGTTGTTTACAACAGCGCGCTTGATTCAGTTACGCAGCAGGATCAAATCAACCTTATTGTAATCGGCGACAACCCTGGCAAAGACGAACAGCTGGCAAAAAACCGCAAATACCTTGTAGGTCAGAGCGGCAAAATTGCTGCAGGCTTTTTTGCCAGACACAGCGAATTCAACACGGATTTTCGGAAAAACGTAATCATTTTGAACAAAACGCCTGTCCACACGGCAAAAACCAGCCAGATAAAATATCTGATTAAAAACGGCGGCCCGCAAATAGAAAAATTGATTTTAGACAGTCAGATTTACATGGCTCAAAAAACTGCACAATTACATCAGGCCTTCAAAAACACGGAACTTTGGCTCGTAGGTTACGCGGAGTTAAAGGGAAAAGGCCTTTTTATCCCGTACCGCAACGAGCTTTTACACGCCTACGACAACGCAAAAGACGCCTGGGACAGGGTTTTTGTCTTCCAGCATTTTTCGATGAACCGCTTTTTGATTGATTTAAAAGAATTCTGCAAAACTCACACTGACCTTTCTCTTTCTGAGGCCACCCGCGCCCTCGGCCTGGTGCATAAGGACGAGATATTCGTTTAGTTTTCAGACGCTGATTAAGGGGCGCGAATCCCTATTCAAGAATCGTAATTTCTACGCGGCGGTTTTGTGCCCGTCCTTCGTCTGTGTCATTGCCCGCAACAGGTTTTGTTCCGCCCCATCCGCGGCAGATAAATCTGTCGCCCGTAATCCCGCGCTCGGCAAGTTCCTGCGCAATTCGCTTTGCACGTTGGATTGAAAGCTGTTTTTCGCCCTCAGGTTTTCCAACGCTTGCTGTATGACCTTCGATTAAGAATTTTGACTGTGGTGCCATTGCAAGAACCTTTGCAAGTTCATCAAGGCGCGTCTTTTCTGATTCGACTACCTGATCGCTGTCCGGTCTGAATTTTATATCGCGCACACTCAAACGGATACCCGCAGGTGTCTTTTCTACAAGTACATTGTTTTTATAGGTTCCGCCAGCACCTGCAATAGCACCAGTAATCGAACCTGTCCCGCCTGAGGCTGTACCCGATGAGCCGCCCGAAACAGCGCCGCTTCCCGCCCCGCCTGTCTGTGGTGCAACGGTTGCAACACGGTTGAGGGCTGTAACGATTTTTTCGGTATCAACTGCCGGAGGAAACTCTGTAAATAATGTAATGGTTCCCTTAAAGTTTATCTGGGTTCCGTCCGAATAAACGAAGGTTTCATCGGTGTTGTCAATTACAAGAATCGGTTCGCAGGTGGACTGGAGAACTATGATGTCGGCCTTGTGGCCCCCGACAGCCTTTTTGAGGGACGCATCTCCGCGCACATCATATTCAGACGGGCCGTAAGATGTCTGCCAGATTGCCTTTATTCGATAAACTTCTTTTCCCTTATACTGTTCGCTTCCTGCAAAAGTGTACATGACGAGCATCTGCATTCGGGTAAAAACGCCCTTATTCATCGGGTCTACCGAACGCTCGGCCATTGCCTGCCATGAGTCTCCGACTTTTACAAAATTTGCTCCATAAGCCGGAAAACTCCTGTAGCTCGGATAGCCGTTATCTTTGTGCATTGTCAGCTGACCATTCGGCGAAATATGAAAAACTGATTGAACTGCTTCGTGAACCCCTGAGGCAGCGGCCTGGTTATTACGCAAGGTTTCTTCCATTACGTAAAAACTTCCGTCATACCACTGGTCATGTTCAAACATACTGCCTTTGGCCAGAAATTTTTTGCCTGGAGGAACGCTCGGACTTACAAATGAGCGGACTTCGCGGCTGGTAAGTCCAACGTATTTGCCGTTTACATAGCGCCGGAGGTTAGTGCGTTCAACTAAAGAATATCCGCCCGTGCCGGTATACTTGAGCGAAACAGACTT
>JAILFZ010000097.1 GCA_024697295.1 Treponema sp.
TGGTGGACTTGCCCTTATCGATGCAAGCAAAGCTCTCACAGACGAAGCCTGTGAAAACCTTTCAGAAGACGAAAGAGTCGGATTTAGAATCGTACGCCGCGCTCTGGAAGAACCAATCCGCCAGATTGCAGACAATGCAGGCGTAGACGGTGCAGTTATCGCTGACAAAGCTAAGAACGAAAAGAAGGGGGTTGGTTACAACGCATACACAGGCGAATGGGTAGACATGATGAAGGCCGGAGTTATCGATCCTGCCAAGGTTACCCGCTCGGCATTGCAGAATGCAGCTTCTGTTGCAGGCATGCTCCTCACAACAGAATGTGCAATCACAGACATCCCTGAACCACCGGCACCAGCTGCCGCTCCAGCTCCTGGTATGGACATGGGTTACTAACGACAAAGCCGGTAATACCTATATTAATTGCCGGTAAGTCCGCAAAGCTAAAGACAAATGTACTGGTAGCTTTCGGACCAAAAAAAAATGACACCGTCGGGTGTCATTTTTTTTTGGTCTTTTTATTTTTCTACGATTTCAAGAACTATGAACTTTCCGGTCGGTGTGTAAAAACCTTTAAGTTCAACATTTTTGCCGGCATAGGCTGAAAGGTCTTTTTCTGTTAGCGGTTTTGGCGGCTTTGGATGATGCTTTTTATCTTTTGAATTTTTATCATCATCCTGGGCGTCAGCGTTTTCTGACGCAGGCGGTTCAACCTGGTCGTCTTTGTCAAATTCTTTTGGCTCCGGCATGTCTTTCGGGCGGTCTTTTTCATCCGGTGGAGTAAGAACTTCAAGTTCTGTGGTTGTAACTTCTGATGAAGTAATTGTGATTACGCTTGATTGAACTGTTACAGTTCCTGTAATTGTCGTAAGTTCCTTTTCCATGCGCGGCGGACGGTCCGGACCTTTTCCCCGCGGTCCTCTGTCCTCCGGGCCCCTTCCTTTGCCGTGGTCTCCGCCAAAAGCAAAGGCTGCAACTGCGCAAAGTGCAAGAATTGCAATAATAAGTGTGTTTTTTTTCATAAAGCCTCCTTGATAGAATTAAAAGCGCTTTTTCATTCTTTACAATTCGATTTTTGCACCTGTATCATAAACAGTTCTTAATTCGACTATAACATAGTGTTATATTTGTCATTTTTATAATTTTTTGACATAAATTAAACTGAATTTATGTTTGGTTCAAGATTGGGACGTTATGTGTTATAATTGAAATATGCAGGATTTTTTTGATTATTTAAAATGGCGCGGAGATTTGAGTTTTGAAAACTCTCCGTTTAATTCAATTGATGCGCTTATTTTGTGCCAGATCGCCTATCTTGATTTCAGCGGACTTGTTTCGGAGTCATTTAAAGATTCAATTCTGCTCAGTGAAGCGGCTTCTTTATTCTTTGAAAATAAAACTTCCGGGGAACAAAATCCTGGACTTATGATTAATACAAAAACTCTGGATCTGCTTTCGGACTGTGCTCAAAGCAAACGCTTTGGTGACGTAAAACTCTGCGGCTATGTAAATCATTACAACCAGGACATCACCGAGCAGTTTTGCGCTATAAGTTTTCTTTACGATAATAAAAAGGTTTTTATCGCATTCCGCGGAACCGATGACACGATTGTCGGATGGAAGGAAGACTTTGAACTTGCATTCAAAGAAAGTGTTCCCTCTCAAAAAGATGCCGTTGAATATCTTGAAAACGCGCTTAATTCATTAAAATATAAAGAAATAACAGTTGGCGGGCACTCAAAGGGCGGTAACCTTTCAATCTATGCCGCTGCCCACATTAAAGAAAGCTCTCTTAAAAAACTGAACAAAGTATTGAATTTTGACGGTCCAGGCTTTTTAAAGGAAGTTCTGGATTCGCTTCCTTTCCAGAAGGTTATGAGCAGAACCGAGTCCTTTTATCCCCAGGGCTCTGTAATCGGCATGCTTTTTGAACACGATCCTAATTATTGCGTTGTTCACAGCGACGGAGTCTTTGTTATGCAGCACGACCCGTTCACATGGAATCTTTTTGGACCGCAGTTTGCACTTGATGAACAGCTTGATAAATCAAGCCAGTTCTTTAATTCAACTTTTAACGAATGGTTTGTTGCACTTTCTCCTGACAACCGCAGGCAGTTTGTAGAAACAATTTTTGGAGTTCTTGAATCCACGGGCGCCACAACCAATTCAGAACTTGCAGAAAACTGGCTCAAGTCTGCCGGTGCAATGATAAAGGCATTTTCTTCCCTGGACAAGGATATCCGTAAATCTGCAATGGACACCATGGACGGCTTTTTTAAGCTTGTCCGCCAGAATTTGCCGCAGATGCTCAAAAAGTAGGGCAGGTGTAAATGACAGGTAAGGGAAAGAGTTTACTGGTTTTATTCATTCTCCTGGCGTGTCTTGGCGGTGTTTCGTATTTTTGTTTTGCAACTCAGAAGGGAAACAGCCTGTTGAATTCAATTCTTCCAAAAAAAGAGCCCG
>JAILFZ010000121.1 GCA_024697295.1 Treponema sp.
CCCATTTATTCCACTTTGCAAGATTCAACCTTGAGCGTTATAATTAAGGCCTGAAAACTGCGATATCGTGCCTTCTGCACGACCACCAGCGCGATATTTAAAAGGAGTAAAATATGGACAATCACAATCGGCCTCGTGGAAGAGAAAAAAACGTTACCGGCAACAGTAACGGAGTTCACCGACGCGGGGAAGGTCTTGGAACCGGCCCTGTAGGAATGGGTGACGGTTATCAGTCAAGAAAATCCGGCGGAATGGGCAAACGCGCCGCAGCCGGTGGTGGCGGAAGTCTTATCGTCATCCTTTTTATTCTTGCCAAATTGTTTTTAGGCGGCGGCTCGGGAGAATCTACTTCCCAGAATACCGCTTCCCAGTCTTCTGGAGGAGCGTCTGCTCTTGGGTCTGTTTTACAGCTTCTAGGCGGAGCCACAGGTTCACCTTCAGGAAGTTTTGGTTCATATACAACCGGTTCAACACAAGCCGGAACTCCAACTTCTTATAGTTCAGTAGACCGTTCCGTTGCTTCTGGAAGCCGCGCTAAACGAACTCAGATGTTAGGCAGCGGAAAAGACGTTGTAACCATCATGGTTTACATGTGCGGAACCGACCTTGAGTCTCAGAACGGCATGGCTTCTTCTGACTTGAGCGAAATGGCCGCTGCAAAATTCGGCAATAATGTGAATCTCATCGTATACACAGGCGGATGCAAACGCTGGCAGACAAGCGCAATCAGTTCGAGCACAAACCAGATTTATCAGGTTGTTGACGGCGGAATCAAACGCCTTGTTGCTGACGACGGCGCAAAGGCTATGACCGACCCTAACACACTTGCTTCTTTTATCAAGTGGACTGCAAAAAAATATCCTGCAAACCGCACTTCCCTCATTTTCTGGGATCACGGCGGAGGCTCTGTAAGCGGTTATGGTTACGACGAAAAATTCCAGCGCAGCGGTTCCATGAGCCTTGCAAATATCAACAAAGCGCTCAAGGCCGGCGGAGTTAAATTCGACTTTGTAGGTTTTGACGCATGTCTGATGGCAACCGCAGAATCTGCCCTCATGCTGGACAACCACGCGGACTACATGATTGCCTCGGAAGAAACTGAACCTGGTATCGGCTGGTACTACACAGACTGGCTCAATGCCCTCGGTCAGAATACTTCTCTTTCTACTCTTGATATCGGACAAAAAATTACAGATTCATTTGTTGAACAATGTGCACGCAGATGCCGCGGCCAGCAGACAACTCTTTCTGTCATCGACCTTGCTGAATTTGCAAAAACTGTACCTGCACCGCTGGCAAACTTTTCAAAATCCCTCACTAATTTGATTTCTAAAAAAGAATACCAGACAGTTTCAGATGCCCGCTACACAACCCGCGAATTTGCCACAAGTTCAAAAATCGACCAGATTGACCTTGTTGACCTTTGTAAAAACGTAGGAAACTCTGAAGGACAGACTCTCGCAAAAGCTCTTCAGGGGGCCGTAAAATACAACAGGACTTCTTCAAACATGACAGACGCTTACGGGGTTTCTATTTACTTCCCGTACCAGCGCACTTCATACGTTGACAAGGCCTGCGAAACTTACGAAGCCATCGGCATGGATGACGAATACGCAGACTGTATACGTGCATTTGCAAGCATGGAAGTAAGCGGTCAGGTTGCAACCGGCAGTTCAAGTTCAGCATCTCCTCTTGGATCACTTCTTGGTATGGCAGGCGACCTGCTCGGTTCAAGCTCATCCGGCACAAGCTCTGATGCAATCGGTCAGCTCCTTGGTGCATTCCTCGGCGGCGGACGCGCAGGCAACTTTATGTCTGACCGCACGCTATCCAATGAAGAAAAAGCAGATTATATCTCACTCAACTATTTTGACCCTGCAAACCTCGTTTGGAATAAATCAGGTTCAACAGTTACAATGTCACTCCCGGAAAGCCAGTGGAAACTTGTTCACTCACTCGATTTGAATATGTTCTATGACGACGGACATGGTTACGTTGATCTGGGACTGGACAACGTTTACAACTTTACCGAAGACGGTGCCCTTGTACCTGCAGATGACCGCACATGGCTTGCAATCAACGGTCAGCCGGTTGCCTACTATCACATGGACACAACTGAACTTGGAAACGACCAGTACATAATTACCGGCCGCGTTCCGGCAATGTTGAACGGAGTTCGTGTAAACCTGATTTTGAACTTTGACAACGAACATCCTTATGGATTTATCGCCGGCGCTCAAACAGATTACAAGGCAAACGAAACAGAAACTGTTGCAAAAAACATCAACAGAATCAAATCCGGCGACAAAATCGACTTTATCTGTGACTATTATTCATATGACGGAACTTATCAGGACAGCTATTATCTGGGCGAACAGATGACAATCACCGATAAAATCCAGATTAGCAACGTAGATGTCGGTCAGGGCAAGGTAAAAGTTTCTTACCGCTTTACTGATATCTACAACAACGAATACTGGTCAGAAAGCCTCGAATTCTAATCGTATTTTATGGAGCGGCATTTTTGCCGCCCCTCTTTTTTTTACCATGAATGTTTTAATCCTTGAACCACCAATCGTACAATTGAATACAGCCTATCCGAGCGGGGCATATCTTTCCGCATTTTTTAAATCACTCGGCCACACAACAAAGTGGATTGATTTAAACATTCTTCTTTTTTATAAAATTTTTTCCAGGGAAGGCCTTGGCAGACTTTTTGAATTAAGCACGGACAATGCCCTCAAACTTGCCGACAGCGCTGACAAAAAGGGCGACAGGATGACCGCATTCAATTTAAGACGTTACATCAGCCAGAAATCGCTCTGGATACACTGGATTGAATTTATCACGGCTATTTTAAGACCTTCTGCTGCCAATAACATTTGCGGAGCAGAAAATGCCCACCGCTTTGTTTTTGGAGCCCACGTTCCGCGCGGTGCCCGCATGGAACGCTTTTTAGAAAACATAGACCACGACCTTTCTACTGACGATGCACGCTCTCTTGCAAGCTACGCTTTAGCAGATCTTGCAGACTTTATAAATATCGCTTTTGACAATAATTTTTCTCTTGTAAGATACGCTGAGTCTTTGACAATCAGCGAGTCTACCTTTGCACAGGTCGAAAAGGGAGCCAACTCTCCTGTAATTAAATATTTTTACGAGCCCCTTTTAAACGAACTGTTTGGCAGTCCGGCCTCTCCTTACGATCTTGTTCTGGTTTCGATTCCATTCCCGGGAACCTTTGCCTGCGCACTTGCAACCGGACGGTTTTTTAAGTCCCACTTTGGAAAGCGCGTTTATGTAAGTTTTGGAGGTGGTTTTATCAACACTGAGCTCCGCCAGACTTCCGAACCCGCCCTCGCAAAATACTGCGACTCAATTTCTTACGACCGCGGCTATGGTTCATACAGGGCGCTTTTAGAACAGATATGTGCAGGAAGAAAAGAACTTGTAATTCCGGCTGCAGAGGGCAAATCCATTTACAAAATGAGGCAGTTCATCACGGACAACGATGGCAGGGTTACCGTTATCGAACCTGCTTCCGAAAATCCGGATTCCGAAGAATATAAAAATTCAATTGAATACGAAAAAAACGTAACTTCAACACTTATACCCGACTTTTGTGACATCGACTATTCAATTTATCCTCGTCTTATCGATGACACCAACCCTATGCACAGACTCTGGTCCGACGGAGCCTGGATTAAAGCATACATGGCGCACGGCTGTTACTGGCACAAATGCGCCTTCTGCGACGTTACCCTCGACTACGTTAAGGGTTTTTGCCCGACAAATATAAAACGGCTTTACGAAGGCCTTCTGGAACAGTGCAAAAAGCTGGGCATTTACGGAATCCATTTTGTGGACGAGGCAATGCCGCCTGCCATGATGGTACTCTTTGCCCGAGAAAACATTGCTCATGGCTCACCGATTACATGGTGGGGCAATGTCCGCTTTGAAAAGTATTTTACCCGCGACGTTGCAGACTACCTTTCTTACGGCGGCCTGATTGGAGTTTCTGCTGGCCTTGAATCTGCAACCGGCAACGGATTGAATGCAATTCACAAGGGAACCGATTTGGAATCCATCGTCGGCGCCTGCTGTGCCTTTAAAGAGGCCGGAATCCTGGTTCACGCATACATGATTTACGGCTACTGGTGGGAAACACCTCAGGATTTGATCAATTCAATGGAAACACTGCGTCAGTTTTATGCTTCAGGTCTTTTGGACAGCTGTTTCTGGCATAAGTTTGTTTTGACCCGTCACTCCAGAGTTTACAACGAATGGAAGGAAGGCAAAATCAAAGACCTCAAACCTATAGACCCTCTGGAAAAAGAAGGTGCCCCTTTATTTGCCAAAAACGGCCTTCATTTTGAAGGCGAAAAAAAATCAGAAAAATATGGGGACGCCCTCGATTATTCATTGAACCAGTGGATGCACGGACAGGATATCGAAGTTCCAGTTCAAAAATGGTTCAAATTCCCGGTTCCTTCTCCAAATGTCGGAAAAAATTTCATTTCTAAACTGATAGAAAAATATGAAGCTAACCGTGACAAGGCCTTTGCCGAAACGAATACAGATTCAACAAAGGAAGTATGGATTGGCGGCGATAAAATTGAACTAACTAACGGTCGTTTTGGTTGGTTCTACATGGGCGAATATCACGAGGCCAAAAAAAATGCCCCTAAAACCGAGTTCAGGGGCAAAGGCTTATGTGTTCTGCCTGTTTAATTTTTTTATACAAGGCATCCAGGCACGTTCAAGTCTATTTAATTTCGTAAATCCAGCCGTCCGGAGCTTTTTCTGTACCCATCTGGATTCCTGTGAGTGTGTCACGGAGTTTACCAAGAACAGGTCCGATTTTTTCCATTCCGGCAGGAACGTTGATTTTTGTTCCGTGGTCATCAATCTGACCGATTGGAGAAATTACAGCAGCTGTTCCACAAAGACCAACTTCAACAAAGTCTTTAAGTTCATCCTTGTGTACCTTGCGTTCTTCAACTTCGATATGGAGGTAATCTTTAGCAACCTGAATCAAAGAACGGCGTGTGATTGATGGCAAAATGCTGTTTGATTTTGGTGTAACGAGTTTTCCGTCTTTTGTTACAAAGAGGATGTTTGCTCCACCAGTTTCTTCAATGTATGTGTGTGTTGCAGGGTCTGTGTACATATTTTCTGCAAAACCTTTTTTGTGAGCGTCAACGATGTTGTAAAGGCTCATTGCATAGTTCAAGCCGGCTTTAATGTCGCCGGTTCCGTGAGGAGCTGCACGGTCAAGGTCACTCAAACGAACTACGATTGGTTTTACACCGCCCTTGAAGTATGGTCCAACAGGTGTTACCAGAATACGGAACTGATATTCATCAGCTGGTTTTACACCAATTACAGAGCTTGAACCAAACATATACGGACGTACATAAAGTGTTGCACCACTACCGTATGGTGGTACCCAGTCAATGTTTGCTTTTATTGTATCGAGAACTGCTTTAATCCAGCGGTCTTTTGGGAATACCGGCATTTCGAGTCTTTCGCAGGAATCCTTCATGCGGTCTGCGTTTAAGTCCGGGCGGAATGTAACGATTTTTCCGTCTTTTGTTGTATAAGCCTTCAAGCCTTCAAAACAAGTCTGTGCATACTGCAAAACACCTGCACATTCTGACATTGTAATTGTGTGATCAGAAGTAAGTGTGCCTTCATCCCATGCACCATCTTTCCAGTTAGAAACAAAGCTTTTATTTGTTTCCATGTAACCAAAAGGCAAATTTGCCCAGTCTAAGTTTTTTGCCATGTTTTTTTTACCTCCAGAAAACCGTTAAGATTTCTCTTGAACGATAATTTATCCTAACACTATCAAAGTTTTTGTTCAATTAAATCAACGCTTTTTAACAAACCCTAGAGCAGTTCGTCAGCAAGTTTTTCGAGCTGGGCAACAGTTTCTTCAGTTACGGCAATTTTGACTGTTACCTTGTTCTGTGCCCAGGTAATGTTTTTGCAGCCTTCAAGCATTGCCATAATTCCGCGGGCTGCCGCAGGAGCCCATGTTCCGTTTTCTATAATTGCGATAGTGCGGTTCTGATAGTTGCGTTCCCTCAAGTTTTCGATAAAGTTGTGCATTATCGGGAACACGCCGCCGTTATAAGTTGTTGTCGCAAGAACAAGTTTTCCGTAGCGGAATGCGTCTTCAACGCACTCGTGCAGGTCTTCGCGGGCAAGGTCAAAAACTGCAACCTTCGGACATCCTTTATTTTTAAGGATTTCTGCAAGTTTGAGGGCTGCCTTTTTTGTGTTTCCATAGACTGAGGTATAACCGATTGCAACCCCTTCACTTTCTACACCGTAGAGTGACCATGTGCCGTAAGTATCCAGGTAGTATTGAATTTCATCGTTGAGCACCGGTCCGTGGAGCGAACAGATGTGTTCAATTTTAAGAGGTTCTGTCTTTTTAAGCACCGCCTGAACATTCGCTCCAAATCGTCCAACGATACCAAAATAGTAACGGCGAGCTTCACAAGCCCAGCCTTCAGGGTCGTCATAATCATTTGCACCGAATTTTCCAAAAGCGTCAGCGCTAAAGAAGGCCTTTTCCCTGCAGTCGTATGTCATGATAACTTCCGGCCAGTGTACGTTTGGAGCTGCAATAAACTGGAGGGTATGGTCTCCGTCCGATTCACCGAGTTCAATTTTTGAACCTTCACCAACAACAATCTGTCTGTCGGCAAAATCGGTTCCAAAATAGTTTTTCATCATCGAAAAACTAACCCGTGAAGAAACAATTTTTGCGTCCGGATAATTATCTGCAAAGAATTTGATGTTTGCCGAGTGATCCATTTCCATGTGCTGAACTACAAGATAGTCTGGTTTACGGCCGGCAAGTACGGATTCAAGATTTTTCATCCATTCTTTGCCAAAATTCTGGTCAACAGAATCCATTACAGCAATTTTTTTATCCAGAATTACATATGAGTTATATGCCATTCCGTTTGGAACCTCAAATTGTCCTTCAAATAAATCGATCTGATGATCATCAACACCGATGTATTTGATTGAATCAGTTATAATTTGCATATGCTTTCCTTACTGTTTCTTAGAGCTTGAATTTTTGAACTTCATTCAAAAGTTTATCAATGCTTTCTTTATTTTTTTCCGACACGGTATTTACATCCTGGATTGTTCCCAGAATCTGCTGTGTACCGGCGGCCATTTCTTTTATTGAATCCGAAATATGTTCAGAAGTTTTATTCAGGATTTCCATCTCGCTTACAATCTGTTGACCGCCTTCAAGCATTTCGGCTGAACTTGCCTTAACTTCGCTGGTTGAATCATCAATGTTTTTCATTGCGAGCATTACCTGAGAACTTCCCGTTTCCTGTTCCTGCATAGCCGACATTACGACATCTTCCTGCTGTTTAACAGTATGTGTCAATTCAAGAATTGAACCAAACTGGTTTTGAACGTGGCGTGTACTTTCACTTACACCCTTGATGACAGCACTGAGGTTTTTAAGACTCTTTGTAATATTTTTACCCTGAACATTGCTCTGTTCAGCAAGTTTACGAATTTCATCAGCTACAACCGCAAAGCCCTGTCCGGCTTCTCCTGCGTGTGCTGCTTCGATTGCGGCATTCATTGCAAGAAGGTTTGTCTGTGAAGCAATGTTCTGGATTACGTTTGAAGCTTCCATCAAACCGCTTGATTCCCTGAGGATTTCTTCTGAAAGGTTAACTGCTTCTTCAACGCGTTTGTGACCTTCGTTAGATGCAGATTCAAGCTGTTCAACAGTACCTGCATTCTTTTCGAGAATACGGGTTACGCTCTTGATGTTTGCAACCATCTGGCTGACAGCTGCGGAACTTTCTTCAACTCCCGAACTCTGATTTTCGATGCTTTTGTTCAGGTTCTGGATATTGCCAAGAATCTGTTTTGTTGCCGCAGCAGCTTCCTGAACTCCTGCACTCTGGTTTGTCATATCATCGCGGATTGTGTTGATGTTTCCG
>JAILFZ010000123.1 GCA_024697295.1 Treponema sp.
TGAATGCTCCGTTATTTTTCTATCAAAATGGTAGGCAGAAAAGAACAAAATGGTTATAATTCACTTGATATGAATAATAATTCTACAGGCAGTACAACACTGCGAAAAGTAAATACAATTCCGTACCTCACATGGAACTGGCTCAAAATGAACGGTGCAAATGTTGAAGTACAAAATGATATAAAAACCGTTGCCGAAGATTTTTCCGAAAAGGATAAGTTTAAGGTAGTTGAATTAAACTACGGTGACGGCGAAAAACTCTGCCACGAACAGACAATCACAGTCGCACCGGAAGGTGAATTGACACTCATCATGAACTACACTTCTGACAAAAAGGCAAAGGGATTTTCAGAAATCAAAACAAAGGTTCATGTTCAAAAAAACGCAAAATTTCACCTTGTAAAAGTTCAGCTTTTGGGACAGGGCTTTACACAGATTGACGACACACAAATCACCTGCGATGAAGACGCTTTTGCAGACTTTACCCAGATTGAACTCGGCGGCGCTCAAATCTATGCTAACCTTCAGACCCAGCTTTCCGGCGAACGATCTAAATTCAACAGTGACACAGCATATATTGCAGCAAAAAATCAGCTCCTCGACATGAATTACGAGTCGGTTCACACAGCCCCGCACACTGACACAACTATGACTGTTAAGGGAACTGTTGCGAACAACGCTTTAAAAACTTACCGCGGAACAATCGATTTTAGAAACGGCTGCGCCGGCTCAACAGGCGACGAACAGGAAGAAACCCTCCTCCTCGGGGAAAAGGCTGTCAACAAATCGATTCCTATGATTTTATGCGGAGAAGAAGATGTTTCAGGAACTCACGGGGCAACCCTCGGCCGCCTCGGCGCCGAAGAACTTTTCTACTTTCAGAGCCGTGGCGTAAGCGAGGCCAATGCCCAGACAATCATGACAAAGGCAAAGGTTCTCGCGGTTGCGAACCTGATAAATGACGAAGCAACTGTCCAAAAGATTTCAGACTTTTTAGAAAACTAACTTTCAGGATTGAAAAAAATGAACAAATTCCGTAACGATTTTCCTTTATTCAAGGCGATTGACGAACAAAACGCAAAAGACAATAACGGCCTTGTTTACCTCGACACTGCAGCTACTGCCCAGCGTCCTTACATTGTTCTCAACGTGATGGATCATTTTTACGCAACACAGAACGCAAACCCATTGCGCGGACTTTATTCCCTGAGCGAGCGTGCCACAAAGCTTTACGAAGATGCCCGAGAAACAGTTGCTAAATTCATCAACGCAAAAGAAAGCCGCGAAATTATTTTTACACGCAACTCTTCTGAAAGCCTCAACCTCGTTGCCTACACCTGGGGTCTTGCCAACGTAAATAAGGGTGACGAAATCGTAGTTTCAATCATGGAACACCACTCAAACATTCTGCCGTGGCAGTTTGTGTGCCAGCAGAAAGGCGCAGTGCTCAAATTTATGTACGTTGACAAAGAAAGTGGAATTATCCCCGATAGTGAATTCAATAAAATTACTGATAAAACAAAAATTGTAGCCTGCACACACGTTTCCAATGTTCTGGGAACTACAAATCCGATTAAAAAAATTGCTTCAATCGCACACAGCCACGGAGCCATCATGGTTGTAGACGGCGCTCAGTCAACACCTCATATTAAGGTAGATGTTCAGGAGCTTGACGCAGACTTCTTTGCAATGAGCGGACACAAGCTCTGCGGTCCGATGGGAATCGGTGCACTTTACGGCAAAATCGACCTTCTGGAGGCCATGCCACCATTCCTTCGTGGCGGCGAAATGATCGAATACGTAACAGAGGACAGCGCAACCTGGGCTGAAGTTCCGCACAAATTTGAGGCAGGAACCGTAAGCGCCGGAGACGCAGTCGGAATGGCAGCAGCAATCCGCTATATTCAAACTGTCGGACTCGACAAAATCACTGAACACGACAACGCTCTTGCCGTACGCCTTATCGAAGGAATCAAAAAAATTCCTCACATCCACATCATAGGAAACAAGGACGGCACTAAGCGCTGCGGCATCGTTACCTTTACAATCGATGACGTTCACCCGCATGACATTGCAACTCTTCTCTCGGATGAAAATATTGCAATCCGTGCCGGTCACCACTGTGCACAGCCTCTCGGGGCTTATCTTGGAGTTCCGTCAACCGCACGTGCAAGCCTTTACTTTTACAACACAGAAGAAGAAATCGACTACCTGCTTTCAAAACTTGCACAGGTACGAAGTTGGTCAGGGTGCAAAGATTAATCGGCGCCCACACATCTCTTGTAAGTAAAAACTGCATTCTTTATAATTGAATTATGGACACTAAAGAGTTATACCGTGAAATTCTAAACGAACATAATATTAACCCGATCCACAAAGAGCCAATGGACGACGCCACAATTCAGCTCAATGGAGTTAACCCGAGCTGCGGCGATAATATTACACTTTACCTGAAAACAAAAGACGGCAAAATCGAATCCGGCTCGTACCAGGGAAGCGGCTGTGCAATCAGTCAGGCAAGCTGCGACATGATGCTCGACCTCGTAATCGGAAAAACAACCGCAGAAGCACTCCGTCTCGGCGAAGTTTTCATCAACATGATTAAGGGAACTGCAAGCGAAGAAGAAATTGAAGAACTCGATGAAGCAGCCGCCCTCAAAGATATCAGCCACATGCCGAGCCGTGTAAAATGTGCGGTTCTGGGCTGGCGTACACTCAACGAAATGCTTGGGCTCAAAAAAGAAAAGGCTTCTGCAGGCATCACTCACCCGGACTGCCCGGTATAATTATAGACGGGACGAAAGCCTTTTAATTTCGTCCTTCCATAAATCAACCAGTTCTTCCGGCTCAAGAGGAGTCGCAAAACTTCCAAAACTCAAAACCTTTGAAAGAACTTCTGTAAGGTTTGCGGCCTCAAAACTAAGTTCAAGTTCGCCATTTTCGTTTTGAATTCTCTTTTGGCTTGGATGCCATGTCTGGGTACGGACAATCTGGGCCGCCTTTCCCGTAAACTTAATTTTTACAGTCTGGGTTTTATCTCCCAAAAAGATTCCGTAACCGCTTTGAATGAATTTATCAACTTCGGCATCGATATTTTTTCCATGGTCCAGGAAAGGGCTGTTTGTCACTGTAAGTTTTTTGATACGGGACGCGTGGAATGTTCTGAGTCCTTCACGGAGATGGTCCCAGGCTATGATGTACCAGTTACCCGCATAGTTTATCAGATTGAATGGTTCAATCCGGCGCTCCTTTAATTCATTTTTAGTATTTAAATATTCGATTGCAAGACAGACCTTATTTTTCAGCGAAAGACAGATACCCGCAAAAACTTCCGGATCCAGACTGTCTGCCGCCGGAACCTGATATTTGATTTTTTTTGACGCTTCGATATATTCCTGCGGAATCTGGCTCGTAAAAGAAGCGAGCAGCTGTTCGGAAATTGCCGGAAAGTAGTTTGCGTTTTGCAGCAAAGACTGAATTGAAAGATAGGCCAGTACAAGGTGCTGGTCTGCAAATTCAAGACTTTTAAAACTTTCAGAGTAAACATAATGATGCTCTGCACTAACCCACTCAATTGGGGCTTCAAAACGGTCCCGCATGTATTCAATATCACGCTTGACCTGACGTGTACTTACTTCGTATTCATCGGCTACTTTTTGAACTGTAATTGAACCGCTGTTTCTGAGTGTGCGGTCAATGTACAAAATCCGTTCCATCTGACTCATAACTTTATTATAGCATATTTTTGTGCTATAATATTAAGTACCATTTCAATTGAGGAGATTTTATGGAAACTTCATGGGAAAATCTTGATAAACTTGATTCTTATAAAAAACTTCAGTCACTTAAAAACGCAGTAAGCGTAAAAAATGAACTTTCTTGCCCTAAGGGAGCCGAGCGGGTAAAAAAATTCAGCGTACCGATGGGTGCAGGCCTTACATATAATTTTGCCGCAAAACAGGTTGATGACAAAGTTCTCTCTGTCCTCAAAGACCTTGCTGACGAAGCTCAGCTCACACAAAAATTCGAAGAAACATACAATGGTGCCGTAATCAACACCGGAGAAAAGCGTATGGTTCTGCATCATCTTTGCCGCGGACAACTTGGTAAAGACGTAAACGCCGACGGAACAAACAAACGCGACTTTTATGTAAAAGAACAGAAACGCATAGCAGAATTTGCGGATAAAGTTCACTCGGGTAAAATTACCAACGCCAATGGTGAAAGGTTTACAACAGTTGTTCAGATTGGAATCGGTGGTTCAGACCTCGGACCGCGCGCAATGTACCTTGCACTTGAAAACTGGGCCAGGGCAAACAAAACCTTCAAAATGGAAGCAAAATTCATCAGTAACGTTGACCCTGATGACGCAACCGCCGTTTTGAATTCAACAGACCTGGCACATTCAATTTTTATCCTTGTTTCAAAATCAGGAACAACACTAGAAACTTTGACAAACGAAAGCTTTGTAAAAGACGCACTCAAAAAAGCAGGACTCAATCCTGCAAAACATATGATTGCCGTAACTTCAGAAACTTCTCCGCTTGCACACAACCCGGACTACTTAGAAGCCTTTTACATGGACGACTACATCGGAGGCCGCTACTCTTCTACATCAGGCGTAGGCGGAGCCGTTTTAAGCCTGGCATTCGGACCAAAAGTATTTGCAGACTTTCTTGACGGGGCTGCAGAAGAAGATAAACTTGCAACAAACAAAGACCTTCTCAAAAACCCTTCTATGCTCGACGCTTTGATTGGCGTTTATGAAAGAAACGTTCAGGGATATCCTGCAACAGCAGTTCTTCCGTACAGCCAGGCCTTGAGCCGTTTTCCGGCCCATCTGCAGCAGCTGGACATGGAGTCAAACGGCAAGAGCGTTAACCGTTTTGGAAGTCCGGTTGAATACTGCACCGGGCCGGTAATCTTCGGTGAACCCGGTACAAACGGACAGCACTCATTCTATCAGCTTCTACACCAGGGTACTGACATTGTTCCGCTCCAGTTTATCGCATTCACTGATAATCAGGCAGGAAACGATGTTGTAATTGAAAACTCAACCAGCCAGAAAAAACTCGGCGCAAACGTTACAGCCCAGATAATGGCCTTTGCCTGCGGTAAAGACGACGCTGACCCGAACAAAACATTTGCGGGTGACCGCCCGTCAAGTTTGATTTACGGAAAACAGCTTACGCCAAAATCGCTTGGCGCCCTCCTCGCCCACTACGAAAACAAGGTTATGTTCCAGGGCTTTGCATGGAACGTTAACAGTTTTGACCAGGAAGGCGTTCAGCTGGGTAAAAAGCTTGCAAAGACAGTTTTATCCGGACAGGCAGACGGCGCGCTCAAAGCCTACACATCTCTGCTTGACCTGTAAGCTGTTACAGTTTTTTACACGCCAAACAATGCACGTATGTTTGTATCCACAGTGCGGCTCAATTCTTCAGGAGTTGTGCCGCGGATTTGTGCAATAAACTTATAGGTTTCTTCGATAAAAACAGGAGTATTTGTCTGCCCGCGGAATGGAACGGGCGCAAGATACGGTGCATCAGTTTCGAGCAGTATACGGTCCTCAGGCACAAAACGCAATAGTTCCTTCATCGCATCCATCTTTGATTTTTTTGTATAAGTTGTTCCGCCGCCAAAAGCGATATACCAGCCCAAATCAAGAAAAGAACGGGCTTCATCAATTCCATAAGAGTAGCAGTGAATTATACCTGTGTTGTAGCCCATATTTCTGATACAGTCGATTGTATCTTCGTAGGCGTCACGGCTGTGTACAATGAACGGAAGTTTTAATTGTTGTGCCAGTTCAAGCTGGAGTTCAAAAAGTTCACGCTCGCCCTTGTAAAGGGCAGTATCAAAATCGCTTTCACAGCGTCCGTCCACACCTGATGGATTCCAGTGATGGTCAAGTCCGCCCTCACCTATTGCAACCAGGCGTTCCGGCTCAGGAAAGTTTTCTATCTGGGTGCGGAGTGTTTTAATTACGTTAAAGCGGTCTTTTATTTCTTCAACGTCAGGCCAGATTCCAGCGCTGTAAAAAATCATTCTGCGGGCCATTTCAGCATCCTCCTGCGGCAAACCGGCTATAAGAGACTCAAGCTGCCCGTAACGGCGGCCCAGGTCATCACAGGCTGTTCCTATATCAAGACCAAAAAAAGTATTTCGCTTAACAAGTGCAGAAAGGATTTCTTTTCCGTCGAGCCCTCTCTCGTCGACAAGATGGTGAAAGTGAAAATGCGTATCGCTGAACATTGGATTCCCTTGAACTAAAGTCGTTTTTTATGATATATTATTTTCATTGCGTAAGCAATGATGCCGGGATGGTGGAATAGGTAGACACAAGGGACTTAAAATCCCTCGACAGCTAATTACCGTCGTGCCGGTTCGATTCCGGTTCCCGGCAAAAAAAAATCTTCCGTCATAACGGAAGATTTTTTTTATTGAGGACGATTTCAAGGCTCCGGGCACAAACCTCCCCTGCCCCTTTCTACCTTACCTGACTGTAAAGCCCTGCCATTGTGTCGCGCCACTGACCGCGCTCGCTTTCACGGCTTTCCCATTCAATTGTTTTTCGGATTGTAAAATGCCTCATGTCGTGGACGTTTTCAAAATAAAGGACTGCAAACTTGCCGTTTCCGATATAAGTTACCTTTTCGTTAGGGCCCGGCTTTTCTTCTTCTGTGATTTTATTCAATACACAGTCAAAGTGTACGGGATTTCCTGTGTTTCTGTTGCTGATTGCGCTAGAAAGATCCTGGATTGGCTCGCCGCAGATTTCGCAGACAGTCACATTCGATTTGAACTCTCTGATTGCGTTTTCGTTTTCGGCAATTTCTTTTTGCTGTTCAGGAGTCAACGCACGGCGGCGCATATCCTGCTGTCTTCTGTCGCGTTCACCGCGTTCATTCTGTGCACGCTGATTGTTCTGATTGTTTCTATTATTATTGTTGTTCCAGTTTCGGTTTTTTGAGGAACGACGTCTGTCATTATTTCGGCTCATTTTTTCTCCCGGCGTATATACGGTCACTGTCTTCAACCAGTTTACGGCTTAGAACCTGAGCAATTCTCTGAACCGCAAAATCCATGTATTCAACATCATGAATTTTCTGTCTTAGCTCAAGAACTCTGTCTGAATAAACTACGCCGTCAGATTTAGAAATACTTGTCATATAAACTCCGAGAAAGCATCAACAATATGGTAAACACTTTCGACGCCCGGCAAATCGACTACCAGAACATCAAAACGTATTTTCCTGTTATTATATTGTCGATATTTTGCAAGAAAGAATTTAGCAGTTTTAATAATTCTTTTTTGCTTTCTCGAATTTAATTCATGTGAAAGGGTTTCTAAATCGCCACTGGGAAGGGTTTTAACCTCGACAAAGACGAGTATATCATCCTTATCAGCTATTATATCAATTTCGCCGTATCTTGTCCGCCAGTTTTTATCAATAATTGAATATCCATTGTTAACAAGATATAAAGCGGCCTTAGTTTCGCCGGCATTGCCGATTTGTTTTGCAGATAATTTTTCTGTAGTTGAATTTAAATCAGCTGCCAATAAGGACCCGTTTATTTTGAAGCAGGAAGCGGTTCAACTTCTTCAAGCTCTTCAAGTTCTTCTACTTCTTCTACATCGTAAACTGAATCATCTGCATCAACTCCGCCGACACTCTGGTTTTCGTTGATTACATGACCGTATGACAATAAGTATGGAATATTCCACCTTGAAAGCGCATGAATATGATATTGTTTTACTGTCTTTCCTTCGGCAAGGAACATGTTTTCCCCATCTTCAAAGAACACAGGAGCAGAGAATCTGATTCCCAATTTAATATCACCGACTTCTACCCTCGAATAATTCTTTTCCACCATCTCCGTCTTCCATTTTTGCAATAAAAGCAAATATACTTGCAATCGCCGAATAAGTTTCCTCAGGGATCAATGAACCCACTTCCTGAATTGAAAGAACTTCAACAAGTGCGCCATCTTTAACGAGGGGAATCTTATTCTCTTTTGCAATTTGTATTATTTTTTCTGCACGGGTACCTCTACCTGAAACAGAAATAAATGGAGCATCAGCATCTTTCGGATAACGCAGGGCGCAGGCTTTTTGCTTTACAGACATCAGGCCTCTCCTTCAAAAACAGGTATTGCACTGTCTTCGGCGTCATACGCAGACATTTCGTCATAACCTACAACTTGAACACAATCAGTTTTTAAACCGAGCTGCTGAGCAAGATGCATAATCTGTTCTTGTCCAATTACGACGGAAGTATTAGTTCCATTAGAAATTGTGTTAAATCCGCATTTAACGGACTTCAGTTCTTTCGCAGAAAAGTATAACACAAATTTAAAATATTTTTCACAAATTCTGCATTCAATTTTTATTTTTTTTAAAGAATTTCTATTTAAATCCCATAAAACTCTAATAACTCCACAGGCTTTCTTAAAATCCCATTCAAAAGGGAGCACAATCCAGTGAGCGCCATTATTGTGTTTTGTCACAAGACTGTTGAATAAGGTCAGCGGCCCCGCCCTGCCATTTTCTGAAGCGTTTACAATTTCGCGGGCATAGATTTCGATTGAATTTGCGTCGACATCTTCTTTTGGATTATCTTCGTTTTGGAAAGATTGATTTTGAGAAGGATTACGGTCTGAGCCCTGCCCGCCGCTCAAAACACTTTCTATCACTGCGTCGTTGAATTCAATACCCTTTTCTTCAAGAAGCAGTGCTGTCTCAGCCTTGTCAGAGTTCATCGCTCCGTCTTTTTCTTTTGTTCTGTTCAGGATTTTATTGAACTTTGGGCTGTCAATTTTTAGACCCTGACTTATGGCAAATTGAATTAAATTAAACGCCTGTACATTTTGCGGAAGTCCGAGAGACTTTAAAAGTGCCTGTGCATCCGAGCCTTGAGAACCTTGAGTATTTGGAAGCAGTTTTAAGACAGTAGTGTTGTTCTCAAGCAGAAGTTTTGCGGTAAAAACCTGCCCTGCCTTCAATTCAACAGAAGAAGAAACTGTAATTGTCTTTCCCGCAAGCGACACCGAATATTGATTTGAACCAAGATTTGCAATAACACGACCGTTTACTGTTGAACCGGCCTTTAATGAAGGCGCTTGATTTTGAGAAATTGAACCTGACTGTTGAACTATATGGACTTTTGACTGCAAAAAAAATAACCCGACGCATTATAACATGCATCGGGCTTATTGTAAAAGAATTATGCTTTAAGCACAGTTAAATCAGGACTATTCTGCCTGTTTAGCTGCAACCTGTTCTTCATGAATTTCTTTTTCTGTGTTGCGTGCTGCGTTGATTGCTGCGCGGTTAGCTGCAATACGAGCGTTTGCTTTAGGACCAAGAAGTTCCTTAATGCGTCCACCCTTACCAACTTTGTCGCGGATGTAGTAGAGCTTAGAGCGTCGTACTTTACCTGTTTTAACGATTTCTACAGAAACAACGCGTGGGCTGTATACAGGGAATACACGTTCAACACCAACGCCGTAAGAAATCTTACGTACTGTGAATGTTTTGCGAGCGCCTGAATTCTTGATACAGATTACAACGCCTTCATAAATCTGAATACGCTTTGTTTTACCTTCGATGATTTCGAAGTGAACTTTTACTGTATCTCCTACCTGGAAAAGAAGTGCATTTTCTTTTTTCTGCTGTTCTTCAATAGTCTTAATAAGATCCATTGTTATTTTCTCCTGTTTTTTCTGCCGTTATGCTTTTTGAATTGCATATCTGACAGTTCCTCAATCATTTTTTCGGCCTCTGAAGTAAGCTGGCCCGTCAACCTTGCCCCGGCAATCAAGTCCGGTCTGTTGGCAAGTGTTTTTTGAAGCTGCTTTTTCAGCCGCCACTTCCGGATATTTTCATGGTTGCCGCTAAGTAAAACTTCCGGCACTTCCATTCCCTTATACACTTTCGGGTGAGTGTACTGCGGGTATTCCAAAAGCCCCGCGGAATAACTTTCTTCGTCGAGGGATTCACTTGTAATTACATTATCCACAAGGCGGTAAACTGCATCAACTATAACAGTTGCGGCAACTTCGCCACTGGACATTACGTAATCTCCGATTGAAATTTCCTCGTCTACATACTCGTCAATAATTCTCTGATCAATACCTTCGTAACGACCACAGATTAAGACAAGTTCGTCCTTCCTGCTTAATTCAAGCGCTTTCTTTTGTGTAAACGGCTTTCCAGAAGGTGTAACATAAATTACATGCTTTTTGTAAGCTTTTACGCTGTCGAGCGCTTCCCCGAGAGGTTCTGCCATCATTAACTGACCGGCTCCGCCTCCGTACGGTTTGTCATCACATGTTTTGTGATTATCATAGGCAAAATCCCTGATATTCACCAAATCGTAAGCAATAATTCCCTTTTCAACCGCCTTTGCCATGATTGAGGCTTCAAAAAAAGCACGCGGAATCTCAGGAAATAAGGTCAGCACAGTAAATTTCATGGAATTACTCCAGAATCCAGAGGTGCATCAACTGGATTGTCTTGTTTTTTACGTCTACATTACGCACAAAATTAAAATTAAAAGGAACATAAACTGTTCTTTTTTTGCCTTCTGCGCTTTTAAGATTGTCCGCAAGCAAATCCAAGTCCTCGGCCAGTAAAACCTCCAGGAGGTTTCCAGAACCGCCTTCAATTACGTCTGTGATTGTTCCTACTGTTACAGGTTTACCTGTCGTAGGCGCAGTCTTTACTGCCAATCCGTCATTGCCCTGTTCAGGATAATAGTTAAGGGCACAATTTTTAAGGTCTTCGATATACCATTCGTCTTTTTCAAGCTTTTTGGCATATTTTCTTGGTACAATTATTTCCCATCCGTTGTATTTTTTTACATCTTCAGGGCTGTTAATTCCATCAAGTTTCATGTACAAGGTAGCGGCGCCTTCATCAACTGATTCAACCTTAAAAGGTTTTGAATCTCCTGTCTTACCGTTCCTCAAAGTAACTTCCTTCATTGAATAAAAGTGTTCAAAAACACCGGAAGTACTTTCTACTTTAAAATTACCCGACACACCATGAGGTCCCCGGATAAACCCGACGATAAACTGTTCCACGCGCTCTTAGTCCAAGATTTCCAGACTGTAACGTCTGCCATCCTTAGATGCTGAAGCACTAAGAACTGTTCGCAATGCCTTTGCAATACGGCCATATTTGCCGATCACCTTACCAATATCACCCTGGGCAACACGAAGTTCCAAAACCGGACCACGTTCACCCTCGGTTTCGTTTACCGAGACTGCACTGGGATCATCGACCAATGATTTAGCAATGTATTCAATCAGGTCTTTTTCCATTCCCCGTTTCTCCCGTAAAACTATTTGTTAAGGCCTTTCTTGCTGAAAAGTTTGCGAACCATGTCAGTTGGCTGTGCACCCTGACCAACCCAATACTTTGCACGTTCTTCGTTAAGAGTAACCTGCGTATCTTTTGCGATTGGATCATAAGTTCCAATCTCTTCGATTGTCGTGCCGTCACGTGGTTTGCGTGAATCCTGCACTACGATACGGTAGCAAGGTCTTTTTGCTGCACCGAATCTCTTGAGTCTGATTTTGACCACTTTATCCTCCAAGGACCTGTTACCAGGCCCTAAATAATGCTTGTTCTTAAGTAAAATCCGTTTATATACACGGACGTAGAATGTTGTATATTTTATTCTTTTGTATAGATTTAATCAATAGTAATGGCCTGTTAAAAGCCGATATTATCTGCTTTTATGCAAATTTTTTCGTTTGTAACAGGATGGTTAAATTCAAGCATAAATGCGTGCAGACAAATTCTTTTTGCGGACGGACCTCCGTAGAGAATATCGCCCACAATCGGCATTTTTTTTGACGCCAGATGCACACGGATCTGATGAGTGCGCCCTGTAAGCGGTTTGCATTCAATCAATGCACGGTCTCCGCTGACTTTTTTTACGTAAAAATCAGTGTGGCTTTTCTGCCCCTTTCCGTCACTCACTCTGCCCCACTTTGCAGCCGCGCTTTTTGGACTGATTCTGTCCATGCAAAAATCCACGCTAAACCGCTCGCCTTCTTTTACGGAAGCCCCTTTTTGAATCTGGCAGAGTGCACAGTAAGTTTTCTGAGCAGTATGCTCTTCAAACATCTTGTGCAAGGGAGCATTTACATTGCGGCTTTTGGAAAATAAAATAACTCCGCTTGTATCCCTGTCCAGGCGGTGCATAATTCCTGCGTAGGGAGGATTTTTTGCGTTGGGATGTTCGGTCTTTTGTTTTTCAAAAAGGTATCTTACCAAGGCCGCATGCAGGTTATCTCTGTCCGCCTGCATGGTAGCTTCGGTCGGAAAGTGAGCCGGCTTGTTTACAACGATAATGGATTCGTCCTCGAACAAAACGTCTGCTGCTGTCAATTCAAAGCTGATGTCGCCGTTTTCCTTTTCGTAAAAAAGTTTTTCTTCATCAACCTGGACTTCAACTTTTTTACCCTCAAAAACAGTGTACGACGGAACACGAATCTGCCTTCCGTCCACAAAAACAGAACCTGCAACAATCAGACGCCGGATTTTTGAATTGGAAATTTCCTTATTCAACAATGCCGGAAGAGACAACCTGATAAATTCATTTAACTGACATTTTTTTTGAGTTACAAGTTCAAAATTTTTCATTGCACCTTTGTTTTTAGTAACCGAGTTCTTCGCCGCAGATTATGACTTTTATACGGCCCCTACCGCCGCGGACAACTTTCTGATAAATATTGCAGATTGAATCAGCCTCGGCCGCAGTTTTTCCAAAACGAAGGGCATTTTTTACGGCAGCAGTCTTTAAGACACGCTCCTTTGCACTTTCTTCATCATTGCAGAGTTTGTTTACGCCAACAAGGGCAATTACACTGTCGGGACCAAATGTGATGGCTGCAACGCGGTTTCCGTTTCCGTCAATGTTGAATACAGAGCCGTTTTTTGAAACAGCGTTAAAACTGGTCAAAAAAATGTCAGCCGTAAGGGCCTTTTTCATCATGGCTTTGCGCTCTGCAGAATCTTTGGCGGTTTCACGGTCAATCACCTTGTACGAGCCGGCACGAACCTTGTCCAAAAGTCCGCTGTCCACACAGCTCATCGAGCCGCCAAAACCTACACTCGCCCCCTCAGGAATCAAAGAAAGCGCTTTTTCTACAGCTTCTTTTGTGGTCTGACAGAAGCATGCTTCAAAGCCGTTCTGATTCAGATTTTTAACAGTTTCTTCGATTAATGATTTATCAGCCATTTTATTCCTCGTTTTTATAGTTATTGCAATTTTTAATGTATTCGCCCATATTGCCAGATTTTGCAAATTTTACATTCTTAAAGAAGATGTCTGAGTGCGGACTTTCGTCAGCGGCGCTGATGTAAATTGTTGTACCGCCCACACGGAAAACAGTTGTATCGCGGCAGGTAATATTGCTGAACACAGCCTGCTTATCTGCCGGTCCGTATTTGGAAACGGTTCCCGCGTCATTGTATTCTGTGGACATGATAAACGGCTGCTTGGCGCATGTAATCGAATTGTGTTCAAAAAGAACGTCGCATACATAACCTCCGTTTGCCGGAGCACTCTTGATGCGGAACGGAGCGTCAGTGTGGTTGAATATATTGTCGTAAATCTGAACACCGCTGATTCCGAGCGCAGTGTGGCTTCCAAAAGCGACTCCGCCATGACCGTGGTGAATGTAGTTTCCAAAAATCTGAACGTTCTTTACACCGCTCTGCCCTGTCGTTGAAGCAGGTTTGCCAACCCCCGCACTGAATACAATGCAGTCGTCGCCGGCGTCGATAAAATTATTGTAAACAACCGCATCGTTCGTACATATAAGGCCGATTCCGTCGCCGTTGTTGCAGTCGTAGGTAAACTCTGTAATTCCTGTAACGGTTACATCCGTTGAATCAATGATGTTTATCATGTGATTTGCAGGATTGATAAACAAAAGGTCTTTTATCAAAAGGTTTTTTACACCGCGCAAAATAACGGTCGTGCTTCGTGTAGCGTATGCTTCGCCGAGTTCTGCTGAGGTGGCATTTTCCGGATTTTTACCGATTGAATTCAAATAGTTTCGGGCACAGTCAGCTGCAAGGATGCCGTCGTTGTAAACAGTCTTTTTGTTTCCTTTTTTGAATCTGATAAGCTGGCGCGCCTTTGACTTATTTTTATAAAAATCCAGATCGCCTTCTTCGGCATAAGTGCACCAGTCGTTGTCCCTTATTGTTTCTGCCGTATAAAAAAGCCAGCCGTTTCCGTCCACGCAGCCGTTTCCGCAGATTGTAAGGTTTTCGGCCCCATCACAGCTCAAAAGCCCCCAGCGGCGCTTGTCTGTGTAGTATGTGTACATCAAAAAGCCGTAGTCATAGTCTTCTGCAAAAGGAGAAGCACAAAGGGTTCCGTCGATTTTTAATGTCATGTCGGACTTGAGATGGAGACCGCCTGACATATAAATTCCATTCGGGATGTAGACAGTTCCGTCTTTCGGACACTCGTCGATTGCCTTTTGAAGTGCAGCTGTATTCGATCTGATTAAAGCGCGTTCTTCTTTTGAGCATTTTACATCGATGATTTTGTCACCGCTTACCGCTCCAAAAGAAGTTACATCGAGGATTCCGGAAGAACCTTTTGTTGTAAAAGTAACAGGGCTGGATTTTACGGTCTTTCTGCCCTTTTTGTTTACGCCCATTACATAAACTTCATAGGTCGAATTTGGTTCAAGATTCTGAAGTTCAAAAAATGTAACGTCAGTCTCAATCATTTGAAGTCCGGTAAATTCCTTTGTAAAATGCTGATAGAAGGCTTCTTTGTAAGCGTAGACGTTAAGATTTGTCTGTTCTGCCTGCTGTCGGGCTGATACGCTGCATTTTTTGCCGTTGAGATAAACTACGTAGTCACAGGTCTTTGGCGCAAAAGAAATGGCGCTGTTCCAGATTAAAAGAATTGATTTTCCTGTCTGGGCAGGACTTTTAACAGTGAGTTGTGATTTTGCGTGCGCACTGAATAAAGCAAGCATAAATAAACAGGCAGCCGCACTCTTAAAAAATGTTGAATTAAGCATTCGCCAATTCTAACAGTTTTATAGAGCACGGTCGAGTGGCTAAAGGCCGTTACGGGCTTTCCATGAAGGATAATAATTTTTAATAAGGCTCTTTGGGTCGGTTCTGGTGTAGCCGTAACCGTTTCTGCGTTCCATCGACAATTTGTTAAAATCATCAACATAGATGCACAGCCTGTCGCACCACACCGGAGTGTTTACACGGGGATATGTCCCCTGAATCGGCTTACGCGCGCCGGTGACAACATCAAAGCTTGAGTCCAGGGCATAAAAACGGGCCCAGATATCGTCAGCTTCCGGATCATCGGTTAAAACCTGCTCATAATCATAATAGCGGCCGTTCAGAGTCTGCGGTGTAATACTCTGCTTTACAAGACGCTTTCCGTGGATACGTACATCGTCCCGGTCCATCCACTGGCAGGCTGCAATGATTGCATTTTTTATTTCTTCAGACGGATTTTCTATTTCCATCAAAAGCCTTACGATTTTAACCGACTCGCCTGTACACACAGAAGGCGGTTCAAATTCTCTGGCCCATACAGGAGCGAGGGTTTCGTGGCTGTGCTGCTGGCACCATGCGGTAAGGATTTTTGAATTATCTTCCAGGGTCAAAGTAATCTGAGTTTTCAGGATACACTGGAGCCCCTTGTTGTAGGCCTGTTCAGCACGGGAACGCGTTGATTCATCAAAAACCGACAGATAATCCGTTCCTTTTGAAATATCACGCAAAAGACGGAGTGTATCGCTCATTATGTTGTCATTGTAGGTAATTGCATAAACATCGGCTCCCGTAAAACCGCCTGATGTCGGATGCTGGGCGTTTAAAATC
>JAILFZ010000158.1 GCA_024697295.1 Treponema sp.
AAATCGTTGCGATTTTTACTGTTCTTTTGCTTTTATCCAACTTTGCAACAAACTTCGTAAACCTCGTACTCAGCCAGCGCCAGATTATCTGGTTGAATAACGAAATCATGGTTGCCCAGCTTAAAGACCTCTTTACAACCGCAACAAACCAGTATCAGATTTATCAGTTCAACTCGGACAGAAATGCCTGCATCAAGGCAATTGAACACACCGGAAGCCGAAGTTTTGAACTTAAAAACAGCCTTGCCCTCGCAGTTACCCGCGAAGGTGAATATTTATTTTCCGTATGCGCCGACGGAACTGAGTTTGACGAAGAATCCATAAACCAGGCAAAAATCTCTGAAATGGAAGCATGGGAAAAAACTCAGGAAGACTCCGGGGAACACCCTCATGATTCTGACAAAGAGCATTTTTCTGACTACAGCTTTCCGGACAAAGAAGCACTTGCCAAAATGAATGCAGATTATGAACTTGGTCTGACAGACGGTTCAATTTCTTTTTCAAATGAAAATGGAACTTACTTTGGCGTTTACAAGTACCAGGAAGACTGGGGCTGTTACTTAATCCGGGCCGAGCTCCGCGCAGAAACCACAAAATCAGCCTTTATCGTTTTTGGATTAATTTCAATTATAATTCTGCTTTTGACAGGCGGCTTCCTTTGGGTCGGCGTCGTATTGTTCGGCAAGATTCTTGCAAACGTAAAAAAAATTACAGGCAGTCTCTACGAAATGCAGCAGAATCAGAAACTTACTACGATAGATTTGTCTTCTTCTCCGAACGACGATATTACCTATCTGGCGGCAAGCTTTAATGAATTGTCATCGACTATCGGCACACTCCTCGGAATCTTTCAGAAATTCGTTTCCAAGGACGTTGTTGCAAAAGCCTATAACGAACACGAAATCCGTCTCGAAGGAAAACAGCGCGAACTTACAATGCTCTTTTCCGACATCAAGAGTTTTACCTACCGCACAGAAACGCTCGGAAACGACATTATCGATTTGCTGAACGTTCACTACGACCGTGTAATTCATGCGGTGCACGAAAACAACGGTGTAATCGGTTCGATTATCGGGGATGCAATTCTTGCAATTTACGGTACAGACAATAAAAAAGAAAAATCACTTTGTTCCCTGGAAGCCGCCTGGCAGATTACCCGCCTTACGGCCGAACTTAGAAAAAAGATGATTGTCCGCCGCGACGAAATCTTAAAAAAGCGACCGCTTACCGAAGACGAAGACCGCGTATTCAAGGCGGTGCTGATTGACGTCGGTGTCGGAATCGACGGCGGAAATGTATTCTACGGAAATATCGGTTCAAACGAGCATATGACAAACACCGTAATCGGGGACAACGTAAACTCCGCAAGCCGTCTCGAAGGTTTGACACGTATTTACCACCTGCCGGTTATCGTTTCGCAATACATCAGGGACGAAGTTCTTGAACTTACCGGCAAATATAAATTCTATGAAATTGATACGGTTCAGGTAAAAGGAAAAACTGAAGGCAAAAAGATTTACTATCCTCTGGATACAACAGATATGGAAGATGGCATTGAAGAAAAACTCGCCCTGTTTGAAGAAGGACTTGCTGCCTACTACGAAGGCGACTGGAGCAGTGCGCGAAAGAGTTTTGCTAAATGCGGCCTCGAAATGGCAGAAGTATTTAAAGAAAGAATGGGACGTTCAAGTGCCCCTGCTGATTGGAGTGGAATATGGACAATGAGCACAAAATAGCCGAAAGACAAAGTTTAACCCATAAAGAAGTTCAATACTTTTTAAAAGATGAATTAAAACCTCTCGAATACTCAAAAAAGTCTTCCTATAATCTGATTGAAGAATATGAGAAGACCGGTAAGAATAAAAACAAGGGTGTAACCTATCTTTTAACCGGAACCTTTATCTGCGTACTGTTGCTGACAGGGGCGCTCGCATTGTTTATCGCGTCTGGCAACCGGAAAATAAAAATCAACATCAACACCTTCGGCGACTTGAATTTACAGTCTCTTTTGAATACCGCCGGACGGGTTCAGAACAAGTACATGACTGCACTCAATGAAAAAGAAGAACTGATGGCAATGCGCGATAACGAACTTGCAGAAGCAGGGCAAAAACGCGAAAACGATCTTTTTACACTTTCTTCGGTTTCTAAAGTTGCAAGTGAAGCTTCCCTCAAAACGCGCCGTGACAAAATACAGAAAGATTATGAAACAAGCGTTGCTGACATTCAAAAAAAATATAAGGAAAAAATTGATCGTGCCAACGAGGAAATTAATGTTTTGAGTGATAAGGTGTCTTCTTACGACGGCGAGCAGTTGACACAGGCCCGCGAGCAGGAAGCAGTTCTGGACAGCCAGAAACAATTGAATGATTTGCAGTTAAAATCGGTCCAAAAGCGCTACCAGACTCAGATTACTGAGTTAAAGGCAAAAATGGCCAGCCAGCAGAAGCGCGCAGTTGAACAGCAGCGTGCGGCAGTTGAAGAAGTCAGAAAAACTTATCAGGCAAAAATTGACCTGCTGGACCCTGATGCCCGTTCCCAGTCGAGCACACAGGATAAGATCATTCTTGATACAGGTATTCCAAAATGGGCAAGATCAACCTCTGCCATTGAATTTAAGGAGCGCTTTGACGGAAGCAAATATACAGAAGGATTTAAAGCTCCTTCCGAAAGCTTTAAAAATTCAATTGCAAATGCAGAAAAAACCTTTGACGACTTGAATACAATTGCCAACCGCTTTTATACAATTCCGCTCGAAAATACAATCCGCCACTACGTGCCTGCAATTCAGCGCCTTGCCTACCAGCTTGCCGAAGATATGGCAGACGGCCAGAAGGCCATGCAGGGCGAACTTGATACGCTCAACAAAAATCTCGAAGAAAAAAACAGGGAGCTTTCGGACTACGGTGTTTTCTTTGAAGCAATCTGTAACGAAGATAAATCAAATCCTTCCCATGGAGCCGTAATTTCTGCAGCAAACCGCCAGAAGATTTCTTTGTACATGACAGCCGCCGGAAAAGCAGCCTTTACTGAAAAGACAAGCCTTCCGGGGCAGATACGGTCAGGCCGCAAGGTGATCTGCGACGTTAATCTTGTAAAGGAAGGCTCACTGTTTAATGCTGTTCCTCTGGACAGTAAAAAAGCTAATTCAATTGAAAACGGACAAAAAGTGTATATAGTTATACCTAAGGACAATAAATAATAAAGAGGTGTCCAATGTGGTACTATGACTTTATAATTCCAGATTTTCTGGTTCTCTTCGTCTTTACGGGATTCTATTTATCCAAACGTAGAATTTCAATCAGACTGACCAGATCTTTTCTGGCACTTTTGTCTGTCGAAATTGTAGTCCTGACTCTTGATTTACTGGGCAGCCTTTCTACAGAGGACTTTGTTCATTGTTCTCAGACTCTGGCTGTAACAACCAATGTCTTGTACTTCTGTTTTTATACACTGCGTACACTGCTCTTTTTTATATGTACCTGTTATATTGTAAAAATCCGCTTCAGGCGTATCGTTCCCCTGGTTGTCGTTTCCGGTCTGGTCTTTGTTTTTTCGGAGCTTGTCAGCCTTTCAAACTTCTTTTATCCGGTTTTATTTTCAATTACAGACGGAAAGTATGTTAAGGGCAGTTATTATGATCTGATTTACATAAGCTCCTGTTACTTTTTGCTGGCTTCCTTTCTTGTTACAGTTATTTACAGAAAAAATCTGACCCGGAAAGGTTTTTATTCAGTTTTGATTTTTAATCTGATTCTCCTTACAGGTTATATTTTCAGAATCCTTTTCAAAAACCTCCTTACTATGGATCTTTTCTGTATTACGACCCTTCTGATTATTTATCTTTCCTTTGAAAATCCTGACTTTTTTATTGAAGAAAAAACGGGGCTTTTTAACCGCCGTGCATTCTCTGTTTATGTAGAAGAGATAAGTTCAGTAAAATCATCAGTACTCATGGGATTTACAATTCATAATTACGGCGAGCTGAGGGAAACTTACGGCCGTGTCCAGATGGATAAAGGTCTTTATATAATCGGTCAGTACATGATGAAGGAATTCAATGCTCTTTCTTCCTTTTATCTTGGCGACGGAAAATTTGCCTTTGCCGGAAAATCGGTTTCCCTGGATCCCGTTTATCTTCATGAAAAGCTTAACAAACGTTTTGCCCGGGTCTGGCGCGACGGAGATGACACGGAACTCTATCTTGAAATCGGATTTGCGGCTGTTAACGTAAAACTTGATTCTGCAAGCCCGTTAAAATTAATAAACAGTCTTGTTTCTTCCCTCAATGCAATAGAAAAAACTGCCGGTTCCTTTACCCTGATTGATGAAAAGAAAATTGCAGAAGGAGAGCACACTCAGGTAGTAAAGCGTGCGGTAGAAAAAGCCGTAGAAAACAATACGGTCGAACTCTTCCTTCAGCCGCTCATCGATGCCCGAAGCGAAAAACTGATTGGGGCGGAAGCCCTGGCCCGTATCCGTGACGACGACGGAAAAATTGTTCCTCCGGGTGAATTTATTAAAATTGCAGAAAAGAACGGCCGGATCAATATGCTTGGCGAGCAGATTTTTGAGAAGACCTGTAAATTCATAAAAGACAATAATATTCAGAAAAAAGGACTTTCCTGGATAAACGTAAACCTTTCGCCGATTCAGTTACTGCGCAGGGATTTAAATGAGCGTTTTTCTTCAATTATCAGAAAATACGGTGTTGACGCGAGCTTAATTCACCTCGAAGTGACCGAGGAAGCGATGATTGACCCGAGTCTCCTTGAAAATCAGATGAGTGTTATGGGTGCATCGGGATTTCAGTTTTCGCTCGACGATTTCGGCTCGGGCTTTTCTAACTTTACGCGGTTAAAAAGCTGTCCGTTCAAGAATGTAAAATTCGATATGTCTATTGTCTGGGATTACATTAAAAACCAGGATAAAATTCTTCCTGCCCTTGTAAAAACCTTTAAGGAAATGAATTTTACCGTAACTGCTGAAGGCGTGGAGACAAGAGAAACAGTAGATTCCCTTAAGGCTGTCGGCTGCGATTATCTTCAGGGGTATTATTTTTCAAAACCGGTTCCATGTGAAGAATTTCTGGAATTCATGAAGCAGAAAACAACCGCTCCCGACCGCTAATCTGAAAATTGTAATAAATTTTTATATTGTAAAAGAGTGTTGAGGGAACTTCGAAAAACTCGCCTTCTGCGATTTTTCGAAGTTCCCGACGAGTTTTAATTCCTGATAATAGCAGGAATTAAAACATCGCATTTAGCGGAGCAAGCTCCGTACAAGTTACCTCGAAAAATTGCAATTTTTCGAGGTTCCCTTGAATTATAAAAATATAAAGGGTAAAATAGTAATATTCTGTTCCTGATTGGAACATATGAGGTATTGCTATGGAAATTTCTGATATTCACTTTACTCCTGCTGTAACTCCCGTTCGCATTGGTATCGATGTCGGTTCAACAACAGTAAAAGTTGTTTGTCTCGACGAGAATGATAAAATGCTTTACGGCGATTACCAGAGACACCGAGCTGATATCCGAAATACAATTATAACTGTTGTAACTAAAGCCCTTAACGAAATAGAAAAACAGCTCCCGGAGGGAAGTTCCCGTACCGTATCTGCAAAGGTTACCGGTTCCGGCGGTTTGTCCGTTTCTCAGTGGCTTAATATTCCTTTCATTCAGGAAGTTGTTGCGGCAACTACTGCCGTTAAAAAAATCATCCCGCAGACTGATGTTGTAATCGAACTCGGTGGTGAAGACGCCAAAATTACATATTTTACAGGCGGTGTTGAACAGCGCATGAACGGTACTTGTGCCGGCGGTACAGGTGCATTCATTGACCAGATGGCTGCTCTTCTTGAAACAGACGCTCCCGGCCTTAACAAGCTCGCCGCAGGCTGCAAGCAGATTTATCCAATCGCGGCACGCTGCGGTGTATTTGCAAAAACTGACGTTCAGCCTTTAATCAACGAAGGTGCACGCCGCGAAGACATTGCCGCTTCTATTTTTCAGGCTGTTGTTAACCAGACAATTTCCGGTCTTGCCTGCGGTAAACCGATCCGCGGTCACGTTGCATTCCTCGGCGGTCCGCTGCACTTTCTGGACCAGCTGCGCGTTCGCTTTATCGAAACCCTTAAACTTAAGGACGACGAAATCATTGTTCCGGAAAACTCCCAGCTTTTCGTAGCCGCAGGTTCTGCTTATTCTGCAGAAAAATCATATACTTGTGTTTCTGGCGAAGCTCCAAAACTTTTCCCTACAATCGCACAGTTCAGAGACGGCCTTAAAAACCTCGAAGGTGCGGAACTTTCAGAAGTTCAGCGCCTTGAACCTTTGTTCGTTGACCAGGCTGACCTCGATGCATTCCGCGAACGCCACAATCAGGACAAGGCTAAACGCGGAGACCTGTCAAAAGCAAGCGGACCTCTCTTCCTCGGTCTCGATGCGGGTTCGACAACTACAAAGGCTGTCCTCGTAAACAAGCAGGGAGAAATTTTGTGGGACTTCTACGATGTTAATGCCGGCAACCCGGTTGACCTGGCCGTACGGGTTCTCAAAGATTTGTATAAAATTCTTCCGGAAAACTGCTATATCGCACGTTCCGTTTCTACAGGTTATGGTGAAGCCCTCTTCCAGGCGGCTCTCGGTGTAGACGCCGGAGAAGTAGAAACGATCACCCACTACCGCGCCGCAGAATTCTTTGTTCCGGGCGTTGAGTTCCTTCTCGATATCGGTGGTCAGGACATGAAGTGTCTGCGCATGAAGGACGGTGCGATTACTTCCATCCAGTTGAACGAAGCCTGTTCTGCAGGTTGTGGTTCATTCCTTGCAAACTTTGCAAATTCAATGAACCTGGATATTGTTGAATTCTCTAAAAAAGCCCTTCTTGCCAAAAAACCGGTTGACCTCGGTTCACGATGTACTGTATTTATGAACAGCCGTGTAAAACAGGCTCAGAAAGAAGGTGCCACAATCGATGATATTTCTGCCGGACTTTCATATTCGGTAATTAAAAATGCGCTGTTCAAGGTAATCAAACTCCGCCGCGCATCTGAAATTGGAACTAAGGTTGTTGTTCAGGGCGGTACCTTCTACAACGACGCAGTTCTGCGCGCATTTGAAAAAATCGCCGGCGTAAACGTATTCCGTCCGGATGTTGCAGGGCTTATGGGTGCCTACGGTTCTGCCCTTATCGCTTACGACCAGTGGTGCGACCTGACTGCTCCAAAACCAGGTCAGGAAAAGGGATGGATTCCTCCAAAAATCGTATCAAACATCGCAACCCTCGAAGAGCTCGAAAAATTCAAGGTTCAGCTTGAACTCACACGCTGTGGCGGCTGTCAGAACAATTGTCTTCTTACAATCAACACCTTTGAAACCGGCGGCCAGAAACGTCAGTTCATCACAGGAAACCGCTGTGAAAAGGGTCTTGAACGCCATCAGTTAAAAGATACAAAACAGGTAGACGGAAGCAACAAGGCAAATACTGGAGTTGAAGAAACTCAGATTGAACTTCCAAACCTTTTTGACTGGAAGTACAAACGCCTGTTCAATCATTACGTTCCGCTCAAGCCGGAAGATGCTCCAATGGGCTCTGTCGGAATTCCGCGCGTATTGAACATGTACGAAAACTACCCGTTGTGGTTTACAATTTTTACAAAACTCGGATTCCAGGTTAAAACTTCTCCACGTTCAAGCCGCATGGTTTACGAACGCGGTATTGATTCAATTCCATCTGAATCAGTTTGTTACCCGGCTAAAATCAGCCACGGTCATCTTGAATCTTTACTCAAGATGGGATGCAACTTCATCTTCTATCCTTGTATTCCTTACGAAAAAATCGAAGATGCCGGTGCCGGAAACCACTACAACTGTCCTGTCGTAACAAGTTATCCTGAAGTTCTCAAGCATAACCTTGACAGCGTAAACGAAGCAAAAGACCTGCTGTTTATGAACCCGTTCCTTCCAATTTATGACAAACCGCGCTTAAAGGAACGTCTCTACGAAGAATTGCACAAGAACTTCCTCTCAATTACCCGGGAACAGGTAAATGCCGCTGTAGAAGCCGGATGGAAAGAGCAGGAACAGTTTAAGCTCGATACACAGGCCGCTGCCGAAGAAGCACTTGAACAGCTTGTTGTAAGCGGTGGAAGCGGTATCGTTCTTGCGGGCCGTCCATATCACCTTGACCCTGAAATCAACCACGGTATTCCGGAAATGATTCACGGTCTCGGTCTTGCAGTATTTACAGAAGACTCGGTTGCACACCTCGGTGCTGTTGAACGCCCATTGCGCATCATTGACCAGTGGACTTACCATAACCGTTTGTACCGTGCCGCAAGCTTTGTTGCCGGTATGCCAAACCTTGAACTCGTACAGCTCACTTCATTTGGCTGTGGACTTGATGCGGTTACTGCCGATCAGGTTGACGAAATCATGAAGGCAAAGAGCCGTATGTACACTCTTATCAAAATCGATGAAGGTTCCAACCTTGGAGCCGTTCGTATCCGTATCCGCTCTCTTATCGCAGCCGTTAAGGCACGCCAGCGCAACCACAAGAAGGTTACAGTCAAGAGTTCGGCTTACCAGAGAGTTGTATTTACAGAAGAAATGAAGGACAAGTACACAATCCTTTGTCCTCAGATGAGTCCTATTCACTTCAGATTGATTCAGCAGGCCTTCCAGAGCTCAGGTTATAACTTTGTTGTTCTTGATGCCGTTGACCCTAAAGCTGTTGATGCAGGCCTCAAGTTTGTAAACAACGATGCCTGCTATCCTTCAATCCTTGTTGTAGGACAGATGGTTGCCGCCCTCGAAAGCGGAAAATACGACATCAACAAGACAGCACTCCTGATTTCACAGACCGGCGGCGGCTGCCGTGCGACAAACTACATCGGCTTTATCCGCCGCGCCATGAACGACGCAGGCTGGGGCCATATTCCGGTAATTTCTCTGAGTGCACAGGGCTTTGAAAAGAACCCTGGATTCAAGCTGACATTGCCGCTCATAAACCGTGCAATGATGGCAGCCTTCCTCGGTGACCTTTTGATGCGCGTACTTTACAGAGTGCGTCCGTATGAGGCAACTCCGGGAAGTGCAAACGCACTTTACGAAAAATGGAACGAAAAGGCATGCAAACTGATTCGTCATCCGTCGATTTTCGGATACAGACGGATTATCCGCGGTATCATCCGTGAATTCGATAAACTGCCGATTCTGCCGGTTAAAAAGCCTAGGGTTGGTGTTGTCGGTGAAATCCTCGTTAAATTCCACCCGACTGCAAACAACGACATGGTAAATGTAATCGAACGCGAAGGCGCAGAATGCGTAATGCCAGACTTGATGGACTTCCTGTTCTACTCGCTTTCTGACGGTGTATTCCGTGCCAACGAACTTGCATTTGACAAAAAGTATGCTAAGGACGCAAAACTTTATGTCTGGGCACTTGAACTTTACCGTAACTATATTAAAAAACGGCTTAGAAAGAGCCGCCGCTTCGACCCGCCTTCTTCAATCTGGGATATGATGAAGAGTGTCGAAGGTATTATTCAGACTGGAAATATTTCGGGAGAAGGATGGTTCCTTACTGCCGAAATGGTTGAACTTATCCACTCAGGCGCACCAAGCATCGCCTGTGTACAGCCGTTTGCCTGTCTGCCTAACCATATTACAGGTAAGGGTATGATTAAGGAACTTCGCCGAAGATTCCCTCAGGCAAACATCAGTGCAATCGATTACGACCCGGGGGCTTCGGAAGTTAACCAGCTCAACCGCTTAAAGCTTCTGCTGAGCAACGCTCCGGTCGGCAAAAACCCGGACGAAATGGATAACGGTAAAATCTGGACTAAAAAAGGTCCTGTGGAACCGGTTATTCAATATGCGAGCGGAGGCAGCCAGTTTATTGATCCGGAACCTGTTAACCCGACAAACGTTCCGGCACAGACTGCAGTCTGACAATGCGTATGGTGAACCTGACGTTTCTGCGTAAAGTTCACTGTCGCGTTGAGAGCAGGGAGTAATAATGAAAAAAGTTTTATTGTTGAGTACAGTTTTTATTTTTGCAATCAGCACTCTGACGGCTGATTTTAACAGAATGGGAATCCCTGATTCTGCCGAAATCCGCCGTTCCTGCGCCGAAAGCTGGTTTTACGACGATGTAAAGGATCTTCGCGAAAAGCGCTCGGAACTACGCAAAAATGCACTCGGACAGGAGTTTCAGATCAGGCTTGAAGAAGCTGGTTCTTCTTTTGCCGTAGTTGTTGCTCCCCAGATGAAACTCGACGTGGACTTTTATACGGAAAATGGAATCGAACGCCGCACCGTAGATGATTATCCGGGAGACGCTGCAGGCGCCTGGCTTCTGGTAAGAAACGCCTTAACAGGTAAACCCGAACAGATTAAACTTTACTTTACTGCTGATTCAAGCGTATATATTCAATTAACACCTCAAAATAATAAAACTCTCGCAGACTTTGTAATCGAAGGTCTCTACGCGGCCCGTGGAGTTCCGGTTGGAGTTCCGTTTGAAAACCTTTACACCGCCTCGTTTCAGGACATAATTTTGCTGACAGAAAAATCCCTTCCGTGGCAGTACGCCAACACACAGAAAGGGCAGTTCCAGTCAAAACTCCAGATGATCGGTGTAATCAGAAAAAATCTCGGACGCATCGCTTACATGGATGATACCTGTTACGACGAAAACGGACAGCTTGTTTATATCAGCGACGGTTCCAGACGTAAAATTGAATCGAATATTGATTTTTCAAATTTGGTCCTTGTAGACCATTGTGGTTTTTTAAAGTGGGTTGTAGACGGTCTTGTTGAACCTTTGACAGGCAGCAGGCTTTATTTAAAACCCCTCCGCGTAAAAACAGTTGAATACGACCCGCTTGGCCTGAACGGTGTGCTTGACCAGAAAGAAAACCTTTCCTTTACGCTCGACTGGTGCCGCAACCTTGCAGCAGCCCACGTTTCAATCCGCACAAAGCGCAACTACCTGTGGAATGAATCGGGCACTGATGTTGCGATTGAACCTTTTGGCTCGGAAGTTTCTTCAGAAGGCTTGTCACAGGCCGCCGGTTATATTAAAAATACAGGATATAAAATTTCTGCACTGCGACCTGTACTCTACGTACTTGCCGCAACAGAACCTGCATTTGGATATCTTGCAGCAATTAAACGACCTTTGCGTAACAATTCGAAGGATCCGGAGTTTTTTAAATTTGATGAATGCGCAGTAATTTTTCCATTCTTTGATGAAAACGGAAGATTTTCGTGCGTAATTTTTGAAAACGGGCGGGAGCTGACACTCAACGCTTTTGTTTCAAAATATTCCGGATGCTTTGTTCACCTTTCAAGATTTTTGACGGAAACCAGATTTTTCCCGGACTAAGCCTTGCACAGGTGAGACTGGAGTTCAACAAGAATGAAAAAACAATTAATTTTAATAACTTTCCTCTGTGCCGGCATATTTGCTTTTGCAGACTCAGATGCGGCCCAGTTGAATTCAGAAATGATTTCTGCCTACAACGGAGGTTTTTATCCGGGCGTTGTAAGATGCGCAGATAAAATATTACAGGAAAACGCTTCTTCTCCTTTTGCAGGGGCTGCCTTTATTTACAAGGGCGAAAGCCTCTTTAGGATGGGACGCGTTCAGGAAGCGGTTTTAGTGCTGGATAAAGCGCGTAAGGCCGCAGGCGATGACGAAGAACTTTCTTCAAAAAGACTTTACTGGATTGGACGGTGTTTTGAAAGACTCGGTAATGACAAAGAAGCCCTGATTTACCTGCACGAAGCCGCAAAACTTTCCAAAAAACAGACTGCACAAAAAGGTTCAGTGTACCCGCAGTCAGTTTATTATTCAGGTCTTACCCTCAACAGGCTCGGCGAGCATGAAAAGGCGGCTGATGTATTCAATTTTGTGCTGAATAACGGACGTCTTTACAGTCAGAGTCAGTACGAACTGGCATCGGTTTTATTTGTTGAATCCTGCAATTCTTCCGCTCAGTTTGACCGTGGAATTAAAATCGCTGACTCATTAAAAGACACTCAGTTTTCCGACTTTACAAAGTTTAATCTGATGCTTGGTCAGGGCGATGCCTTGTCAGGAAAGGGCAGGTACAAAGATGCGTATAAAAAATACTGCACCGTTCTCGAAAGCGCCCCTGCTGAACTTGCCGTTGTCGCAATGCAAAAGGCCTATACCGTCAGCTCAGAACACAGAAATGAAGTTAATGAAGATCCGGGCAGCGTAATCGAAAAGGCAGGTCCCCGCCTTGCCTCATATCCTGAACTGGTAAGCAGTTTCTGGACCCGTCTTGCAATCGACGCCTTTAACCGGAAGGACTACAAAAAGTCAGTTGAATATTTTGACAAAGTAAACTCAGACGACACAAAACTTGAACAGATTGCAGTTTTGTACCGCACTGAAATCGAGTTTATAAATAATTCAAAAAATGAAGAAGCTGCCGCAAAATCTGCTGCCGATACTTTGATTCAACAAAAAGAAAAGTTTGGACAGGACAACGCTTCTTACGAATTGTTCCTGGCCCGCTACTATGGACTTGGTCAGAACTACGAGGAATGCAGAAAGCTTTCTTCAAAGTACCTGAATCACATAGACGAAGCGCTCAAAAAGACGGCAATTTACTGGAATGCGTATTCGCTTTACAAACAGAAAAAATATGCCGACGGCGTAAAACTTCTTGAAGGAGTAAACTACGGCGACGACAAGGGGTTTGCCCACCTGCATGCACGCCTCCTTGCACAGACCGGAAACTTAAACCGCGCAGACAAAATCTTTTACGCTCTCGGTGAGCGCGAACAGCTCGGCAATCAGGGGCACCTTGATTATGCACGAACGCTTTTGACCGGCGGATATCTTATTTCTACGGTTGAACAGGCTTCTATGGCTGGGGGCGCAGAAGGTCATTATTTAAAAGGTCTTGCTTTTTTTAACCGCCGCAACTGGGAAGAAGCTGAAAGCGCCTTTTACCTCTCACAAAACGACAAATCACTTGAAAGCCCGTACAGGGAAAACGCCTTGTTCTATCTTGGTTACAGCCGGTACCAGTTGAATAAATACGATGGCGCCCTGGAAAGCCTTATTTCCTTTACGCGCGCTCTTCCGTCATCTTCTTTGATTTGGAATGCCTGCGTGACGGCCAGCCGTTCAGCGGCCCAGCTCGGAAAATACCAGGTTGCAGCCGACTTTGCGCAAAAAGCAATCACTAATTCAAAAAATGAAGATCAGAAGCAGGAAAGCATTCTGCTGTGCGCAGGCGTTTACAGCGACAGTTCTGCATACGACAGGGCAATCTCTACTCTGAGGCCGTATTCAGGTCAGAAAAACGCTTTTGGCTTTCAGTGTAAATATCTGACAGCCCAGATTCTGGTTCAAAAAGGTGATTATGAAGGGGCTGATAAAACTTACGCAGAACTTTCCTCTGAAAAGGCGGCGCTCTCTCTTTCCGAAGAAGCCCTTTACCGCCGCGGCGAACTTTCTTACACGACAGGAAAATATGACAAAGCAGTTCCCTTATTTGCAGAATATATAAAGAAATACAATCACGGTGAATTCTATTTTGCTTCGATGTATTTTACCGCAGACTGTCTTGCAAAAACAAAACAGACAGACAAAGCAATCCTTTATTACAGGCAGATTGCCCAGAGCCCGGAAAAATCAACTTACAAATACGGCTCACACAGACAGCTTATCAATCTTTACAAACAGACAGGCGAGTACGGACTTGCGATCCAGTCCTGCCAGTACCTCATGGAAGAATACGGCGAACAGGCTTCGGCCGACGGTGTATCTGACGCAATGCGCGAATTAAAGGCATTGGATTCAGGCGCAAATACCGAACTCGTAAAAATGCAGAAGGCCTGGGAAGAAAAAGGCGGACTAAAAACATTTGAAGGCCGCGTGGCAGGCACCGCCCTCGCAGAGTATTATTTGAACACTCAGAATGACAGCAAAAAGGCCGAGTCTCTCGCTCAGAGCCTTTTGGATAAACAAAAATCAATCGACGCGGAAAGTGCGTACGCAGGAAAGAATGCTCTTCTCCTCGCAGGCATTTACAGAAACAGATTCGACAACCAGAAGTCTGCTTCGATGTATCTCGTGGCAGCCGAACAGTTAAGAAAGGCTGGCGACGCTGAGGGAGCTGCGCGCAGTTTGTACGGGGCTGCAGAGTCTTTTGACGCAGGTATGATGTACGCAGATTCTAAATCAACCGCTCAGTATTTACAAAAACTTTATCCGGACAGCCCTTACAGCAAGCGTGCTGCTTCGTTTATCAAATAATCAGGGATACCCGAAAAACTGAGGTTTTTAGAGGTTCCATTAAGGTGACAAAATGAAAAAGATAATTTTTGCTATTACAACATTTTTGATGCTTGGCGCAGTCTATGCCCAGAAAGCAGATGAACAGGAAATTGAACTTCCGGATGTAACAACAGTTATTTCCGGAGGTGCATTGACCGCCGGAAAGGATGCGATTCCGGACTACAAGGATATTCTGCCGGATTCTTCTGCTTCTGCTGTTGAACTTCCGGATCTGGGAAGCGTAGATGATTCTGAAGTTAAGGCAAACAGCCGTGCAGAAACTCAGTCGGACAAGGACGTTTTTGCAGAAGGCCGGATTGGAGGAGGCTTTCCGCTCACATTTACCGGAAACTTTTCAATTTATCGCACTACAGGAAATTCTCCGTTTGAAATCAATTTTAACCACGAAAGCTATGAAGGCTTTGGCGACAACAAGGCTCAGGACGGATACTTTTTAAGAACAACAGGCGTAAGTGCACTTAAAGAATTCAACAGTGCAAGCTCGCATAACAAGCTTTCGGCTTCGTACGTTACCGATAACAACGGCCTTCAGCTCAACAGCCCGTCTTTTACGGACGAAGTTCAGCATTCAATTGTGCTTGACTATGACGGAAACAAAAGTTTTAAGAACGGAATGTTCATCGCGGGCGGGGCTGGCGGCTCAGTTTACAGCCGCTACGGAACTTCGTATAAAGGAGCCGTTGATGCCGCATCCGCATTTGAAAATTCTGCAAAAACATTGTGGTTAAACCCGAATTTTGGATTTGGCTGCATGAACGATAAATTTCTGATTGGCTTTGACGCCGCTTATTCAACTGAGTTGAATCTGAAGGCGAGTGACAGCCTTTATAAAGCTCCGAACGCTTCAAGCGCCGAAAGCGTGCACCGCGGTCAGTTTACAATCAACTCAAGTTACACTGCCGACCACGCTGACGTCTGGGCAAAGGCCGGAGCCGTAATTGGAAATTCTATCGGAGACAACAAGGTAATCGTTCCATTCGCTTTGGGAACCCACCTTGCATTCTTTGCAGACAGGGATTCGCTTCCGGTAACGATTGCACTTGAAGGCGGTTGTGATTCAATTCAAAACAGGATTGATCTTCTTGAATCAAAATACCGCTACTCGGTGGCAGCCTGTCTTCCATCAGAAACTACAGACTGGTACGGAAAGGCAAAAATAAGCCTGCCGGTTCAAAACGTGTTTAACATTGCAGCCGGCGCAGAATACAGAAAAACTGCCTTTGACAACGGAATCTGGTACGCAGGTTACGATGCAGACGGAGCAAAATTGAATTCAGGTTATTATGCGCTTGTATGCGACAAACGCACTGACTTTAACACCCATGTTGAATTTACGGCCGTTGTAAAAGATTTTAAATTTACAGGCCGCTGGAATGCATTCTGGATGGATGTTCCTGTCCTCGAAGTACCGCATTCGTTTGAGGCCGGTGTATTCTATCAGGAAAGCGGAGCCCGCTGGAGCGCAAATGCTTCTGTAAGGCAGGCCATCGGAGAAGACGCAGACGCAATGCCTGACGTAAGCGCTGATATTGCAGTCAAGGCATCGCAGTCTATCCGCCTTGCCCTTGAGGTAAACGATGTTATAAAATTAGTTACAAACAAAACAAGAGACTATGCATCTTCGTCGTATAAAGCACGCGGCGGAAACGCAATGCTTCTTGTAAAATTCCAGTTTTAATAAAGTTGACAGGAGAATTATTATGTTAGATATGTTGAAATCAGGTGGAATTCTTATTATTCCGATTTTGATTTGTGGAATTGCTGCAACCTACATCATTATTGAACGCCTGGTATATTTTTCTTCAGTAAGAAAAAGAGATGTTCAGCTCAAGAAAAACCTGAACGAAGCTCTTTTGCGCCAGGATTATTCTGCCGCTGACGCATTCTGTTCGGCAAGCGGAACTCCTTTCAGCCAGGTTGTAAGAAAGGCACTTGCCATGAAAAATCTTGATGAACAGTCTTTGAAAGAGATTGTAGAAACAGAAATGGAAGCTGTTATTCCTCAGTTTGAACACTCACTTACTCTGCTCGGAACAATTGCAAACATCAGTACATTGCTCGGACTTTTTGGTACTGTAACCGGTAACATCAAGGCTTTCGGTGTACTCGGACAGGGAGCAAGCATGGGTAACCCGGCCGTTCTCGCGGGAGCAATCGCAGAAGCCCTTGTAACAACTGCCGCCGGACTTTTTGTTGCCATTCCGGCTATGATTTTTTCAAACTATTTTACACGCCGTGTAAACAAAGAAATTGTTGAACTGGAATCTTCTGTTACAAAAGTGGTTCTCAGATTAACAGGCAAATTGAGATAGGAAGTTTAAATGAGAATTAGACGAAGAAGAAACTTCAACAGCACAGCCGATTTGACTCCGATGATTGACGTTGTATTTCAGTTGATTTTGTTCTTTCTGGTAAGTACAACCTTTGCTGTTCTGCCTGCCATAAACGTAAATCTTCCGGAAAGCGAAACTTCGCAGTCAGAGGCCATTGCAGGAATTACAATCACAGCTTCTGCTTCCGGTAAATTATGGTTTAATGACGACGCTGTAACTTTAACAACTCTCGATTCAAAACTCAAAAAATTTGATACAGAGGGCAAAAAGCGCTCGGAATATCCTGTAACTCTCGAAGCTGATTCAAAAGTTACAAACGGAATGATTGTAAAAATCTTTGATGTTCTGAGAAAGAATGAATTTGTTGCAATTAACCTGAGGACCGCCGACTGATGCAATCGATAGAAAAAAAACCGAATCAGATTGCCTTTTTTGGAACAATCGGAGTCTGGGTTTTTATATTCATATTTTTTAGTTTTTATTCTCTCTTGCCGCACGATAAGCCGTTCAAGACAGTGCAGATTCATCTTGAATCCCCGTCTCAGGCAAAGGCAAGCACTGTAAGCGAAGCCCCGCCGCCAGCCTCACAGGCAATGGAACAGGCAGCCGCTCCGTCCGCAGCGTCTCAGAGTGCATCGGCTCAAAAAGCAGCTGAAAAACCAGCTCCTAAAAAGGCAGAGGCTCCTGCAAAAAAGAGCACACAGAAAGCCGCCTCAAAACCTCAGGCAAAGCCTGCTTCAAAACCGGCTGCCCGGGCTGAGCCAAAACTGCAGAAGTCCGTTGATGAACTTATGGCCGAACAGCGCGCGTCTAAAACCAAACCAAAAAAAGACTTTGACTGGAGCCAGTTTGAAGAAGATGCTGAAGAAACAGTGAGTTCAAATACAGGCAGCGCGTCAAACGCCGTTGCGAAGGCAGTAGATGCACTTGAGGGAACCGCAGCCTCTGCAAGTTCTTCAAAGAATTCAAGCCAGAGTTCTTCGTCAAACAAGGCCTATACAGGAAGTACAAGCTCTTCAACTTCGAATGCACTGAATAAGATTGCCTCAACCTCATACAGGGGAACCGCCGGAAACGGAGTTTCTGTAAGCGCCACAATGAATACAGCAGGTTCTCCGGACGGAAAAACCGCCCTCGCTATGAACGACGGTACTGCCCGCATTCTGCTCGAGCCAAAATCACCTGTAATTTCGCTCACTCCGCGTGCAGCCGCTACTATCGATGCCACCCGTGAATTTAAAATTACGTTTACTGTAAATGCGGACGGCCGTGTTCCTGTAAACGGAGTTAAAATTCCGCAGAGCCTTGTTGATCCGATTGTCCAGCAGGAAATCGCAGCACAGATAAGCCAGTGGAGATTCCAGTCGGCATCCAGCGCCGGAACCGCAACCTTTATCTACACAATAAAAAAACAGTAGCGCCCTCTAACTTTTGCCCCCTATCTCGCCACGCAGGCCTTAATCTGCTATAATCGAAGAATGTATCAAAATATTTCCGCCATTGCCTTTGACATTGACGGAACCCTGTATTCATCAATTAGATTCTCGCTCCGTATAGTGCCGTACTTTTTGTCGAATCTGCCTTTTTACCTCAAATACAACAAGGTCAGGAAAATTCTGCACAAAACGGCTCCGCTTCCAGATTTTTATGAGTATCAGGCGCGTCTTCTTTCAGAAGAGTTGAGTTCAACCCCGGAAGAAGCAAAAGCATTGATTAAATCAATTGTCTACGACGGTTTAAAACCATATTTTGAAAAAACTCCCGCGTTCAGGGGGGTGGAAGAAACATTCAAAAGATTTAAAGAAGCCGGCCTGAAAATTGCTCTCATGTCCGACTTTCCGCCGGACCAGAAAGGTGAACTTTGGGGATTAAAGCCTTACTGCGACGTAATTCTGGGCTCGGAAGACATAGGTGCATTAAAGCCTTCAAAATATCCTTTTGCGATTATGGCTCAAAAACTGGGAGTTCCGGAAGATAAAATTCTCTACGTAGGCAACTCGGTCAAATATGATGTAATCGGAGCCAAAAAATGCGGTATGAAAACCGCTTATGTAATGCCATTCTGGCGAAAAATTTTACATATTCCGTTAAAACTTGCGGACATTAACTTCTTTTGCTATCGTCAATTAGCGGATATTGTGTTAAAATAAAATAGAAAAAGTTCATTTTTGGGTGGGTAAAAAAAGTGACTGTCATCTCGATTCTTATTTCCACAGCAATTGCTGTTGCCGTTGTTTTTGTTTTGAGAAATATCGACAAAGACAACAATTCTATGGACAAGGTTAAGCGCTATGCGGACAACCGTATCGGACAGCTTGACGAATACTTTAAGGAACAGGTGCAAAAATTAAACGGTCTTTCAGCGGATCTTGATACACATCAGACCGCAGCCGTTGCAGCCGTAAAACGCATCGAAAAACAAATCGACGATTTTACTCAGATTTCAAACAACTTTGAAAAACAGTTTGCCGCCGTTGAAAATATTTCTCAGAAAATCACAACTTATGGAAACGCTCTCAACGAACTGATGGAGATGACCGACAAGGTTGAACAGAACCTCCAGGCCGTTAAAAACGAAAGCATAATCGTTGATAAGCTTTCTGTAAAAATCAACGAACAGAAAAAAGCCGTAGACATAATTGAAAAACGTATTCCGGCAATCACACAGGAATTTACCAGACAGAATAACGAAAGCCTCAAACTCATCGGCACAGAGCTTTTAAATCAGTATAAGACCCGCGCAGATCAGGTTGAAACTGCTGCAAAAACAGCGTCTGCCCACTCGGACGAAGTTCTTGCAAAAGTTGATCAGTCAATCCGCAAAGCCTATGACGATGCTGCTGCAAGAGCAAAGACACTCGAAGACACTGCCTTTGTTCAGCTCAGTGAAAAGGCAAAAGAACGTGCCAATGCGTATGTTAAGTCTTTTGAAGACAACGCCGGGGCAATCAAAAAGAACCTCGATACAAAACTCAGTGAGGTTATGAAGATTGTTGAACAGAAAACAGCTGCCTTCTCAGCAAACCTGTCAGAAAAGACCGATGTAATGGAAAAAGAATTCCGTGCAAAAATCGGAGAACTCACAGCATCTGTCGGAACAAAGACAGACGGTTTTTCAAAAGACCTCCATGCAAAAATCGGCGCTCTCGAAGAATCACTGCGCCAGCAGGTTACTGCTCTTGATGACAAAATCAAGGAAGCTGCCGTTACAACACGCAAGACTGCCCAGGAACTTCAGGCAGAAATCAACGGAAACGGAGCCAACCTCGAAAAACTCCGTGCCAGCCTCGAAAAACAGACGGGCGATATTCAGGCAAGATACGATGCCCTCTTTCAGAAGGCCGTTAAAAACGCTGACGATAAAGAAACAGCCGCCTTTGCAAAATTCCAGGAGATTGCCGACAAGCATCTTACAAATTACAAATCGACTGTTGAAACAAAAATCAACACAATTGAAGGCGAACTCAATGCTCGCGTAACCGGACTCCAGTCGGGCGTTGATACAAAGGTAAGCGCAATCCAGAACGATGTAGAAACCAGAGTCAGTGCAATTCAGAACGATGTTGAAACTAAGGTTGATACATTCCAGAAGGATATCACGACAAAGGTTGATGCACTCCAGAACGGCGTAGAAAGCAAAGTTTCCGCTCTCGTAGGCGGAGTTGAAGAACGCGTCGGCGAACTTACCGGCAGTGTTGAAGGCCGTGTTTCTTCTCTTGAA
>JAILFZ010000160.1 GCA_024697295.1 Treponema sp.
AACATTCAATTTCCGAGCGATTTTAACGGACTTCACATACATTTTGTCGGAATCAAGGGAACCGGAATGGCCGCCCTTGTCGAAGTTTTAGCCGCCCGCGGTGCAATAATCACCGGAAGCGACGTTTCTGAGCGTTTTTACACAGACGAAATCCTTGATAAATTAGGCATCAAAGCCAGAGGTTTTTCTGAATCAAACATTACAGATTCAATTCAATATGTAGTTTATTCAAGTGCATATAACCCCGAAACAAATCCTGACCTTAAGGCCGCTGCCGCAAAAAAACTTCCGATGCTTTTATACAGTGAGGCTCTCGGCGCAATCAGCCGTACCGCTTACAGTGTGGGAGTCTGCGGAGTTCACGGAAAAACAACTACCACAGGGCTGTGCGGAACTTTAATCGCTTCAACTGATTTGCATGCACAGGCTCTTGCCGGAAGTATTATTTCTTCATTCGGTTCATCATGCGTAATGACAAATTTTGACGCCGGCGGAAAAAAAGATGATAAGCGCCACTATTTTGTAGCCGAAACCTGCGAATACCAGCGCCATTTTATGGCTTTTTCGCCGCAGAAAATCATTTTGACCTCTGTAGAAAGTGACCATCAGGATTATTATCCGACTTTTAAAGATATCCAGAACGCATTTGTTGATTACATCTGCCTTCTTCCACAAAACGGACAGCTCATTTACTGCGCAGACGATAAGGGTGCCGTAGAAACAGCCCGAATTGCACATTCAAAACGGCCAGACATCGCTCTTGTTCCATATGGAGTCAACGCAGAAGGTGATTATAAACTGACTTTTGGAAGGGTTTCTTCAGGAAAGCATTTTTTTACGCTCGGCAATTTTGGTGAATACGCAATCTGTGTTCCCGGAGACCATAATGTCCGTAATGCAGCTGCGGCTTTTGCCCTTTCGGTTGAATTATTAAAGACTGACGGCAAAAATCCGTCTGATTATTTGACAAAACTTAAAACGGCACTGTGTCAGTTTGCAGGCGGCAAGCGCCGCAGCGAAATCGTCGGCCGTGCAAAAACTCCTTCTGGACAGGAAGTGATTTTTATCGATGATTACGGCCACCATCCGACTGCAATCAAAACAACGCTTGCAGGATTCCGTGAGTTTTATAAAGGACACAAAATCATTGTTGATTTTATGAGCCACACTTATACCAGGACGGCCGCCCTGCTTGAAGAATTTGCTTCAAGTTTTGAAAGCGCAGACACCGTAATTATCAACAAAATCTACGGAAGTGCCCGCGAAAAGGCAGACGAAACTTCTGTTACAGGAAAAATCCTTGCAGAACATGCCTGCAAATACCACAAAAATGTTTTGTACGCAAAAGAGTTTGAAGAAGCCGCTTCTCTTGCAAAAAAACTTCTGGACGAGCCGAGCGGAAAAGAATATCCCGACGGTTATCTGTTTGTAACGATGGGAGCAGGCGATAACTGGAAGGTCGGCTCAAAATTAATTGAATTATTAAAATAAGTGAGATAAACAATATGAACAGCATGACAGGATATGGCTACAAGGAAGAAATTGTAGACAACACACAGATCAGCGTAGAAATCAAATCCGTAAACAACCGTTTTCTGGACTTGAATATCAATCTGCCTTCTTTTTTGAATCCGGTTGAACAGAAAGCCCGCTCCCTTGTAAGCGATAAAATTGTCCGCGGCAAAGTTGATGTAAATATCCGCGTAAAGGATTTGAATTCAACTGCAAAGGTAAATCCGGACCCCGTGGCCGCAAAAGAATATTTTGATGCAATTTCTCAGGTGGCACTTGCCCTTGGAAAAAAAGCCGATGATATTCCGCTTTCGCTGATTGTAAATCAGGACGGTGTTTTAAACATCACCCACGAATACGACGCAGAAAAATACTGGACAAAAATCGAACCGATATTCAATACAGTTCTGGAACAGTTTATAAGTGACAGAATGCGTGAAGGAGAAAACCTCAAAAAGGATCTTCTTGCAAAACTTGATGTACTTGATGAATGTGCCGCCTTTTTTAAGGAATGGCAGCCAAAAATGGAACAGAAGTTCAAGGAACAGATTACAACTAAGTTCAATGAACTTGTCGGCGACCACGTTGACGAAAACCGAATTATGGGCGAAGTTGCCGCAATGCTCGTAAAATACACAATCAACGAAGAAAT
>JAILFZ010000205.1 GCA_024697295.1 Treponema sp.
TTTTTTACAAACGAACTCTGTTCAGCGGCTTTTCTTGCTTCTGAGAGGCATGAAGGAATTCTCTGCAGCTTTGTTTTTCTGGCAGTTTCACTGTCAAAAAGATTTAATGTCACAGGTTCAGGTGGAACAAGATTGTTTTTGATTCCATCGATGGCTGCGTAAATCAGGAAAGTGAATGCAAGATATGGATTACATGACGGGTCCGGCGAGCGGATTTCGATACGGGTTTCGCCCTTGCCGGCAGGAACTCTTATAACAGCCGAGCGGTTTTCGTTGCCCCAGCAGATATACTTTGGCGCATGATCTGAAGAAAGGCGGTCGTATGAGTTATCTGTCGGGTTAAGGTAATAAGTAATTTCTTCGAGGTGCTTTAAAACTCCGGCAAGAATATTTTTGTGTTTTGTAGTGTCATCGCAGGAAATATTGATGTGCATTCCGCAGCCGCTTGCGTCGTGGAGTGGCTTTGGAGAAAAGTCTGCATACACACCGTTTGATGCGGCCTTTGTGCGGACAATCCACTTAAAAGTTGCGGCGTTGTCTGCTGCAGTAACCGGGTCAGAGTAACGGAAGTCTACTTCGTTCTGTCCCGGGCCGTCTTCGTGGTGGCTTGATTCAGGTGTGATTCCCATCTGTTCAAGGGTAAAGCAGATGTCGCGACGGATGTTTTCTCCCTTGTCGTCCGGGGCAATGTCCATGTAGCCTGCGTTATCAAAAGGAATTTTTGTAGGCTCTCCGTTCTGGTCGAGCTTAAAGAGGTAGAATTCAAATTCTGTGCCAAATTCAAGTTGAATACCGCATTCGTCCTTGAGTTGTTTTACGGCATTTTTAAGAAGTGTGCGGCAATCTTTTTTGTATGGTGTTCCGTCAGGATGTTTGATAGTACAGAACATGCGGATTACTTTGCCTGCACTCGGTCTCCACGGGAGGACAGAAAGTGTGGAAGCTTCCGGAAAAAGAAACAGGTCACTTTTGTTTGCTTCTTCAAAACCCTTTATGGCAGAAGCGTCAAAAGAAATTCCATCCTTAAAGGCGCGTGGGAGTTCGCTCGCCATGATTGTGGCGTTCTTTTGTTTGCCGTCAAGGTCAAAGTAAGCAAGACGGACAAATTTTACGTCCTCTTCATTAACGTAGTCCAAGACTTCTTCTTCTGTGTACATATTAAAAACCTCTTCCATACATTTTAAACGCTGGCACGTACAAATTCAACAAAAAGTGGACCCGGATTGTTTGGTCTGCTGGTAAATTCCGGATGAAATTGAACTCCGACAAAGAATTTGTGTTTACTTTCCGGAAGTTCAACAGTCTCGACAATTGCGTTGTCCGGACTTGTTCCGCTGATAATCAGGCCGGCACTTTCCATTTTCTGCCGGTAGTTGTTGTTGAATTCGTAGCGGTGTCTGTGACGCTCCTCTATTATTGAATTTTTATCATTGCAGCCGTAAGCGCGGCTCATAATTGAATCAGGTTTTACTTTGCACGGATATTTTCCGAGTCTCATCGTTCCGCCGACACTTACACCTTTCTGGTTTTCCATCAGATCGATTACAGGGTCAGGGCAGTCCTGGTTAAATTCTCTCGAATTGGCTTCGTTTAATTTCAGAACATCGCGTGCAAATTCAATTACACAAATCTGCATTCCGAGGCAGATTCCAAGGTATGGGATATTGTTTGTGCGTGCGTAACGTGCGGCGCAAATCATGCCTTCGATTCCGCGGAAGCCGAATCCGCCTGGAACGATGATTCCCGAGCAGTCTGCAAAGAGTTTTGGTGCTGTGTTGTCGTTCAATTTGTCAGAATCGATCCATTTGATTTTGAGATTTTTGCCAACGACAAAACTTGCGTGATTCAGACTTTCTACGATACTCAGATATGAGTCGTGGAGTTTTACATATTTTCCGACAAGAGCAATTTGGATCTGGCCCTCGCGTGAGTGAATGCTCTGGCACATTTTTTCCCATTCACTTAAATCGCATTTTGTTTCCGGCAAATCAAGGAGACGGCATACAACTCCGTCCATGTTCTGTTCATGAAGCATCAGGGGAACTTCATACAAACTTGGCAGAGTTGTATTTGAAATTACGCAGTCCTCACTTACGTTACAGAAAAGTGAAATCTTCTGACGGATTTCTTCCGGAACTTCTTTGTCACTTCGGGTTACGATGATATCAGGGTGGATTCCGACGGCCATCAACTCCTGAACTGAGTGCTGGGTCGGCTTTGATTTAAATTCATCAGAACCGGAAATATAAGGAACCAGACAAACATGAATAAAAAGGCAGTTTTTGCGGCCAACTTCAAAAGAAAGCTGACGGATTGCTTCGAGGAAGGGCTGGCTTTCGATATCACCGATTGTACCGCCGATTTCTACGATGCTGACGTCACAGCCCGTTACTTCCGCATTTTTTAGTATAAAATCCTTTATTTCGTTGGTAACGTGCGGAATAATCTGTACGGTCTGACCAAGATACTCTCCGTTGCGTTCCTTGTTCAATACATTCCAATAAACGCGTCCGCTTGTAAGGTTTGAATATTTGTTGAGGTCTTCGTCGATAAAGCGTTCATAATGTCCGAGGTCCAGGTCAGTTTCGGCCCCGTCTTGAGTAACAAAAACTTCGCCGTGCTGGAAGGGGCTCATGGTACCCGGGTCGATGTTCATGTAGGGATCGAGTTTTTGAGAAGCGATTTTGAGTCCGCGGCATTTTAAAAGACGTCCAAGACTAGCGGCAGTGATACCTTTACCAAGACCAGAAACAACACCACCGGTTACAAAAATAAATTTAGCCATTCCTATTCTCCAAGATTTAAAACAAAAAAAGAGGTCGTAGACAATGTCCCCGACCTTTTGGGTTAGGAAATTATCTACGACCTCTTTGCCGTA
>JAILFZ010000011.1 GCA_024697295.1 Treponema sp.
TTTCCGTTAACAAAAATCGGAGCAGTTACAGTGACTTTCCAGTCCGAAACTTCTTCATCAAAGGCAGCGTCAAAATTAACATCCGGATAGCATTTTCTGAAAATTTCAAGTTCAGCGGGCTCTTTTTTTGGAAGAATTGAATTCAAAAAGCGCTTTCCGGTGTCAGTTGCAAAACAAAAATAAAATGCACCGCCAAAGATCACAAGAAAAATTAATAAAATTAATAAAGTCTTGCCCTTACCTGTCATTTACACCTGCCCTACTTTTTGAGCATCTGCGGCAAATTCTGGCGGACAAGCTTAAAAAAGCCGTCCATCGTATCAATTGCAGATTTACGGATATCCTTATCCAGAGAAGAAAATGCCTTTATCATTGCACCGGCAGACTTGAGCCAGTTTTCTGCAAGTTCCGAATTGGTTGTGGCGCCGGTAGATTCAAGAACTCCAAAAATTGTTTCTACAAACTGCCTGCGGTTGTCAGGAGAAAGACCGACAAACCATTCGTTAAAAGTTGAATTAAAGAACTGGCTTGATTTATCAAGCTGCTCATCAAGGGCAAACTGGGGTCCAAAAAGATTCCATGTGAACGGGTCGTGCTGCATAACAAAGACTCCGTCGCTGTGAACAACGCAATAATTAGGATCGTGTTCAAAAAGCATGCCGATTACAGAGCCCTGAGGATAATAAGATTCGGTTTTGCCCATAACTTTCTGGAAAGGAAGCGAATCCAGAACTTCCTTCAAAAAGCCTGGACCGTCAAAATTCAATACTTTGTTCAGTTTTTTAAGCAAAGATTCTCTGATGTGGGCCGCAGCGTAGATTGCAAGGTTACCGCCCTTTGAGTGGCCGCCAACTGTTATTTCTTTGTATTTTAATGAATTAAGCGCGCTTTCAAGATATTCAACGGCATCTTTTTGAGAGGGAACACTTTCTTTGAATGCAAGTTCAAAGTCTTCCTTCCATCCGACAATCGTGTCATCGGTTCCACGGAATGCGATAAAAACCTTTTTATTATCGTAAAGAAAACTTATGGCGCAAAACTGCTCGGTAATGTCCCGGTTGTAGTGATTTACATAACCGCAGAGTTTTACGTCACCAAAGCGCCTGCTCTGGGCACAGTCCGAAAGCAGATCCAGCGTTTTTGTATTAATCATAAGGCCCGGGCTCTGCTGTTCAGCAGTTTTATTTTCAAAGAATAAAGAAGCCGCTTCACTGAGCAGAATTGAATCTTTAAATGACTCCGAAACAAGTCCGCTGAAATCAAGATAGGCAATCTGGCACAATATAAGCGCATCAATTGAATTAAACGGAGAGTGTTCAAAACTCAAATCTCCGCGCCATTTCAGATAATCAAAAAAATCCTGCATAGTTCAATTATAACACATAACGTCCCAATCTTGAACCAAACATAAATTCAGTTTAATTTATGTCAAAAAATTATAAAAATGACAAATATAACACTATGTTATACTCGAATTAAGAACAGTTTATGTTACAGGTGCAAAAATTGAATTGTAAAGAATGAAAAAGCGCTTTTAATTCTAACAAGGAGGCTTTATGAAAAAACACACTCTCATTATTTCAATTTTTGCGCTCTGCGCAGTTGCAGCCTTTGCTTTTGGTGGAGACCACGGCAAAGGAAGGGGCGGACCTGGTTCAGGCCCACGCGGAAAAGGTCCTGACCGTCCGCCGCGCATGGAAAAGGAACTTACGACAATTACAGGAACTGTAACGGTTGACTCAAGCGTAATCACAATTACTTCATCAGAAGTTACAACCACAGAACTTGAAGTTCTCACTCCACCGGACGAAAAAGACCGCCCGAAAGACATGCCGGAGCCAAAAGAATTTGACAAAGACGACCAGGTTGAACCGCCTGAGTCAGAAAACGGTGAAGCCAAAGATGATGATAAAAATTCAAAAGATAAAAAGCATCATCCAAAGCCGCCAAAACCGCTAACAGAAAAAGAGCTTTCAGCCTATGCCGGCAAAAATGTTGAACTTAAAGGTTTTTACACCCCGTCCGGAAAGTTCATAGTTCTTGAAATCGTAGAAAAATAAAAAGACCAAAAAAAAGGGCTGCCCTTCAGACTTTCAAATGTCTTTGGACAGCCTTTTTTGTAGTTCGCTCTGCGGACTTACCGGCAATTAATATAGTAATTACCGGCTTTGTCGTTAGTAACCCATGTCCATACCAGGAGCTGGAGCGGCAGCTGGTGCCGGTGGTTCAGGAATATCAGTTATAGCACATTCTGTTGTGAGGAGCATGCCTGCAACAGAAGCTGCATTCTGCAATGCCGAGCGGGTAACCTTGGCAGGGTCGATAACTCCGGCCTTCATCATGTCTACCCATTCGCCTGTGTATGCGTTGTAACCAACCCCCTTC
>JAILFZ010000020.1 GCA_024697295.1 Treponema sp.
TATTCTTGAAAAAATTTTCATCATGTCCTTCTTTACGGAGAGTTCAAATAAATAAGCATTATAATTCTAATAAATTTTACAATAATAAAAAATACTGTGTTAAAATGCTTATATTACAAAAAGGTTTTTTACAGACATAACACGCCAGGAAAGGGAGGATCTTTTTATGGGAACAAGTATGACTGTCGAAAACATTACAGAATCTGAATTCAGACAATTACAAAAGTTGGGCTGGATTCTTGTATGTGTAGACAACTATTTATATAAAAAATTTGTTTACAGATTCAGGAAAAACTAAGCAAAAAACCCGCGGCAGTTTGCCGCGGGTTCCTTTTTTATGGCTCGTGTGAGCGGGAATTAAATTTTACTTTGTGAGTGGAAGCAGGATATCTACTACATCCTGAACAGTTTTTACTGCCTTAAAATCTTCCGGTTCGATTTTGCCGTGAAGAAGAGGCTTCATTTTAACAATCATTTCTACCGCATCTATTGAATCCAGATCGAGGTCCGTTACGATGTTTGCTTCAGGCGTAATTGCGGATTCTTCGATATCAAAATCGTTTACAAGGGTTTCTTTGAGTTTTGAATAAAGTTCGTCGTTTGTCATCCTAGTTTATGCCTTTTTCCTTTGCGATAAATTCTGCAAGTGCGTTTACAGATGCAAAATGCTGTTTTGTTTCTGCACTTTCTGCGTTGAATTTTACGCCGAATTTCTTTTTGAGTGCAACGCCGAGTTCCAGCGCATCAATTGAATCAAGACCGAGTCCGGTTCCAAAAAGAGGTTCAGAGTCAACGATGTTGTCCGGAGTGATGTCTTCGAGTTCGAGGGAAGAAATAATACATTCCTTGATTTGTTTTTTTAATTCGTCCATTTGTTTCCCCGTGGTAGTATATTATAGGAAATTATATAAAAAATCATATAAAAGTCAAACACGGCAAATGGAAATATAAATCTTAAAAATTCAAAAAAATCCCCTCGTGTCTGTGTCAAAAATCAATAACAAATTGTTGAAACACGGGTGTTTATTTACTAAAATGCAAATTATGGAAAACAAAAGTTACTATTCTGACAAAATCCGCGCTGTTGACGCAAAACTCGAAGCTCAAAAAATCGCATTTTCGCCGATGACTTTTCAGGCGGTGCGTGCACTTATCGAACTTGGCCTTTTACAGAAAATTTCTGACGCAGGCGATGACGGAATTTCAATTGCCGCTCTTTCACAGGCTTCCGGAATCAGCCTTTACGGTGTAGGCGTGCTTTGCGAAATGGCTCTCGGAATGGGCGTTCTTAAACTCAAGGGCCCTGCTCCGGACTCTGACGGTGTTAAACCTGCAAGCGCCGTTACAAGCGAAAAATATATTCTCGGAAAAATCGGTTTCTTCCTGCTCGAAGACGACCTGACCCGCGTAAACTTTAATTTTACAAACGACATCTGCTACAAGGGTGCATTCGATTTGATGGATTCAATCAAAAACGGAAAGCCTGAAGGACTCAAAGTTTTTGGCGACAAGTGGACAACTGTCTACGAAGCCCTTTCTACGCTGCCGGAACGCGAAAAAAAGTCATGGTTCGAATTTGACCATTTTTACAGCGATGTAGCATTCCCTGAAGCACTTCCAATCGTTTACAAAAACCACCCGAAGCGCCTGTTTGACATCGGCGGAAACACCGGAAAATGGGCAATTACTTCATGCCGATACGACAAGGATGTAAAAGTTTCTATCGTTGACCTTCCGGGCCAGACTGCGGTTGCAGAAAAAAATGCAAAGGACGCAGGATTTGCCGACAGAATCAACTTTGTAAGCGGAAACGTTCTGGATGAAACTACAAAACTTCCTGCAGGCGCTGACGCTGTATGGATGAGCCAGTTTCTGGACTGTTTTTCCCTGCACCAGATTACAAAGATTCTGACTAAGATTTACAACTCAGTTGATGAAAACTGTGACGTTTATGTTATGGAACCTCTCTGGGACATGCAGAAATATGAAGGCGCAAGCTACTCGCTCCAGGCTACTTCGCTATACTTTACATGTATCGCAAACGGTAACAGCAAGATGTACCGCTACGGCGAACTTGTAGAAGCTATCGAAAAGGCCGGATTCCATCTGGTGACAGCCCACCACAATCTTGGAAGCAATGCATATTCAATTTTGAATTTTAGAAAAAACAAATAAATGAACATCAAAGTATCTAAGTTTGCTTTTTATAAACCTTCTCCGGAAAATCCGCTCGAGCAGCCAAAACTTGAATTTACAGATCCGCTGTTCCGCCGCCGCCTGAGTCAGCTGACACGCATGACGATTCAGGTGGTGCACGATTTGGGAGATGAGGCCTTAGACTGCAAACTTGTTTTTTCCAGCTTCCGCGGCGAAATTGCCCGCCAGTTAAAAATCAACCAGGGACTCGTCGAAGACGCAGACGTAATGCCGGCTTCTTTTTCGATTTCTGTTTTTAATACACCGCCTGCTGCTGCAACAATCGCATTAAAAAACACGGCGGGCTACACTGCAATTTATCCGTCCGAGGATAATTTTGCCTCGGCCGTAACTGCCGCCGCCGCAGAAATTTTATCGGGAACAGAGCAAAAAATCGTCTTTGTGTACGCCGACGAAACAGTTCCGGTCGAATACAGTTCAATCAAAGGTTACACGTCAGAGCCTGCCCTTGCATTTGCCTGCATTCTTGAAGGGGGAAATTCAACAGGAAAAGAACTTGATTTTACTGCCGCGTACTGCAAATCTCCCGCAGCATTTCTGGAGAACTTTATTGAATAGCGCCGCCCCGAACGAACAGGCTGCTGAGCCGGTTTTTGAAGTTCCAAAAATAAAAAATCCT
>JAILFZ010000030.1 GCA_024697295.1 Treponema sp.
CCGTCAGCGTAAAGATAATATTTTTTTGAAAAAATGCGTTCGTATTCATTCAGGGCGATTTCGGCATCGTGTTTATTATTACAGTCAATTACCTTTTCAAGAATAGCCTTGATTGTACTTGCAGGATAAGGTCGAAGAAGAGGAAGAGACTCAATATATCCCTTAAGTTCCCAGTTTTGTGCGTATTTATAAAAATCATCAGTCGGATCAACCGACACCTGGGCAAAGAGATTTGCAGTCAAAGCCAGAAGTAAAGATATAATTAAAATGCCTTTTTTCATAATAACCTCAAAAAAATTATTTTCTCTCCCGTATTATCGGATGAATCGGTATTTTGCCGCAAGAGCAACTTCAAAACCGCTGTTAAATTTATTTTCTTCATGATTTGTGTTGAAGATAAACACAAAAGAAGGCTGACCTGTTACAGAAAGCTTCTGATTGAATTTATAAGTTACGCGCGCACTGATTCTGTTTACATATTCTGGAGTTCCGGTTGGTGTAACAAGTCCCTGGCGGCGCTTTGCTTCATCAAAGCCCTGTCCGTTTGAACCCTTATCCGGGTAACACCATTTGCCGCGGTCATCACTGTCATAAAAACCGTCGTTGATATTTGTTCCGCCCCAGTAATCAGAAATTTCATCAAATACGGCAGTTCCTGACATTTCACCACGGGCCATAAACAGATAGATTAAATCAACTGAGTATTTATCAGGAACATTGTAGCCGGCAGAAAGTTCGCCGCTGATTGTATCAGGACCAAACGGAGAGCCGATCCATTCGTAAAAGATTTCGTAATCGCCGATGTTTTCCTGGTAAGTTCTGACAAAGGTCCAGTCCGGGCTCTCTTTAATATACATATAAGGCTCTGCATAATAGCCTTCAAGGGCAAAACGAAGGTACCCTCCCCCGAAAGGCCTTACGTATTCAGTTCCGAGCTGGCCGCACATGCCGTTTGGAGTTACGTCGTTTGGAAAATTATCAAGTTCGAACGAAGTCTGAAACTGGGTCATTGCAAAAAGACCGTAGAATCTGAGTCCGCTGAACGGAACAAACTGGGCTTTAAGGCCCATGAGTGAACCTGTATGGGTTTCGTCATCTTCTGTATCATAGTCGCGCCATGGAGCATAACCATGGTAAATAATAAGCGGATTCAGATAGCGCAGTTCCATCGGGGCGTTGACAAGAAGGCCTTCAAGAATTGTAAAGGTAAACTTCTTAAAAAGACGGAAGTCAAGCTGATGCTGATAATAATATTTATCAACATTAAACTGAGTGGCGCTCAAAGTATATTTAAAATCAGGTGAATAAACTTCAAGCTGGGCATTTGTACAGCCGGTCAGGTATTCACTCATAATGCAGGAACCGGTATCAGTGCGGCCGATGTTGCGGTCAAAAATACCGAATTTAAACGCAATTCCACTTGAATCACTTATCTTTTTTTCTGTTGCAAGATATCCGTATTTTGGAAAGTGAATGTCAACCTGGTCCTGTGCAAGCGGAATGTTTGAATAATTATCATTGTGATAAGCCATTCCCTTGTTCTGGCGGAGTGCAAGATCCATTTTTACAGTAAACAAATCGCCCGAGCCAAAGACAAAGGGAGCTTCAATCAGGCTGTTTCTTTGGTAACGGTCGTAAACCCAGCCGACATTGTCGTTTGATTTATAATAGGCTTCCAGATTTACTTCCGGTTCAAGACCAAAATAAACCAGGTCAGAATTGAATGTAATTGCTTCTTCCTTAAAGTATTGAATCAATTTGTCAAAATGGGCTCTTCCGGCTTCACTCAATGAATTGTAATCGACTTCATTCATCAAGGTTTTTATCTGAGAAATTGTAAGAGGTGTACTGTCTGCAAAGTTGACAATTTTCTGTTCAAGGCAGATGTAATTCAAACTGTCATATACCCAGCTGCCGCTTAAAACAAGTTCCTGACCGCCACGCGCAAAAACAAATTGTCCGGCGCCAAAAAAAATCAATGTAAAAAGAATCGAATAGATTTTTTTAAAAAACACTTTATTTGAATTCATCATAATTCCTTTATTTTGTGAGGGCTGCGTCAACCGCCTTCTGCAATTGTTCTGAAGTAACCTTGTTTGGAAAGTTATCCAGAACAGCCTGATAGAATGCGAGGGTCCGCTTTCCGTGTGATTCCAGAGTAAAGTTTTTGCTGATTTCGAGGGCATTTTTACCCATGTTTGAAGACAAAATCGGATCGTCAATCAGGTTCAGGAGATACTGGTCCATATCTTCGTCACTGTCGGCAAAGAAGCCGTTTTTGCCCGGAAAAACAGTATCACTGAAACTTGAATCACGGCGGCAGACTACCGGCACTCCAAGGTTAAGGGCTTCAAGAATTGTCATACTGTGCATTTCTGAAAGCGAAACCGTAACAAATACATCTGCAAGCGAGTAATAGGTGTAGAGTTTTGTCCAGTCAACAAAGCCCGTAAAGATAATCTTGTCCTGCAGGTTGATTTCTTTTACATGTTCCTGAAGTTTTTCGAGGCGCTCGCCTGCTCCGACAAATACCATTTTTGCATTGCTGCGTTTTTTAACGACACGCGTCATGATTTCGAGAAGTTCATCCATGCGTTTTTCTTCGACGATACGGCCGACATAAAGAATTACCCTGTCATCTTTTTTTATTCCAAGTTTGCCGCGAAGTTCATCAAGTTCTTCTTCGGAACAGGAGTGAGCGATAAATTTAGTTGAATCAATCGCGTTAGGAATAATTGCCGACGGAATCATCGGAAGCATAAAGGAGCGGTTAAAATAATTATGGGCCTTCTGCGAAACATTGATGAAAGCATAAAAGTTTTTGTAAATGCGCTGTACGATTTTTCTGATTACCTTGCGTGGAATCAAACGTCCCATCCAAAGGTAATATCGGTAATAATCTTCCCACATTGTGTGTGTAGAAGCGATTACAGGAATATTAAGTTCGCGGCCTACGACCAAAGCCATGTGTCCCATAAAAAATTCGGTGTGCGAGTGAATTATGTCAACGTTATGTTCTTGAATAAATTGAATGACTTCGCGTCTCAGGGGGATTCCTATAAACTGTTCTTCGCCTACAGGGCTTGGAATCGAAGTGACCCTGAACACATCCCCTTCTTTTTCGTATTCTTCAGAATGACGTTCTTCTTTTGAACCAACGGTAACAACACAAACATTGTGGCCCATCTGTTCAAGAATAGATTTTAACTGAGTAACAACAGTAACGATTCCGCTTTTTGTCGGAGTATAACTGTCGGAAAATAAAGCAACATTCATATAGCCTTTCCATTTTAACTTATTCTGACGGCTCATTCAAGTAAATATGTTTTCATAAAGGAATTAAAGCGGATGGTCCTTTCAAAGCCAACATAATAAAAAGATTTGGTTTTCCCTTGACCAATGCAAGGTTCTTTTAGAAAATAGAAAATATGAAAAAAGAAGAAAAATCCCTTATTTTTGATTTGCTCAAAACAGCCTCTGCAGCTATCACAGGCTTTACTCAAAGGGATTTTTTAGAAACTCCCGTGTTTTCAGATGACGTAAGCCAAAGTCAGGCGGATTCAATTCAACAGTCACAGAATTCAACCCAAACTGCTGAATTTCATGCAAGTGCCCCAGAAGGCGCATCCCTCGAATCCATCAGCGCTCAAATCGCACAGTGCACCAGATGTTCACTTTCAAAAAGCCGGCATAACACTGTTCCCGGAACGGGCGTTCCAAATCCGACTGTACTGGTTATAGGTGAAGCCCCGGGATATGAAGAGGATATGCAGGGGCTTCCTTTTGTAGGCCCCGCAGGTCAGCTTCTGGACAAAATGCTTGCCGCAATTCAATTAAGCAGAACCTCAAACACATATATTTTAAACATCTTAAAATGCAGACCGCCGCAGAACAGAACGCCTTATCCTGAAGAAGCCGAAGCGTGTTCATCTTTTTTAAAGGCTCAGATTGCCGTTTTAAAGCCAAAAATGATTTTGTGTGCAGGTTCGACCGCTGCAAAAAATCTTTTGAACACTGCAATGGGAGTTACAAGACTCCGCCAGCAGATTCATGAATATGCAAAGATTCCGGTGTGTGTTACCTATCACCCGAGTTATCTTTTGCAGCATCAGGAATTCAAGGGGCATGCATGGGAAGACTTAAAAATGTTCCGCGAACAGCTCCTTAAAATTGCTCCGGATTTTCAGAAGAGTTTTAGAGGATAGTCGTGGCAAAATTTCTGCAGATTGCTCTGAACATCCCCTTAAATCAAACATTTACCTATCTCAATATCGATGACGACGGCACCAGCAGAATCGGCTGCCGCGCGGACATCAATTTTGGTAACCGAAAAACCACTGGCTACATCATTGGCGAAAGCGACAGCCTGAGCGAAAACTGTCCGGTCGAAGAAGGAAAAATCCGGCCGGTAAAAAAGATTCTGGATTCAACACCTTTGTTGAATTCTGAACTTATTGAATTGAGCCGGTGGATAAGTTCATATTATTTATGCTCCTGGGGAGAAGCCCTGGGCGCAATGCTTCCGAATGCAAAAAGAGAAACAGACTCTCTTGGATTTAGCTTTGTGGACGAACTTCCTCAAAAAAAAGCCAAAACCTTAAGCCAGGAACAGCTAAATTCAATTAATTCAATTTTAGACCCGTCTTCAAAAACAAACCTCCACTACCTTTACGGCCCGACCGGAACCGGAAAGACAGAAGTATTTTTACAGTGTGCAAGCAGAGTTCTTGAACAGGGAAAGGGCGTAATTTACCTTGTCCCGGAAATCGGTCTTACAAGACAGGTAATCGAAGCAGTAGTTGAACGCTTTGGTCCTACCGCTGCGGTTTTACACTCAGGTCTTACTCCAAGCCAAAAATTAAGCGAATACAGAAGAATCATAAATAAAGAAGCTCGAGTCGTAATCGGGGCAAGAAGCGCTGTTTTTGCACCTGTTCCTGACCTTGGAATGATAATCATTGACGAAGAGCATGACGCTTCCTACAAAAGCGGCTCAACGCCACGCTACAATGCGCGTCAGGTTGCAATTTACCGTGCGGCAAAAAAAAAGATCCCGGTAGTGATGGGAAGTGCAACTCCAAGCGCCGAATCCTGGTATCTTTTCAGTACCGGTAAAATTCAAAAACATACGCTTTCAAAAAGGCTTGCAGGCGGTGCAATGCCCCAGATTAAGTGCATTCCCCTCCAGAACGAAGCGTCAGACACAGGCTGCATTTCAAAAGAGCTTGAATCAGAGATAGAGCGGACTCTTGAAGAAAATCGCCAGGTAATTTTATTTTTGAACCGGCGGGGATTTTCGCACTTTTACAAATGCCGTTCGTGCGGTTTTGAATTAAAATGCAAAAACTGCTCGGTTTCACTTACCTACCACTTAAAGGAAAACCGCCTCAAATGCCATTACTGCGGCTGGTCAACAGTTCCTCCACAGCAGTGTCCCAAGTGCGGCTCCCTCGATGCAGGCTACTCCGGCTTTGGTACTGAGTTTATCGAAAACGAAGTCAAATCAAAGTTTCCCAACGCAAGAATCTGCAGGCTGGACACTGACAGCCTGACTAAAAAGGGCGAACTGCAGGAAAAACTCGACGCATTCAAAAACAATGAATATGACATAATGCTCGGCACCCAGATGATTGCCAAGGGCCTGAACTTTCCAAACCTCAAACTCGTGGGCGTAATTCTTGCGGACACCGCCCTTCACCTGCCGGATTTTCGTGCAAGCGAGAGGACATTTTCTCTTTTGACACAGGTTGCAGGCCGCGCCGGAAGGTTTTTTCCCGACGGCAAGGTTTTAATCCAGACTTATTCGCCGGAAAGCGAGCCTATTTATCTGTCAGTTACAAACCAGGTCCAGAAGTTTTACGATATGGAACTTGAAAACCGTAAAATGCTCAATTTTCCGCCTTTCAGCCGGCTTGTACGGATTGTTTTCAGGGCACCGACTGCACGCCAGGCAGAAGATGCGGCTCAGGGTGCCGCCGGTATTATCAAAAACAAATTGAATTCGATTTTATGCCGGTGTAAAAATTCAATTATGGAAAAAGCAATAAAAACAACTGAGATTTTAGGACCGTCAGAGTGTCCGATTGTAAAAATTGCACAGAATTACCGTTACCAGATTATCCTTAAAGGAAGCGACATTAAAATTTTGCAGAACCTTACCGGAGATTTGATTTTTAACTACACTCGCCCGACAGATGTCTATATCGAAAGCGACGTTGACCCGGTAAGTCTTCTTTAGACGTGACGGCGGATTCCGTCAAAATTGATTTTGTATAAAAAAAGTCCGTTGGGGGGTGCGGTAGGTCCGGCCTTTTTTCTGTCACAGCTTTCTACAACACTCTTAAAAAAAGCAGCGTCCTTTCCCATTTTTTCATAGTAAATCAAAGAGCCAACGATGCTTCGGACCATCTTCCATAAAAATGCGTTTGCTTCGATTTCAAAAACAAGGGAACTTCCGTCGTAAAAAAAGTGTGCCTGGTCGATGAAGCGGTTTGTAGAAAGGCTCTGGTCACCGCTTGCGGCAAAGGTTGCACAGTTCATTTCTCCGTGCAGGCATGAAGCCATTTGATTCAACACGTCGATGTCGGGCGTGTGATTTATCGGCCAAACATAGCGCATCTGGCTTGCCAGAGGATTTTTTGTATTTATAAAGTATCTGTAGGTACGGCTGGTTGCGTTTCTTCTTGAACTAAAATCGCTGTCCACTTCCTGTGCGTCCATGATTCTGACGTCGTCAGGCAGAAAGCTGTTCAAAGCGCGCGGATAATTTTCTACAGGAATCGAATCAACCGGCGAATAAAAATTTGCCGCCTGCGCAAAAGCATGAACTCCGCTGTCGGTGCGGCCGCTTCCCTGGAGATTGATTTTCTGTTTGTGTATTTTTTCAAGGGCATCTTCGATAACCTGTTGAACTGTACGGACCGACTTGCCTTTGTCTGCAAAGTCCTGTCTCTGCCATCCGCAAAAATCAGTTCCATCGTAAGATACTGTCAAAAGAATATTACGCACTAAAACTCCGCATTATTCGTCGTCATCGACAGAAATAATATTTGCTTCGTTTAAGGTAGCAGTCAGGCTGTCGTACAAAGCGCGTGATTTTTCGAGCAATGGTCCCGGTTTTGATTTTGATGACTTACCAAGACCAAAGATACGGGCAATTGAACGCTTGTTTTCGTCGAGTTTTTTATAACGCATCTGCATGTCTTCTGTCTGACCGTACTTGAATTCGAGGAGGCTGTTGAGGTAAATAACTCCGTCGTAACCGTAGTTTTTGTCAATGTCAGGTCCAAAATTTGAAACCTTTGCAATAGTTTCGATACGGCCTGTTTCGTTAATCAGAGTCTGTTCATAAAAAAACTGGGCCTTGCGGTAAAAAACTTCTGCTGCAAAAGTATAGTTGTGGTTTGGAATAACCCTGTCCAGATCCTTGCAAATCCATGCAAGACGGAGAGAAATCATTGCACGTTTTATTGTAGGGGCATAACTCAGGTCAACTTTTTCGTAGGAAAGCAGTGCAAGATAATACATAGCGGCTCCGTCAAGCAGGTTACGTTCGCGGGTAAGTTCGTAATAAGGAAACATATTGCTTACGGCCTTTTTGCGGTTTTCACTGTCGTCAAGAAGGGCATTTAAGGAAGCGTTGTCGTCAATTTCTTCAAAGTCCTTCCAGAAAAAGGCTGTATGGCATTTTGGGCAAGCCCCCACTGAATACAAAAGCGGATAAATATAGCCGAATTTTTCTGACGGCTCATAAATACGGTGAAGTTCATCAGTAAGTTCGCCTGCAATCATACGACCGCCGCCGGTAAGCATTTCTTCCCGCTCAAAGTCTTTTTTGCAAACCGGACAATGACATTTATTCTTTGACCAGTATGAATGTTTAGGCTTTTTATTTGGATCTGCCGGTGCTTTTTTTGCCGAACTTCGATAAACCATTAATTATCCCCCTTTTCTATTACCACAAAGGCAACTGCAAATTCATTTTCGTGACTTAGTGACAACTGAATATTGTAGTAATTTCCGAGTGAGTTGTCCAATATTTTTTTAGTCTTATCGCCAAAAACAAAGAAGGGCTTTCCCCTTTCATCTTTGGCAACATAAAAATCAGAAAGGCTCAGGCCGACAAAACCAGTACCAAGCGCTTTTGCAAAGGCCTCTTTTGCGGCAAATCTTGCCGCATAATGACGGCTTGCAGCGCCGATATGTGATGCCGCATCGCCTTCAAAAAGTTCTTTTGAATTAAAAAAACGATCCGTTAAATCTGAGTCCAAAGCCCATTTTTCAAAACGGCTTACCTTGGCGATATCTGTTCCGACTCCGTAAATCATTGGCTCTCCGCGCTTGGTTCAACTTTTTCCTGGAGATCTTCGCCTGGGTTCTGCAATGGCTCTTCCGGAGTCTGGGATTCAATTATGTCATCAATTTTCTGTTCAAATTCAGCGTTAGAATCAATCTTCCTGAGTTCAACAGTTGCTTTTGAAAGAGGCTTTTCTACAAGCTCGTAGGCCTGCGGAAAGGCAGTTATGATTTTTGCTTCGTAGGAACCCGTTTCCTTGAATTCGGTGAAGTCGATATAAAGCGAATTTGAAGTCGGAGTGTATTTTTCAAGTTCAGCAACACGGCCCTTAAGAGTAAAAGTGACATTAATATTCGGCGGATAAACTGAAAATCCTTCAGGTACATTTGCATAATAAACGGCATAATTTTCAAAGCGCCTTGAATAAATCGACGGAACGATCAGGGCTTTGACCGTAAGTTCCTTATTTTCTGCCAGGTGCAGTGTTGAACCGAGATTATCAGCCCTTACTGTTTTTACAACGTCAGCAGTTGCATTTTTAACCGAAACTGCCTGGGTCTGAACTCTTGTGCAGTTTAAAACCTGTGAACGAGGTCCCTTGATTAAAACTTCATCAGGTTCAACAATTGTTTCCGACAGTTCATAACCATGGGACGGAGTTCCTTTTATCAAAGCAGAGACAGGCACATAGGCGCTGATTTCTTCTTCAACCTTGAGGGATACTTCCTGCGGAGAAACGTGAACTTCAAGGGTTTCCAGAAGCAGTGCCTGCTGGGACAAGTCTACAAGGACAGGAAGTTTATAGGTTCCGTCAGAGGCAAGGTAGTTGAGGTCAAGGTATGCGCTGACTTCACTTTCCCGTACCGAAGCTATCTCTTCTGTCTTTCCCTTGAGGGTAACACGCACCCGTTTAGGATAGTTTCCTGCAACGGCAATTCCGTTTTTAGATTGAACTGTAAGCGGCACCGTAAATGTTTTTGAGTCCTGAAGCGACAGTGTATAAAAAACATACAGACACAAAGCCATTAAAAAACAAGAGGCTTTGACAGGCCAGTTTTCTGTAATTCTATTAAAAACTTCCTTTATTTTCATCGATTGTATCCTCAATTGTTTTTTCTTTTGCGGTTAAATCCAGAAGCTTTTCGAGCTGGCGTGTAATCTGGGTTGTATTAAGGTCATAATGAAGTCGTGAGTCGTATGCAAGCGAAATTGCACCGGATTCTTCGGAAACGACAAGCACAACGGCGTCGCTGATTTCGCTTAAGCCCAGGGCTGCACGGTGACGTGTACCAAAGGTTTTTTTTATGTCGTACTGCTCGCTTAAGGGCAAAAAACAGCCCGCACTGATAATCTTTCCGTTTTGAACAATACAGGCTGCGTCGTGAAGCGGTGTGTCATGTCCAAAAATCGTTACCAGGAGGGCCGAAGAAAGATCAGCGTTTATACGGGTTCCTGTGTCGATAATGTCGTCAAGTTTTGTGTGGCGTGTAAAAACTACGAGCATACCGCGCTTCATTTTGGAAAGCATTTCTGCCGCGATAATTACCGTATCAACGTAAGTATGTTTTGAGCGGTTGCCGAAGGTAAACCACTGGCTTTGTCCAAGCTTTAAAAATACCTTGCGGAGTTCCGGCTGGAACAGAATGGCAAAACAGATAACAAGTCCGGGAGCAAGTTTCCGTAAAACCCACAAAAGCATGTCCAGATGAAAAAGAAGGGCCAGCGCGTACGACATGGCAACAACGACAGCCGCCTTGATAATCTGCATCGCATTTGTTTTTACGATGATTTCATAGGCCTTATAGATTATAAAAGTCATTACGCCTATATCAATTACAGGCCGGATGAACTCATAAGCTTTAAGAAGGTTGTCAAAAGCGTTCACTTTTCTACTCCGTAAAAACTCCGTATTCGATTCCGTCAAGTACACGGAGCGAGTCAACTGCTTCTTTTACATCATGAACACGAATCAGGGACGCTCCGTGTAAAACAGCAATTATATCTGCTACTATTGTACCACAAAGTCGGTCTTTTGTTTTGTTATTTGTTAAAAAACCTATAACGGATTTTCGGGAAAGCGCCATTAAAACAGGATATTTTGAAGAGCAGAGCTTTCCGCAATCTTTTATTAATTCGCAGTTGCCCTGTCCGTCTTTTCCAAAACCGATTCCGGGGTCAAGGATAATTTTATCAGAAGAGATTCCCTGCTTCAAAGCGTATTGAATTCGATTTTGCAAATATTCATCAACTTCCTTAAAGATATCAGTGTAAGTCGTGTTTTGCTGCATTTTGTCCGGCGTACTTCTTTTGTGCATCAGAATCACAGGAACTTTTTCCTTTGCGCAGTAAGGTGCAAGTTCAGCATCGTCTTCAAGGGCTGCAACATCATTCAATATGTCGGCACCTGCCTGACGGCATTCCTTAAAAACCCTTGCACTTCTTGTGTCGACGGAAACAGGAATATCACTCACCTTTCTTATTGCCTTAATTATGGGAACCAGTCTTTTTATCTGAACTTCTTCGCTCACATAAGAGGAGCCCGGTCTTGTAGACTCAGCGCCGATGTCCAGGATGTCGGCACCTTCCCTGATAAGCTTCAGGGCAAGAGACTTTCCTCCGCGGCTTTTTTTCCAGAAAGAGTCGGGAGTTACGTTTACTATGCCCATAACAAAGGCTTTGTGATTTGTAGTAATCGTACGGTCAGAAAGTTTTAATTCAATCATTTTTTATAAAGCAAGGCCATGGCCCTTTCGGCAAGGCTTCTAGAGTCCATTTTACAGTCTTCAAGAATCTGAGTGCGGCTTCCCTGCGAGAGAAATCTCTGGGGGAATGCACAGATTTCAAAATCATTATATGAGTTTTTAAGAAGATAATCACCTGCACTCTGGCTGATTCCGCCTTCTTTAACTCCGTCTTCGGCAAAAATTACAGCATCATATTCTTTTGCAATATTATAAAAATGTTCATAATCAAATGGTTTTATAAACCGGATTGAATAAATATCAGCTTTTACACCTTCCATCAAAAGTGAACGGCAGGCCTGCAATGTTTCTGCAAGGAGGCCTCCTGTGCAGACAAAGAGAACTTTTTTTGACTTCTTTGCTTTTTCATCTTCTGTTTCAAGATCCCTGTCAAACTGAACTGAAAGGCTTGGAGCAAAAACTTCGGAGCTTACAAATATGCCCTTCCCTTCTTCTACAGCGGCGCTAAAAGGCTCGAGTTCAGAAGGACAGGTGGATTTTGGATAGCGGATTACAACCGGCTTTCCGGCATTTACCGCCCAGGTCAGTGACAGTTCAAGATCACGCTCAGTTGCAGGTGACATAATTGTAAGGTTTGGAACAGGCCGCAGCAAAGCGATGTCAAAAATTCCCTGGTGGGTTTCTCCGTCATTTGGAACGGCACCGCTTCTGTCCAGGCAGATTACGGCTCCAAAATGGGAAATGGCAATATCGTGAATTATCTGGTCTACCGCCCTCTGTATAAAAGTTGAATAAATTGCGACAACCGGTGTCATTCCGCCGGCCGCAAGGCCTGCAGCAAAACTTACCGCGTGTTCTTCAGCGATTCCGACATCGTAAAAACGTTCAGGGTATTTGCGGGCAAAAGCATCAAGACCTGTACCCTTTGCCATTGCGGCGGTAATTGCGGCAATTTTATTATTCTGAGAGGCAAGTTTTACCATCGTCTGGCTAAAAATCTGGGTAAAACTCAAATTGTCATATTTTTCTACCTTACCGTCACTGATTAAAAACGGTCCGATTCCGTGGAAGGTTGCAGGGTCATTTTCTGCCGGAGAATAGCCCTTTCCTTTTTTTGTCATTACATGAATAACGACAGGTCCGGTCAGTTTTTTTGCCTGTATAAAAACCTTTTCCATTTCCCTGATGTTGTGTCCGTCAAGAGGGCCAACATATTCAAAACCGAGGTCAGAAAAAAGATTGTTGGAAAGCAAAAGGCCTTTTAAAGCTCGTTTGAACCTGTAGATTACCTTCCCCAGATGCCTGTCTGAATTTGGAAGCTTACCTACGAGGTAATTGAGCTTATTCCTGAAATGCTGGTAAAAACCGGACATTGACAATTTACTGAGATAATTGGAAATTGAACCTGTATTTTCGCTGATGGACATTTTATTGTCATTCAATACGACAATTAAGTTTTTTCCGAGCTGACCCGCGTGGTTCATCGCTTCAAGGGCCATACCGCCGGTGAGCGCTCCGTCTCCGATTACGGCAACAACTTTTCCGTCCCTGCCCGTGTTCTGCCAGGCTGCAAGCAGACCGATTCCCTGCGAAATCGAAGTAGAACTGTGTCCGTTGTCAAAATAATCATGAGGACTTTCTACACGGCGTGTAAAACCGCTGATTCCGCCATGCTGACGGAGTGTATCAAACTGATTGTAACGGCCGGTAAAGATTTTATGGGCATAACACTGATGGCTGACATCAAAAATTATCGCATCATCAGGTGAATTAAAAACTCTGTGAAGGGCGATCGTTAATTCAACAACACCAAGATTTGAAGCTAAATGGCCGCCGTTTTTACCGACAACTTCAATAATTTTTTTGCGGATTTCTTCGGCAAGCTGAGGCAGTTTATTTTTAGGAATATTTTTTAAATCTTCAGGAGATTGAATTTGAGATAACAAAAAACAGGGCCTCCACCACTGCACACCCAGACATGAAAAAAAAGACCGCCAGAGTTAAAAAACATCTGCGGTCTTTGTCGTGGGCATATATTAAAATACCTGTCAAAAAACAGATATTACTTACTCTTATGCCGATTGCGTCTAAGCATCTTCTTGCGCTTATGTGTGGCCATCTTCTGGCGCTTTCTTTTCTTACCACAAGGCATTATGGGCACTCCTTAGTCAAAAATCTAGTTTAATTATATCGATTCAAAGCCTTTCGTCAAGACTTCGGAAAGGAATAAATTACTGTTTTTCAATACGGTACTGAACCTGTTCAGTAAAAAGCTGTTTTGCTGCCAATGAAACTACCTTACCGTCGTTCTGTTCGATACTCGGGTCTTTAATCATTGACATCTGATAAGCACGGTGGCTTGCAGCAACGGTAATTTCGTAAACATTGTTTGTGAATTTAACAAGCTGTTCCAAAGGAAAAATCATGATTTTGTCTCCCTAAAAAGAATAAATTATTTTATAAAAACCAGAACTTGTTGTCAACACTGAATACCGTGTATAATTCAATTATGCGTAATATATCGATGCCCGCAGTGATTTTATCAGTAAAACAATCCGGAGAAAACAACCGGACGCTCACCCTCCTGACACAATCCGAAGGAATCATTTACGCTACCCTTTTTGGCGGTCCAAAAAGCAGGTTGCGCTCTCTTGCAAGCCAGTTCAACAGCGGTATTGCTTACCTTTATCACGACGAAGTAAAAAAATCCTTTAAAATCACAGACTTTGACGTAAAAAAATATCATCCGAGCTTTAACGAAAATCTTTTTAAAACCTATGCGGCTTCCTTTGGAGCAGAAATCATCATCAAAACACGCTGTGCCGGAAGCCCGGACAAGGCCTTTTATTATTTTAACGGCCTGATTGACGGTATGGAATTAAGTTCAGAAAATGACAGCAGGCTCGGTCTTATCCGCTTTTTATGGCGCTATATGGAACTTCTGGGAGTCCGTCCGGACACATCTGCCTGCTGTAAATGCGGACAGTCTTTTTTAACTGGCAAAATCACGGGCGATGCAGTAGAATATATATCATCTTACAGCGAAATCGACAACGGTTTTTTGTGCACCGATTGCATGGCATTAAAAAATCAGAGATTCATCTTATCAAGACACGCCTTAACCTATTTGCAGGCAACGGCAGTTTTGACACCAAAAGAAGTCCGTCAGATTCAAATAGACGGCCGCACATTGACTGAATTAAAAGATTTCTGCTACAGCCTGATCCAGAACGCCTGTGATTCAAAACTTTTGTCACTGCAATCCGGATTGTCAATTTTGTAAATACAATTCCCCGCCAGGGCGGGACTATTGGGAGGAATGCTATGAGAGCAACAGACATTATCATGAAAAAACGCGGCACAAACGCCCGCGACAAAGACGGCAAAAAATATATTGCCGCAAAGACTGAACTTTCACCGGAAGAAATTAAATTTATCGTAGACGGCTATACAAACGGCAAAATCCCTGATTATCAGATGAGTTCATTCCTGATGGCAGTTTATTTTAACGGAATGACTTTTGAAGAAACCGGAACCCTTACAAACTGCATGCTGCACTCCGGGGATGTAATTGAACTTCACGGAATGGAAAAAGAAGGTCTTAAGGGACCTTTTATCGATAAACACTCAACCGGCGGTGTCGGCGACAAGATTTCACTTCCACTCGCCCCGATTGTGGCCTGCTGCGGTGTTCAGGATCCGATGATGAGCGGACGCGCACTCGGTCACACAGGCGGCACTCTGGACAAACTTGAATCCATCGAAGGATACAATGTTAACCTGAGCCCGGACGAGTTCCGCAGGGGAATTGCAAAAGACGGTTTTGCGATGATGGGTCAGACACCGACAATCGCTCCGGCAGATAAAAAAATGTACGCCCTCCGCGATGTTACTGCCACAGTTGAATCAGTTCCGCTTATCACATCATCAATTCTTTCAAAAAAGGTTGCAGAAGGTGCTGACGGACTCGTATTTGACGTAAAAAGCGGTTCTGGCGCTTTTATGAAAAACCGTCAGGACGCAGAAGAACTTGCAAACTTTCTGGTAAAAACCGCTCAGGCAATGGGTAAAAAAGCCGTTGCCCTGATTACAGGAATGAGCACACCTCTGGGCCGTATGGTCGGAAACTTCCTGGAAATTGAAGAAACAATAGAGTGTCTCCAGGGAAAAGGTCCTGAAGATGTTATGGAACTTACCTACGCACTCGGCGCCGAAATGATAATGCTTGCAGGAAAGGCTGATTCAAAAGAAGAAGCCCTCAAAATGGAAAAAGAAGCAGTTTCTTCAGGTAAAGCCCTCCAGAAATTCCTTGACAACGTAAAAACTCAGGGCGGCAATCCTGAGCTTTTGATGAGCCAGGTTGGAAAGCGCCGTTCAAAATTCCATACGACTGTTGTGGCAGAAGAAGACGGCTATCTTACCCTCGAAGCCTATAAAACCGGAATCGCAGGAGTTTACCTCGGTGTAGGACGCAACAAGAGCGACGATCCTGTTTATGCGGATGCAGGTTTTATCGTTCACAAAAAGACCGGCGACGCCGTTAAAAAAGGCGACCTGATTCTCGATGTTTACGGAAAAGACGAAGAATCCCTTAAAAGCGCCGTAAAAATCATTAAGGAAGAAGCCGTTTCTTATTCAAAAACTGCAATCGAAAAGCAACCTTTAATCGTAAAGGAAATCCGCTAGTATGAAAAAATATATAAAAAAAGAAGTCTCAAAAGACCTTGCTGTTCAATTACACAACAAGTACGGAGTTGATCCTTTGACCGCGTCCATTTTAATCAGGCGCGGAATTACTGAAGGCAAGGACATCCTGTACTTTCTGGAAGACGACAGGCGTTTTTTACACAACCCTTTTGAATTTACATATATCGAAGACGCAGTAGACCGCATTCTGCAGGCGGCAGAAGAAGGCGAAATCGTAATGATATTCGGGGACCGCGATGTGGATGGAATAACGAGTACAACAATTTTGTGCCAACAGCTGCGCTCAATGGGGCTTGAAGTTGAATGCCGTCTTCCGTGCGGAACTGACGGTTACGGCCTTTCTATCGAAGCAGTCGATGATTTTTACAAAAAGAACGGAACTCTGATTATTACCGTAGACTGCGGAATTTCAAACAATGACGAAATCGCCCACGCAGCAGAACTCGGCATGGATGTAATCGTCCTGGACCATCACAATCCGCCTGAAGTTCTTCCGGGGCCGGCTATTATCGTAAATCCAAAATGCGCTGACAGCGGCTACCCTTTTGCAGATATTTCAGGCTGTGCGGTAGTTTTTAAAACTGTTTCGGCACTTCGTTTTGCGCAAAGTGATTTGTACAAACAGGAAATCTGTCTCCTGTCCGCAAAGTCTGATGGAGATAAAATCCAGATTGACTGCCTTAAAATCCAGAATCTTGTAAAAAAAGAATCTGTTTCTGAAACAATTGAACCGGGCACAGTCAGAATCTCAGACACAAAATTAATTAACTTTTTGCAGGGACAGCAGATTTTTGTCTGGAATGGTGCAGAAACGACAAAACTCCTAAAAGAGGCCTTTGGCACATCAGTTGAATTCAACCTGTTTGATATCGGAGCAAAAATCCAGCAGGACATTCCGCAGACACACGGATTGAATTTAACTCAGCTCAGCAGGCTTTCAAAAATTGCAAAATACGATCCGTCTCAGGCAACAGAAATGGACGGATTTTTTAACATCTTTGTCACCTACATAAACCGCCAGCTTGCAAAACAGTTTCCAAAAAATGCAAAAATCGAAGAAGAAGAACTGCAGCTTGTCGCCCTTGCAGCACTGGCAGACATTATGCCTCTCAAAGACGAAAACCGCATTTTTGTAAAACAGGGAATTCGTTCAATAAACGAAGGACATTCACGCAAAGGCCTTACCGAACTTTTGTCAAAACTCCGCCTTCTCGGTCAGCCTGTCAACAGCACAAAACTTTCCTGGAACGTTGTTCCCGTGTTGAATGCAACCGGACGACTCGGCACTCCTGAACTTGCGCTCGAACTTTTGATGGAAGAAGACTCCCATAAACGCGACGAACTTGCCGCCAAAGTAATTGAATGCAACAACAAACGCCGCGAGCTCGGTTCTGAAGCCTGGAACATCGGTATAAAAACCGCAGAACAGAGCATCGAACACTTTGAAGGAAAGCTTTGCGTAATCATCGACGAGCAGATTAACCGCGGCGTTTCAGGAATCCTTGCCGGAAGACTCGTTTCAAAATTCAATGTACCTTCGATGGCAGTAACAATCGTCGAAGACACTGCAATCGGCTCGATGAGGAGCTGCCGTGGATTTAGCGTTACAGGCTTTCTTGATAAAATGTCCGACATTTTTATTAATCACGGAGGACATGATTTAGCTGCAGGCTTTAGTTTTGAAAAAACAAAACTCGACGACTTTAAGGCAAGACTCGAAACCCTTTACAAAACAATAGAACTTACCGACGACGAAAGCGAAATAATCGACATTGATGCTGAACTGCCGTCAAATTATTTGACTCCAAAGGTTCTGGACGTTATAGACAAATTTGAGCCTTACGGTGAGTGCAACCCGGAACTCAATTTCTTAACCAAAAACCTTAAGATTTATGATGCCCTTTTGATGGGAAAGCCGGAACCGGTTCACTTAAAGCTAGTACTCGACTGCGGAAAGACAAAATGGCCTGCAATTTTCTTTAATCAGGCGGAACGCCTTCACAGGGATTTTGACAAAGGTGACAGCCTTGATGTGGTATACCAGATTCAGCGCAATTTCTTTAACGGAAATGTGACGCCGCAAATGATTTTAAGCGAGGCAAATCCTTCAAAATGATTAAAAAAACGAATTTAAAATTGTTAACATGTATATTTTTGTGCACAATTTTCAGTATTCTGAACGTCTCAGGACAGTCAGAAGTCCTGACTATTAAAGAAAGAAACTACACTGCCACATTAAAATACAACCAGACCTTTTATCCGGGCGACCCTATAGCAGTCCGCCTGACTCTCGTGGCAAAACGAAAGAATAAGAAATTTGCCGGTACCTCAGAGTCTATGGTATATTACACGGCTTTGGATAAGACAGAAAAGAAAATCCGTAAGGCAAAGATGTATTTTGTCCCGGCAAAAGCCCACACAGACGACCTTTTTGTTCTTCTTCCTTCATCAAGTTACCTTGAAGCCGGCGATTATTTATTGAATGTAGATTTTTCAGCCTTTTGCAATGAACCAAAAAGTTTCTGCGTCAAAATAAAATGTCTTCCAAAAGAGTTTATATCCGAAACAATTCCACTGGGGCCGCGAAATACAGAAATCAAAACTGATGCAAGCCCAAAACGAAACGACCAGATAAAGCGGTTGAATAAAATTCTTGAAACAACAAATTCTGATTCAATTTATGCCTTTGAAGCCTACTCTGCGCCGACGCCTTCTACAAGAAGAACTTCTTTCTTTGCTGACCGCCGTACCTTTACTTATTCAACCGGCGGTTCAACAACAAACCTGCACTACGGAATCGATTATGGGATTAAAACCGGAAACGAGGTCCGTGCCTGTGCACGCGGAAAGGTTGTAATGGCAGAAGACCGGATTTCGACAGGATGGAGCATCTGCATCGAGCACCTTCCGGGCCTGTACAGTCTCTATTACCACATGAGTGAATTAAAGGTTAAAGTCGGGGACCTGGTTGAAGAACAGCAGCTTGTCGGGCTTTCCGGAGCGACCGGGCTTGCAACGGGTCCGCACCTTCACTGGGAAATAAGGCTCTATATGGAAGCCGTAAATCCTGATTACTTTGTAACGGACTTTACTTTACCATAGCAAGGAATTCTTCTTCGTTGACAATTGGAATTCCAAGTTTTGCGGCTTTTGCGTTTTTTGAAGAGCCGCTTGAAGTATCGTTTGTTACAAGGAAGGACAAATCTTTTGTCACGGATGACTTGCAGGTTCCGCCAAGTTTTTTTACCATGGCTTCCGCATCTGACCGTTTGAGTGTTCTAAGTTCTCCTGTAAAACAGAATGATTTTCCTGAGAGCACACCTTCGGACGGTTTCTCAAGTTCAATAATTGAATTAGATGTCAGGGCGAGCATTTCTTCCCTGTTTTCTGCAAGACCTTCCACAAAGATTTTGGCCGTAATGTCTGCAAAACCGTACACGCTGCTGATTTCTTCCTGTGTTGAATCCAATAGTTTCTGCAAAGTATTGAAGCCAAAGTCCACAAGTTTTTGAATCATTGTTTCGCCGAGGCCTTCTATATCAAAACCTGCAATAAAAACAGGAAGCGTCATTTTTCTATGAGCTTGTATACTTTCGTAGACTTTTTTTGCTCCAAGACTGTCTTTTTCCTTTTCGCGCGACTGTTCATTCAAAAAGTACGGTGTCAGTTCATCAACTGTGAGCCTGTAAATATCGCTGACCGATGTAAGTTTTTTATCGCTGAACAGTTTTTGAATCAATGTCTGGCCAAAATCGCGGATATCGACTACATCAACCCACTTGTAAATCTGGTGAAGAACGCGCTTTTCACATAGTTTGTTTGGACAGTAAAGGCGTGCACCTTCATCGATAAGTTTTGTTCCGCAGCAGCTGCAAGTCTGGGGGAATACAATAGGACTTGTCACCTGGCCTTCTTCTTCAGGAAGGACTGATTCGATTTTTGGAATAATTTCTCCACGTTTTACAACTACGACCCGGCTTCCGATTTTTACACCGAGCTGCCGCATTGTATCAGGGTTTGCAAGACTTGCGCGCTGAACTGTAGTTCCGTTCAACTGCACTTCGTCAAAAATTGCAACCGGTGTATACGTTGCTCCACTTTCGCTCCACTCAACTTCTTTCAGGGTGCTCACAGCTTCTTCCAGACTGAACTTAAATGCAATCTGTCTGTCAGGGCGGGCGCGGCTTGCATCGGCAAGGTTTATTGTGCGTTCCTTGATTACAAGACCGTCAATGTCATAGTCAATTTTTTTGCGCTCTTCCATTACGATGGCGCGGTAATCGATAACTTCCTGAGGAGTTTTACATATTTTAAGCGGGCTGGTTGTAAAGCCGCATGACTGTAACCATTCAATTTTCTGCACTTCATCAGCAAACGGACTGTCACCTTCTGTTGCAAGAGCGTCATAAGTAATCAGGCAGAGATTTTCGCTTCCACTGCCGTCCTTGCGTTTCATCAGACCGTTGGCCGCATTACGGCAGTTAGCCTTATCTGAATACAATTTCTGGTGAACTTCATGGCTCATGATAACTTCGCCGCGGACAGCACCGGTAAAGTTAATTCTTTTTCCGTCCGTGTCATAGAGAGCGATTTTAACGCCCTGCATTTTTTTTGCGTTGGCTGTAATATCGTCTCCAATTGTGCCGTCTCCGCGTGTAACTGCGCGTACAAGAACTCCCTGTTTATATTGAAGTTCAAGTGAGGCACCGTCAAGTTTGTATTCAACCAGATATTCGTTGTAAACGTGATTTTTAGCCCAGTCTAAAAACTGTTCGGGGTTAGCTGCCTTTTCCTGGCTTCCCATCGGCATGATGTGTGCGATTTTGGTAAAGTTTCCGTTGTCGGCCCCTACCTTCTGCAAAACAGGATTTTGAGGGTCAAGAGATTTGAGTTCATCCCAGAGTTTGTCAAATTCTGCATCCGAGATTTCGCCTTCGCCATTGTAATAAGAATCCTGATATTTTTTAATGAGAGATGATAATTCATTTATTCTCTGTGTCTGGTCGATATCAAACAAATCCATTTTTTACACCCGTTCAAACATTAATTCACTTATTACGCGGTTTGCATCAAGACCTTTCTGTTCAAAACGGGTTTCAGGCCGCCATTGCTGGTGAGGTGCAAAGCCGTCAAACATATTTTTAAGGCCGACAGTCTGATTCAATTCATCAAGGGCAAACTCTGCATACGGCAGCCAGTCAGTTACAAAATAAAGATAACCGCCCTTTACAAGTTTTAAAGTCATGAGATGCGTTCTCGGACGCTGAACAAGTCTTCTTTTGTGATGACGCTTTTTTGGCCACGGATCTGCAAAGAAAATATGGAATGCGCTTACACTATCGTCCTTAATCTGTTTTTTAAGAACTTCCATTGCATCGTATTCAATGATTCTGATATTTGAAAGGTTGAGTTCTTCAATCGAAGCAAGGAGTTTTCCAACGCCCGGTTTATGAACTTCAATTCCGATGTAATTTATGTCGGGATTATTCTGTGCAATTATGGCTGTTGCCTTACCCATTCCAAAACCGATTTCGATTACAACTGGATTTTTATTTCCAAAAACACTTTCAAAATCAAGCGGAGTTTCAGAAAAATCGATGCAGTATTTGTCATGAAGTTTTTCGTAGGCATTTTTTTCTGAGTTTGTAAAATGTCCGGCGCGCAAAACATAGGTTTTAATCGAGCGCTCGATAAAGCTTTCTTTTTTTGTATCTTCAGTTTCGTTACTCATTATTTATTCCCCGTCTGTTTTCTTTTCTGTTTCGCCAAGTTTTCTGAGAGGCAATAAATATAACTGGCTTCCGCTGGTTGTAGCAAGGCAGGTTCTGATATAGGCTGCCTTATTATAATCACGCATTATGTTTACGTCTGCCTTCCAGGTTGTTTTTTTTGCTCCGTAGTAAAGCATATTCATATTTTTATCGTAGAGAATTGTGTTTTCTGCAAGGATTCCCTTTGTGATGTTTTTGATTTCCGTGCACGGAGAATCAACCAGCTCCTTTTTGTAGGAAACAGAAAAACTTGTTTTTGCTTCGTTTCCTGAAGCGTCATAGTAAAACACGTCGTATGATCCTGTCAAAACTGCCTCAGGCCCCGGGGACTTCAGATTGCTGTATCCTGCATAATTCTTGTTTGAGTTTGTAAAAATTACAGGATTAGCAACATACCAGGTGTATTTTGTGTTTCTGTGAACAATTTTAAGGGATTCTGTACGCTGGGCTTCGTTTTCTATGTGGAAGAAAACCGAAAAACGCAGGCTTGGATTTGACTTTTCGTCTTCGTATTCAAAAACAGTCGTGCCGGTAACGCTTAAAA
>JAILFZ010000046.1 GCA_024697295.1 Treponema sp.
GCGGCAGAGGGCGTGAGAAATATCATCATTGCGGGCAGTTCCCGGAAAGCCGTGGAGCATGATAACACAAGGACGGCCCTGGTTTTTAGAACCGGTAATCTCGCTCGAAGGCCACATAATTTCGCCGTAAATATGAGAACCATTTGAAACAAAGTCCAGAGTAGAATAGTCCGGCAGTGCAGAAGGATTCAGTTCTTCCGGGTCTTCAAAAAGATATTTTGTGTTAATCATAAGAGTGCTCCTTAAAGAGGAAATTAAAACCTAGTAACTCACTAGGTTATTACACACTTTAGATTACATTTAATTACCTAGTAAGTCAATAGGTATTTAGCAGGTAAAACCGGCTATGTGCAAAATGCGTCTAATTACATCAATATAAGTCAGGCTGATGTCATTCATACGCTGACCGGATTTTGTAATGTAGCCGAGTTCAAAACAGTGGCTGATTTTTTCATCAAGATTTTGAAGTGGAATTAAAACAAAGTTTTCTCCTGAATCATTTGAAACCGCAGAGTCGTCGTCGGGATTTTCTGCATTTGAGTTTTCTTCATAAATACCAGAAAGAAAAGTATAGCCGTTCAGATGTTCAATAAGATTTAATTCTGTTGCCCGATCTGCTACTGTAATTGCCTTATCAAGTCCATATTGAGAAATTACCTGGTCAGAAAAAAAAGATTTTACATCGTCTGTATCAAAAGTTACAAAGCGGTATTCCTGTAATTCTTTTAGTGAAAGGCTTTCCTTTTTTGCAAGCGGATGTTTTTTATGAAGATAAACAAAAGCATTGCATTCAGTCAGATGATGAAATTCAAGCTTGCTTGCTTTAAGACTTTTTGCAATATCATCGCGGTTAGAATCACTCAAATATAAAATGCCGATTGTACTGCTCTCGTTCGCAACATCAGAAATTACATCAGACGCTTTTTTTTCGCAGAAGGCAAAATCATAACCCTGACTGGAATATTTTTTTACAATTTCTACAAAGGCCCTGCGGGCAAAAGCGTAATATAGTGTTGAAACAGAAAAATTCTTTTTTTCTGTACCACAATGTTTTTTGAGCAGCTCTTCGTATTGCGAATATAGCTTCCGGGCGTCGCTGATAAATCCCTCTCCCCTCTCCGTTACTGTAACACCCCGTGTCGATCTGTTGAAAATCTGAAAGCCAAGTTCCGCTTCAGTATCGTGCACAGAGCTGGTAAGAGAAGGCTGAGAGATAAAAAGCTTCTCCGAAGCCTTGTTAAAGGACCCCGAAGAAGCGACCCCCAGAATGTATTTTATTTGTTGTAGTGTCATGTATTGTCATGCTGAACTTGTTTCAGCATCTCCTAATAGATCCTGAACCCTGAACTTGTTTCAGGGGCGGGATGACATGGCTATTCCGTAAACAAATCCGTACTCAAATAGCGCAAGCCTGTGTCCGGGAAAATAACAACAATGTTCTTTCCTTCAAACTCCGGACGACGGGCAAGCTCAGTTGCTCCCCAGAGAGCGGCGCCGCTGGAATTTCCGACTAAGACTCCGTCAGATTTTGCAACAATACGTGCTGCTTCAAAAGAAGGCTTTACACTTGCAACCAGAACCTCATCATAAACACCAGTTGTGTTACGAACTGTAACAGGAACACGCTCCTCAGGAACTTCTGTAAAGTTATGAATACCAGTCAAAGCCGTTGCATCCAGAGCAGGTTCAACCGCTACAACCTTTACAGCCGGATTTTTACCTTTCACATAATCACTGATTCCTCGGATTGTTCCTCCGGTTCCAACTGCGCTTACAACCGCCGCCAGGTCGCCTTCTGTCTGTTCCCAGATTTCCAGGCCAGTTGTATCGTGATGAGCCTGAGGATTTTTTGGATTAAGCATCTGGTCTACAAAGTAGATGTTTTCACCTGCCGCCTGTCTGTCGCGGATGTGCTGCTTGAGGATGTTAGTTGCGGCTACAAAGTCTCCGTTAGTTGTCTTTAACGCTTCCTGAATCTCCGGAACATCACTGATTCTCGAAACGTTTGCGCCGAAGGCCTTCATGATATCAAAGCGCTCCTGGCTTGTTCCATCCTGTAGATAAATTGTTACATCGTAGCCCTTCATGGCACCAATAGCACTTACGGCAATTCCTGTGTTTCCGCTTGT
>JAILFZ010000067.1 GCA_024697295.1 Treponema sp.
GCAATCGCACTTGCCCTGACACAGCAAAATGGCGGAATTCCAGCCATAACAGTCGTAATGGTTACAATTGCCGGAAACCTCGGAAACCTCTTTGCAGTCCAGTTCTGCAAATTATTTCATATTACAGACCCGGTTGCTAAAGGCGTTGCAATCGGTACAAGCGCGCACGCCATGGGTACCGCAAAAGCAATCGAACTTGGCGAAGTAGAAGGCGCTATGAGCGGACTTTCTATCGCAGTCTGCGGCGTTTTGACCGTTGTTGTAATTCCATTCTTTGCAAATTTAATTCACTAATAAAAAAAATCCGGCACCGGGTTGTGTCGGATTTTGCCTGATGGTGGCTACTCTATAGAGTTTACTGGTTTGTCTTCTTTGAGCCAGAGAATCCGCTGGTTGCGGCTTCCCCGATAGTTTAAGGTTATGTCCTTTTCGGCCTCGATAAAAGGTCCGTCAACAAGAACGTCAATGCAGGCAAGCATTCTGTCGGTAACTTCGCAGTGCTTACGGCCATCATGCGGACGAATGTCCTTATCGTACACATAGCCCGAATAACACCAGATGTTTTTTTCCGGATAAGTGGCGCGCACTTTTTCCAGGAACGGTGCTAAAACCCGCTGGTTTTCTTCTTCAAAAGGCTCTCCGCCAAGAACGGTCAAACCTTTTATGTGAGAAGGCTTTAAAGCCTCAAGAATCTCATGTTCTGTATCTTCTGTAAATGGTTTACCGTAATCAAAATTCCAGGTTGCGGCGTTAAAGCAGCCCGGACAATGGTTTCGGCAACCACTGACAAACAGGCTCACGCGGACGCCAAGCCCGTTTGCTATATCGATTTTTTTGATTTCGCCGTAATACATTACAAGTGCAAAACCCTTTCTTTAATCTCCTGGGTACGTCCCTGATTCCAATACTGAGTTCCGATGTAACCACAAGTACGGCGTGCAACGTTCATTGTTGACTGGTCTGTGTTTCCACAGTTAGGACACTGCCATACAAGTTTGTTGTCGGCGTCAGCAACAACACGAATCTCTCCGGTGTAACCGCATTTCTGACAACAGTCGCTCTTAGTATTCAATTCGGCGTACATAATGTTTTCGTAGATATGCTTTAACAAAGCCATAACTGCAGGAATGTTGTTTTCCATGTTTGGAACTTCAACATAACTTACGGCACCACCCGGGCTCAATTCCTGGAACTGGCTTTCGAAGGTAAGCTTTGTAAATGCATCTACTGGTTCAGTTACGTGGATGTGGTAACTGTTTGTAATATAGTTTCTGTCTGTAACGCCTTCAATTTCTCCAAAGCGGCGTTTTAAGCATTTTGCAAATTTGTATGTAGTAGACTCAAGTGGAGTTCCATACAAAGAGAATGCGATGTTTGTCTTGTCACGCCATTCTGAACACTTTGTATTCAAGTGGCGCATAATCTGCAGGGCAAATGGAGTTGCTTCAGGATCAGTGTGTGGTTTACCTGTCATGTAGCGTACACATTCACACAAGCCTGCGTAACCCAATGAAATTGTTGAATATCCGCCGTAAAGAAGCTTATTGATTGGTTCACCCTTCTTTAAGCGGGCAAGTGCTCCGTTCTGCCACAAAATTGGTGCAACGTCGGATGGAGTTCCCAAAAGCCTGTTGTGGCGTGCCATCAAAGCGCGGTAACAGAGCTGGAGGCGTTCGTCCATAATTTTCCAGAAGGCCTTTTCGTTTCCGCCTGATGAACAAGCAACGTCTACGAGGTTGATTGTTACGACACCCTGGTTAAAGCGTCCGTAAAATTTTGGAGCGTTTGTTTCCGGGTCGTGGTAAACAGTAAGGAATGAACGGCAGCCCATACATGGATAGCAGTTTCCGTCTTTGAGTTCGAGCATTTTCTTTTCAGAAATATAGTCCGGAACGAGGCGGCGTGCCGTACATTTTGCTGCCAGTTCGGTCAGATAGTAGAATCTTGTGCCCGGGTCAACGTTGTCGTTTTCGAGAACATAAATAAGTTTTGGGAAGGCCGGTGTTACCCAGTAGCCGGCTTCGTTCTTAACACCCTGATAACGCTGCTTCAATACTTCTTCGATAATAAGTGCAAGGTCAGCTTTTTCCTGTTCATTTTTAGCTTCGTTAAGATACATGAAAACAGTAACGAAAGGACTCTGACCGTTTGTAGTCATCAAAGTAACTACCTGGTACTGAATCATCTGAACACCGCGGGTAATTTCGTCCTTGAGGCGCATTTCTACAATTTCGTTGAACTGATCTTCTGAGTAATGAATTCCTGTTTTTTCTGCGATTGAATTCATCTCTTTTATAATCTTTTTGCGGCTTACATCAACAAAAGGAGCAAGATGTGCAAGAGAAATTGACTGTCCGCCGTACTGGCTCGAAGCAACCTGAGCAATAATCTGTGTTGCGATGTTACATGCAGTCGAGAATGAGTGCGGTTTGTCGATACGGGTACCGCTGATTACTGTTCCGTTCTGGAGCATGTCTTCCAGGTTTACGAGGTCACAGTTGTGCATGTGCTGGGCAAAGTAGTCCGCATCATGGAAGTGAATCAAACCTTCGTCGTGAGCCTTTACGATATCGGCGTCAAGCAAAAAGCGCTTTGTAATGTCTTTTGAAACTTCGCCTGCCATATAATCACGCTGTACCGATACAACAGTTGAATTTTTATTTGAGTTTTCCTGTTTTACTTCTTCATTCTGACATTCGAGAAGGGAAAGAATCTGATTGTCAGTTGTGTTTGCACGGCGCATGAGCTGGTGCTGGTAACGGTAAGTGATGTATTTTTTTGCAATGTCGTATGCGCCGGCTTTCATGATTGCCTTTTCAACCAGGTCCTGAATGGATTCAACATTCATTTCGTGGTTTTCGGCTTCACACTGAGTCTGGATGTCCTGAGCAATTAAAGAGATTGTTTCATCCGAAAGCCTGTCGCGCTGCGGAACTTCCTTGTTTGCCTTGGAAATTGCAGTTTCAATCTTTTTGATGTCAAAGATAGCTTCTACGCCGTTTCTTTTAATAATCTTCATATTTCCCTCTTTTTTGTTCCCACCGTTTTTAGAATCGGCTAATTTCTTTTTTACTTTAGAAAAAACGCTATATCTAGCGCTCAGTTGTTTTTTATTATACTAGCGGTAGTGTCTTTGAGCAATATACAAATTGCAAAATTATATTAAAAAAAAGGGGCGATTTTTTGAATTATAACGAACAGCGTTTTTCCAGAAGGATTCCATTCATCACGAAGCTCCCTCCTTTAAAACAAAAAAAACGCGCTTCAAACGAAGCGCGTTCTTCTTTCAGGCTCTAAACAAAACCTGAGGGGGGCTTATTATACCAATCCCTGTGCGATCATTGCGCGGGCAACTTTCAAGAAGCCGTAAATGTTTGCACCAGAAACATAGTCTGCCTTTGTGGCAAATTTTTCTGCTGTTGCATAAGCGTTGTCATGAATGTTTGTCATGATCTGCTTGAGTTTAGCATCTACTTCTTCGCGGCTCCAAGAGAGGCGTTCTGAGTTCTGTGACATTTCAAGACCAGAAACTGCAACACCACCTGCGTTTGAAGCTTTTCCAGGAGCAAAGAGGATTCCGGCCTTCTGCAATGCTTCGATAGCATCTGCACGAGTTGGCATGTTTGCACCTTCTGCTACGAGTTTTACGCCGTTAGCGATGAGTTTTTTAGCATCGTCCATGTAAATTTCGTCCTGTGTAGCACATGGGAATGCACAGTCAGCTTTAACTCCCCATGGTTTTTCGCCCTTGAAGAATTTTGCTTTTGGATATTTTTTAACGTATTCGTCAATCTTTTTGTGAGCTGCACGGAATTCCATAACGTATGCGAGTTTTTCTGCATCGATTCCGTCTTCATCAAGAATGTATCCAGATGAGTCAGACAATGTAATAACCTTACCGCCGAGCTGTGTAACTTTTTCACAAGCGTACTGAGCAACGTTACCGTCACCAGAGATGATACATGTCTTTCCCTTGAAGTCTGTTCCTGCTTTTTTGAGCATACATTCAGCAAAGTAGATAAGACCGTAACCTGTAGCTTCCGGACGAATCAATGATCCGCCGAAATCAAGTCCCTTACCTGTCAAAACACCTGTAAAGTTGTTTACGATGCGTTTGTACTGGCCGAACATCCATGCAACTTCCCGTCCGCCAACACCTTTATCTCCGGCTGGAACGTCTGTATCTGCACCAATGTGGCGATAGAGTTCTGTCATGAATGACTGGCAGAATCTCATAACTTCACCGTCTGATTTTCCGTGCGGGTCAAAGTCTGAACCACCCTTACCACCGCCCATCGGGAGTGTTGTAAGAGAGTTTTTGAGAACCTGTTCAAATCCGAGGAATTTAAGAACATCGAGGCTTACTTCTGGAGAGAAGCGGAGACCTCCTTTGTAAGGTCCGATTGCACTGTTGAACTGAACACGGAAACCGCGGTTTACGTGTGCTTTGCCCTGGTCATCTGTCCAAGGTACACGGAACATGATAACACGTTCTGGTTCAACAAAGCGTTCGAGAACAGCTGTGTTTTCCAATTCCGGCATTGTGTCTACTACTGGAGAAAGAGTTTCCAATACAAGGCCGGCTGCCTGCAAAAAGTGTTCCTGATCGGCATAGCGTGTGCTGATGTCGTCCCATACGCGCTTACAATAAGCGTTCTTAATAGTGAAGTTAAAAGCCATTTCTTTTGTACTCCTTAAAATAAATTACACGGGTAAAACCGGAAAGTTCCGGCTGACAAAAAAAGCGCCACAAACAATACCCCCATCTCTGTGTTAAACCGGAATATTATTTGTGGCGCCTTTGCCGTAAATTAAATCTATCTTTTTCAAAAAAAACTGTCAAGTAGAAACATTTTCAATTTTTTGTTTTAATCTTTCCACTTTCAACTTTCCCTGATTCTTTCTATAATTGAATTATGATTCAACTCAATAAAACCGATAGAGATTCAATCCTTAACAGGTTTATACGATATGCAAAAATCTGGACGACCAGCGACAGTGCAAGGGCCGACCAGGGAATTCAACCGTCGACAGAAAGGCAGTTTGACCTTGCAAGGATCCTTGAAGCAGAACTTAATGAGCTCGGCCTTAAAAATGTTCAGGTAACGGAACACTGCTATGTTTACGGCCTTTTTGAAGGAACCTGTCCAGATTCAACCAAGCCGGAATTTTGTCTTTTAGCCCACATGGACACGGTCGAAGAAGTTTCCGGCAGGGATGTAAAACCACAGCTGCACGAAGTTGACGGCGACACAATTATCACAAGTGACGGAACTACACTTCTCGGGGCCGACGACAAATCAGGCATTACCGCAATCATGCACACACTGACCTTCCTCAAGTCACATCCCGAATTCAAGCACAAGGCTATAGAAGTATGCTTCAGTCCGGACGAAGAAACAGGCCACGGAATGGATAATGTTCCGCTGGAATTGATTAAATCAAAGCAGGCATATACGGTTGATGGCGGCGAACTGGGGCAGCTCGAAACAGAATGTTTTAACGCCTGGAAGAGCGACATCGTTTTTACGGGCGTTGCCCAGCACACAGGAACTGCACGCGGAAAACTCGTAAACGCGCTTTCGATGGCTTCAGCTTTTATCACAATGCTCCCTCAGAACCAGGCCCCGGAAACAACTGACGGTTACGAAGGGTTTTACGCTCCGATGGAAATGGACGGGACTCTGGAAAAATCGCACGTCAATATGATTCTGCGCGATTTTGAAGAAGACGGAATGAATAGAAAACTCGCCTTTGTCGAACAGCTCGCTCAGACCGTTGCATCGCGTTTTGGCGGAAAGGCAGAAGTTACAAATACATTTCAGTATAAAAATATGAAAGAGGGCTTGCAGAAATCCCCTCAAACTGTCGAAAATCTAATAAACGCCTACAAAGCAAGTGGCATTGAACCGGTTCACACACCGATTCGCGGCGGAACAGACGGTTCGCGCCTGACCGAGATGGGAATCCCGACGCCAAACATTTTTACAGGCGGTTCGGACTTTCACTCAAGAAAAGAATCTTTGAGTCTCAACGGGCTTTGTAAGTGTGTAGAAGTTTTAATAAACCTCTCATTAAAACAGGAGGCATGATAAAAAGTACTTCCGTGTACTTTTTATCACATGCAGATTTTGCCGTCGGCAAAACTGCGATATCGTGCCTCCTGCACGACCGCTAACGCGGCGTTTTATAGGAGTTCCATATGGCAAAATTACACTTTGAAACATTACAGCTTCACGTAGGTCAGGAAAGCGCTGACCCGGTTACAGATTCACGAGCAGTTCCTATTTATCAGACTACTTCGTATGTATTCCACAATTCAAAACACGCAGC
>JAILFZ010000101.1 GCA_024697295.1 Treponema sp.
CACATACACCTTCCAGTTTTGAAACAATCTTTCCTCCACTCAGGAGACGCTGTGCAGGCAAAATGATTGCGCTTTTTGGAAGCGGCGGTGAACGTGACCTTAAAAAGCGTCCGCTCCAGGGACAGATTGCAGCAAAATTTCTGGACGTCATAATTCTTACTGATGAAGACCCGCGCGGCGAAGACAGCGTAGAACTTTTAAAGATGATTGCAGTTGGAGCAGAAAAAGAAGGTAAGGTCATGGACAAAAATCTGTTCATTACACCGGACCGTCCGACAGCAATCAGACAGGCCTTTAAGATGGCAGGCAAAAACGATATCGTCCTTTTGCTTGGAAAAAGCCACGAAAACTCAATAATTTATGCCGACGGCCCTCACCCGTACGATGAAATAACCGAAGCAAAAAAAGCCCTGTCTGAACTGGGTTATAAATAAAAAAAATGCTGTTCCTCATTTTGAAGAACAGCATTTCTTCGCACGGATGGATTTTTGTCATTACTGAGCTGTTAAAACAACTGTATAATACGGAGCGTCAAACTCTCCCGGTATACTGCTGTAATAATAAGTATACTCACCTCTTGAACTGTCATATGAAAGATTTGATGAGTGAGAATTAAGATTAAATTTTCTGTCGATACAGCAGGATTCTCCATCCATATACCAGCCCACAGTTTCGTCTGTTCCGTCACAGCTAAGAACTGCAGTTCTATTTTCAAGATCAGTTCCGTCGTCAAATGTCAGTGTAACAGATTGAACATCAGAAAGTGATGCATCAGATTTTGTAATTGAAGCAGAAACTAAAGTTTTTCCTGCATAAGCGGACACGTCTGTTACCACTGTCGTTCCTCCCGCAATGCTTACAACTGAATCTATGTAGTTTGTACCCATGTATGACTCAAGCGAGGCTGTAAACCAGTGAGAAGACTCACCCGATGTGTCTGTAAGTGAACTTCCATTTGCCTTAAAGTTTTTAACGGAAATAGTATAATTGTGCTCCGCTGTTATACGGAGCTCAGGACAATCGTAATACTTTGAGCAGTAATAAAGCCCGCCTGAATAAACTTGTCCATAAGCATTACCATTTGACGAAATTTCTCCGTCTGCTAGCGAAGCGTTCATATGCTGACCGATACCTGACAAATCAAAATAAACAAAATTATTTGAACGCCTTAACTTAATTTCGTTTAAGGCAATTTTACGCGGTGCATTCTCGAAAGTAATTTCGAGAGAGTCCCCTATTGTGAGTGAAGCTGCAAAGCTGTGAAGTTTTGCATTTGTTTCTTCGTTATATAAATTTGAAGACAGGTACTCTGTGGTATCATTAAGTTCTACCCCGTTAGCAAAAACTTTAAGCACAGATGTATCGCTTTCAAGGTTACCATAACCTGCATAAGTGTCATATTCGGACTCAGCCAAATCATTAAAGTTAATATGAATAACACCATTTCCTTTTATATTTGAAATCTTACCGTTAAAACCGGAAGTATTTTCCATAATAGGAGTTGAATTTCCGCTTCCATCAATATGAATACTCTTCACATTTTCCGGAAATGCACTGATTTTTAACTTAGTTTCCGGATAAGTTTCTTCCTCCGGATCGCAGGAAATAAAAATAAAACCAGTTACAAGAAGAGTTAATAACTTAAAAAGGATTTTTTTATTCATAGCGTCACCTCACATAAAAAATTTGACATCTCAAGTTAAAGATTGCGATATCTTAAGTTTATTTTAACACATTTTTCAGGATAAGGCATTATTTTGTTCAGAAAATCTTTTTTTTTGGCTTAGGGATTGAAGGGGCGGTAATGCCGGCCACCGCAGGGCATGGCCCGAGGAGGCTGAAACCCCGCAAAGCCCGGCCCGGCGCTGAAAGCGACGGGAAAGCCCCGGTAAAAACTCTATCATAAAAATAAAAATCTCATTATAATAAAAGAATGACAGTTACAGTTATTTACGGAGGGAAGTCCGGCGAACACGAGATTTCCCTGGTTTCGGGGGCTGCTGTTGCCCGCAATATAGACGAAAAAAATACAGTTCAGTTAATCGCTATCACTAAGGAAGGACGCTGGTTTTTACAGCCACAGAGCGAACTTGAACGCATTAAAGCCGATTCAAAGGCTGCATTCAAAATCATTGAAGACGAATCACAGGAAGTAAGCGTAATTCCTGCCGGGGGTACTAAGAGAACCTTCCGCGTTGGAAACGACTATATCGGCGCAGATGTAGTTTTTCCTGTTTTGCACGGACCATTCGGCGAAGACGGAACAATCCAGGGTCTTTTTGAAATGATAGACGTTCCTTACGTTGGCTGTACAACTCTCGGCAGCGCAATCACGATGGACAAGGAAAAGACAAAGGTTGCCCTCGCACAGGCAGGCATTCCTGTAGTTCCTGGAATTTGCGTAAGAAGAAGCGACCTTGCAGACTGGAAGCGCTACGATGAAATTCTTGAGCAGGCTCAGAAGGAACTTGGCTTTCCGCTTTTTGTAAAACCTTGTTCTGCAGGTTCAAGTGACGGGGCTTCTCTCGCACCGGATTTACAGAAATTGAACGGCGCAATTATGGAAGCCTTTAACTGGGACGACAAAATCCTGATAGAAAAGGCGGTTAACGCCCGCGAAATCGAGTGTTCAGTTACAGGAAACCCGACTATCGATGACGGCACTGTTCCTGCAGAAAAACTGACGGCTTACGGTCCGGGCGAAATCGCACCAAAACACGACTTTTACGATTACGACGCAAAATACAATGACCCTGACGGAGCGGACCTGCTTATTCCTGCAAACCTTCCGGAAGAAAAACTCGAAGAAGTACGCACGCTGGCAAAAAAGGCCTTTGCCGCACTCGACCTTGCAGGTTTGAGCCGCGTAGACTTTTTTATCGACAAAGACAATGGCGAACTCTACCTCAACGAAATCAACACAATGCCGGGCTTTACTCAGATCAGCATGTTCCCGAAGATGTGCGCAGCTTTCGGACTTGATTTTACAGCCCTTACCAATCTTTTGATTACGGAAGCCGTAGCAAGATTTAAAAAGACAAGAGGCTTAAAAACAAGCAGATAGATATAAAGAAGCCCCGAAAAACTTCAGTTTTTCGGGGCTTTGTTTTAATTAAAAATCTCTTTTACTTTCTGTTTGAACTGTTTTCCGCGGTCAAATTCGTTTGT
>JAILFZ010000113.1 GCA_024697295.1 Treponema sp.
ATATGCCATTTAAACTTATTGGAATTATTATTCTGCTTGTTCTTGTTACAATTTTTTGTGGATTCAATCTGGGCGACGCCTATCGCTGTGACATCAACTTTGTATTTGTAACACTGCACAAGATTCCAGCCTTTTTGACAGTACTGATTTCTTTTTTTGCAGGTGTGCTTGTAATGACTCCTTTTACATTCATCAAAAAGAAGATGTCAAAAGAAGAAATTGAACAGGCTGCCGAAAAACAAAAACAGCATGAATTAAAAAACGCCAGAAAAGAAGAGCGCGCAAAAGAAAAGGCCGCTCAGAAAGAAAAAACTCTCGCCGAACATGCAGCTAAAAAGGCCGAAAAAGAAGCTCAGAAAGCACAGAAACAAAATGCAAAAGCGGCCGCAAAAAAAGAAGAAAAACCTTCAGCAAATGATGTTCCAAAGGTTGACGGAGGTTCATCAAACTGATGAAAAAACTCGCATCCGTACTCTGTTTAGTTTTAGTTACATCTTTTTTGAGCGCACAGACTGCTCAAACCGCACTTTCTCTTGCTAAGGAAAGTGCAAAAAAAGACACGATTGACCAGAGTATCCAGTACTTAAAAAAACAGATTCCTTCCCTGACGGCTTTATCCGACAAACGAAGCGCCTGGGCATTTTTAGGAAGCGTTCAGGAACAGAAGGGCTTATACCAGGATGCGCTTAAATCGTACGCAAGTGCTGCGGCAATCGCTGCAGGAGACGCAGAAGGAATGCCAAAAAAAACGAGTGAACAGCTTGTAATCGACGCGGTAAGATGTGCCCTGAGTTTTGGAGATTATAACTCTGCCCAGACTTATTTGAATTCGCCGGTGCGCTCCTCAAAAAACAATCAGATAATTGCATACGTAAAATTGTATGAGCAGTGGTGCGTTTTGTGCCGTTCAACAAAAATCAGCGACACAACAGAATCCGTTGCCATGCTCAAAACTTATTCAACCCTTGAATCAATGAAGCCGGTTTGTCCGCAGGTTTTACTTACTTTGTGGCACATCACGGGCGAAAAATCCTTTTCAGACAGACTTAAAAAGGAATACCCAAAATCGCCGGAAGCCGCAATTATTAAAGGCCAGGCCCAGACTCTTCCGGCACCATTCTGGTACTTTGTTCCACGCTCGTCTACATCAACACCGGATGTTGAACTGACGGGCACTGTCGTAGAAAAGAAAGAGAATTCAACAAAAGATAAATCGGCCTCAGACAAAACTGCCTCAGACAAGGCTGATTCAACCAAAAAAACCGGACCTGAACAATCAGCCGAAAAGCAGGAAAAAGTCGTACGCCAGCAGCTCGGACTATTTAAAGACAAGTCGAACGCACAGGGCCTTGTAGACCGTCTCAAGGACAAAGGTTTTACAGCCACAATCACAAGCGAAATCCGGCCGAGCGGCACAACTTACTACATTGTAGCCGTGGACGAAAATGCTAAGGGCACAATGGGCGACGAGCTTCGCACGGCGGGCTTTGAGTGCTACCCGGTTTTTGAATAGAATCCGGCCCTTTATTGTACAAACAGTCTTTTTTCAATATAATCTTAGAACTATGTCACAAAGAAACGAAAAAGAACTTTGCCACTGGGCTGACCAGCAGGCAGAACGCATTATTAAAGCCAAGGGAGACAGAGATTCTTACACTTGTGCTTCTGGTATTACTCCGTCGGGAACAGTTCATATCGGTAACTTCCGCGAAATTATCACTGTAGATTTAGTTGTTCGCGCCCTTCGCGACCGCGGCAAGAATGTACGTTTTATTTACTCATGGGACGACTACGATGTATTCCGCAAAGTTCCTGCAAACATGCCAAAACCTGAAGTTCTCGAAAAATACCTCCGCTATCCGATTACTATGGTTCCGGATACTTTTGACCGTGACGAAAATTATGCACGCCACCACGAAAAAGATATCGAAACCCAGCTTCCACGCGTTGGTATTCATCCTGAATTTTTGTATCAGGCAAGCCGCTACCGCGCAAACCGTTACACTGAAGGCATGAAAATCGCCATGCAGAAACGCGACGTTATAAAAAAGTGCCTCAACGAATACCGCGACGATGAACACAAAATGAAGGACAGTGATGTTTACTGGCCTGTTGCCGCATTCTGCTGCAAATGTAACAAAGACGAAACCGAAATTCTTGAATATGACGGCGAATATGGAATTACTTACAAATGTAAAGCCTGCGGCCACGTAGAAAAGGGTGACCTCCGAACTTCAAAAGAGTTTAAGCTCGGATGGCGCGTAGACTGGCCTATGAGATGGAACGAAGAACAGGTTTGCTTTGAACCTGGCGGAAAAGACCATATTTCTCCGGGCGGTTCATACGATACAGCCAAACTCGTTTCTAAACAGCTTTACGGATGGGACGCTCCTGTAACAATGAAGTATGACTTTGTAAAACTCAAGGGAGTTCCTGGAAAGATGTCTTCTTCTAAGGGAAAGGTTATCTCTCTTGTAGATGCCCTCGAAGTTTATCAGGGCGAAGTTCTCCGCTACATTTTTGCTTCAAATAAGGTTGATCATGAATTCTCAATTTCATTTGACCTCGACGTTTTGACATTGTACGAAGCATACGACAGAACAGAACGCCTCGTTTGGGGTGTTGAAGAACCAAAAGAAAAAGATCCTGCAAAACGTGAACAGCTTTTGCTGCGCGAAAAGCGCCTCTACGAACTGAGCCAGATTGACGGCATGCCAAAAGTAATGCCTTACCAGGTTCCATTCCGTCTGCTTACAACCCTTCTTCAGACTTACTCAGGAGATGTTGATGCAGTTATCGCTTCTCTCGGTGACGTTAAACCTGAACAGGAAGAAACACTCCGCCGACGCTGTGCCTGTGCATGGTACTGGATTACAGAAAGTGCTCCGGACTGCGCTCCTGACATGTGCTTTACTATCCGCAATGATTCAAGCAAGGCAGAAGATATTACAGGCGATATGCTTACAGCTGTAAAACGCGTAAGGGACGAAGTTGTACCAAAGATTGGAACATTTGCAACTGACCGAGACTGTCAGCAGGCTATGTACGACATTGCAACAGAACTTGGTCTGGACGCAAAATCGCTCTTTACAGCACTTTATCACGCGATTATCAATAAAGATCAGGGCCCGCGTCTTGCAAACTTTATGAAGATTATCGGTAAAGAAAAACTTTCTAAGATTTTGAGCGTATACTGATGCAGACTAAAGCGATTAAGTAGGGCAGTGCCAGAAGTAAACTTGAAGGAACTGCCTGAAAGGTTGTAAAGTTCTGTATATTTGTCGCTGCAAACTGCGCGATACTAAAAATGAACACGGCTGTGATTGTAAGGGCCGTGTTTTTTTTGCCCAAAAATACTGCAGCAATTGCAAGCCATCCTGTTCCGCTGGCAATGTTTGGAACAAAGGCCTGCAGACGGTTTGTCAAAACACAGCCGCACGCACATCCACAGAATGCGGCGATTGTCAAAGCCATTAGTTCAAGACGGCCGGTGTCGACTTTCTGTGTTTTGAGAAGGACCTTATCGGTTCCGGTGATTCTAAGCTTGAGACCTGTGCCTGTTGCATGCAAAAATGCGACGAGGACTGCACAGATTAAATAGGATGCGGCGGCGGTTACCAGGCGGATTAAAAATATATTCTGGGTTTCGGATGTCTGCTGTAAAACTCCGCGGCTTTTGAATATCAAAAAACTGAATAAACTTATGAGGGCGCCGGATAAAAGATTCAATGCGAGGTAAACTATAAACTCATTTGAATTTGAAGACAAAATTGCGCGGAAAATAATCCTGAAAAAAATTGTCATAACAACAAGCGCAAGAATTGCACCGGCGATTCTTGAAGAAGTTGCGTGGGTAAAGGCAAAACATGCAAAGGCACCTGCGTTTATAATTCCTTCCATGAAAATTGCAGAGTGCCCGCTTCTCTCGCTGATCAGGGCTCCGGTTGAAGCAAGTAAAAGAGGCGCGCATAATATCAAAAGCGATAATAGTGGTTCAACAGAAAAACTCATTTTGTCTTCCTCAATGCAATAAGTAAGAAAATCGCTCCCTGGAAAAGCGACGGCAAATCAAAACCAAGCGTATTCTGCACAGTTAAGTTTTGTGCAAAAGTAAAAATCAGACTGTATATAAGCGAAACAACAATTACCGCAGCTGGATTTGATTTTGACAGAAGGGCGATGCTCAAGGCGTTCCATCCGGCTCCTGCGTAAAAGCCTGAGTGACAGGTGTAATAAGTTCCTGTGACGGCAAAAAATCCGGCCAGGCTGTGAAGGGCTCCGCAAAGACATAACGGAAGGCTCACCCTGTTGAATTTTGAATAGCCGCTGTAGACGGTAAAGTCCGGGGCAATTCCGTACAAATAGATTTTTTTGCCAAAGTAAGTTTTTGTAAGTACGAGCGCCGAGAGAATACAGGTTACAACTGCAAAAATTGCACTTATATTTAGGCTTGATGGCGGTAAAAGCCTTAACAAATGCATGTTTTCTGGAATAAACTCTGTGCAAAGAAGATTGCCTTCCTTTGTGCGCAGCGGACCTGCGACAGCCCCGTCTATCAGCGGAATCAGCGCCGAACTGAGCAGAAAGGTTGTTAAAATTTCGTCGGCGCCCTTGTGGAGTTTGAGAAGGGCGCAGACAAAATTAAAAAGGAGACCGCATAAAACTGCTCCGATCATTGCGGCGGTAAAAACTGCCCAGGCGGGCATCAGGGTTGTGCGTACAAGAAAGTTTATAAAAATTGCGCCTGCAAAACCTCCGAGATAAATCTGACCTTCGCCGCCGAGATTTACCTGGCCGTTTCTGAGTGCAAAGGCCGCACCGGACGAGGCAATCATCAAAAGAGAAGCATAATTCAACATGTTGCCAAAAAAGTAGAGGTTCAACTTAAAACTCCTTTTTGCAAAATGTAAATTTTATCGGTGTAGACAGTCGGAAACTCTGTTGAACTTAAAACAAGCACTGTCTTTCCGCCGTACGAAAGTGAACGCAGTCTCCGGCAAAAAGCCTGGGCAGACGCCTGGTCCAGTCCCTGCAGGGGTTCGCCCAAAATTATAAGTTTTGGATTTAGTGAAAGTTCGCGTTCGAGGATAAGTTTCTGGAGCATTCCGCCGCTCAAAGTGTCGGTCAGCTCCTGACTGCCTGTGTTGACACGCGCCTTGTTTATGATTGAATATGCAAAACTGTCGTCATCTTTTTTCTGATGAATGCAAAGCATCTGGCATACGGAAAGGCTTGGGTTTGAAGAAAGGTATAGTTTGTCGGAAGATACAAGTGCAACGGAGTTCTTTCCGAGGCAGTTTCTGATTTTTTTAGGTGATACACCGCTCCAGAAAAGGTTTTTGTGCACAAGTCGTTTGCCGCGTTTGAAAGTGATTTTTCCGTGGATTGAATTATTACTCATTCCCGTCAGCAGTCGCTCTAAAGTTAAAAGACCGTCGTCACTCGACCCCTGAATCAAAGTAACCTTTCCGCGTTCAAGGGCAAAACTTGCGTCGATGATTTTTGGTTCATTCAGCGGGCTTGATTTTAAGTGTTCGTACTGGACCAGATAATCTGCGTTACGTGTTTTGACTGCGCTTAAAAGCGGATTTGTTGAATTTGTATTTTCTTCGTTTGCAAGAAAAGCAAAGCGGTTGCGTTCAAAATCGCGGCTGTTTTCGTAGCGCTCTGCGATTCTTCCGTGCTCCAGGACGGTAATTGTGTCGGTGTAAAGTTCTGCCTCGCTCATCGAGTGGGTGATGATGATTATGTTTAAGCCCCTGTCGGCAAGAGGGCGGAGGTTTGCGTAGAGAGTACGTTTTTCCTGCCAGTCGAGCCGGCTTGCAGGTTCATCAAGAATTAAAATCTGCGGGTCGTAAACGAGTTTGGACAAGAGGGCTGCAAAAAAACGCTCGTCGGCCCCGCAGTTGTAAATCCGCTTTTTGAGATTTAAATCAGGACACCACTTTGCGCAGAGTTCTGAGATTTTTGCTTTAATCTGGCGTTTTGTGAGACGGCTGTTATTGCACAGGTAAATATTCTGGCGGATTGTAAGTTCATTTGCCAGAAGCGGAGTCTGGTCTATTTTTGCCACACCCGGGTACTGTTGGATTATGTTGGCGAGAGTGGTTTTTCCGGCTCCGTTTTCTCCGAGAATGGCATTGATTTTGCCGCTTTCAAAGGTAACGGAGATGTTTTTTAAGACTTCTTTTGCTCCAAACGATTTACTTATGTTTTTAAGTTTAATGTCCATTTCCGTATTAAATTTCGGAATTTTTGAGCTCTGTCTTTACCTGTTCAATCTTTGCGCGCACTTCTTCTGAGTTTGCCTTGATGTAGTTTTCGTTGTCAGTTATAAATTCAAGATATCCGTCTGAGAGCGTTCCGATTGTTTTTACTGAAGCCCAATGTGTTTCGCCCTTTAAAAATTCAAGAGTAGTCTCGTAAGCAGCCTTATCGTGAAGAACCTTTGTGCAACTGATAATTGTCATCGGAGCCTTGTCAAATGCGTCTTCGTCAAACCAAACGAGCTTGAGGTCGCGTTCGCGTGCAGTTACTATAACACCCTGGCTTGCTCCCCCGCAGATTGGAAGAATTACATCTACGCCCGCGTCAGCAAGAGAACGTGCAAGTTCTGCGCCTTTTGTAGCGTCGTACCAGTTTCCGACAACCCTGAAAAATGTGCGGCACCACGGATTTGCTTTTTTTGCGCCCTTTTCAAAGTACGGATAGAGAATTTCGTTCATTACCGGATATTCCTGGGCGGCGATAAGGCCAACCTTGTTGGTTCTGGTTGTAAGGCCTGCCATGTAACCGCTCAAATAACTCTGGTATTTTTGATTGTAGCTGACGGTGCTTATCTGGTCATTGTCTTCGCAGAAGGCATCCAGGAGAATAAATTTCTGGTTTGGAAAATCTTTTGCGACCGGCTTGCACAGTTCAGGCATTGAAGGATTGGAAGAAATGATTAAATCGTATTTTCCGCTTGCGGCAAGGGCGGTGATTCCCGGCTGCCACTGGGACTGGGTTGTTCCTGCTTCAACTACTGTAAGCTGAACCGGATTGGGGTTGTCCATATTCCATTCGTTGACCGCTTTCTGAACGCCTTTTACAACGTCGGCGTAAGTGGGGCTGTCCGCGATAATTCCAGGAATAAAGACTGCGATGTGCTGTCCGCCTGTTTTTGAGCACGAAAAACTGCAAAAGCAGATAAAAACAGAAAAAATGATTTTGATAAATTTATTGAACATAAAAATTACCTTCTTCCTATAATTTAATTATAACAAAGTTCAAAAATTGTACAACTTGAATTCAACTTCTCCAAACGCGATAATACACATATGAAGCGTTGTGTCATTGTGGGTGGAGCCCAAATCCGCGACTACGATCGAATCAAATCCTATCTCAAAAAAGACGATTTTTTTATTTACTGCGACGGCGGACTCAATCATAAAAAGGCTCTTGGTTTTGAAGCGGATTTAGTGACGGGCGATTTTGATTCATTCAATTTACAAAACGCACCGGCCGGTGTTGAACTCATAAAACTTCCGACGCACAAAGACGACACCGATGTGTTTTTTGCCGCAAAAACTGCCGTTGAACGCGGTTTTGATGAGTTTATTCTTATTGGCGTTACGGGCGAAAGGCTGGACCACACAATGTGCAATTTGTCCGTTCTTTTGTATCTGTTCGAAAATCAAAAAAATGCCTTTGCAGTCGATGACTATTCAATTATAAAAATCGCAGGTTCCTCTGTTGAATCCATTCCGGACAGCTTTTCATTTTTTTCCCTCATGTGCATCAACGGAAAAGCAAAAAAGGTTACGATTAAAAACGCAGAGTACCCGCTTAAAAACGCCACAATCGACCCTTCATACCAGTACGCAGTCAGTAACCGCGTGCTAAAGGGAAAGACTGCCGAAGTGACGGTCGGAGAGGGCCAGGTTTTGCTTATAAAGGTATTTTGATATAATAAAAATATGAATCAAATTTCTGACATCAAGCAATATGCAAAAAGCCACCAGGTTCCTATTATGCAGGACGGTGGAATTGATTTTATCTGCAATTATATAAAAACTCACGATGTTCATTCGGTTCTGGAAATAGGAACTGCAATCGGCTACTCATCGATTCGTTTTGCAAAAGCCGCAGACGACGTAAAAGTAGTCACCCTTGAACTTGATCTTGACCGCTACATCAAAGCCCGTCAGAACATCAGCGACAACGGACTGGAAGATAAAATTACCGCCATCAATCAGGATGCGCTCAAGTTTGAAACAGACCAGAAATTCGATTTGATTTTTATAGACGGCCCAAAAGCCCAGTACATCCGTTGTTTTGAAAAATTCAAGGATAATTTGAGCGAGGGCGGTGTAATCATTTCGGACAATCTTTCGTTCCATGGAATGGTAGAAGACCAGAGTTTGACGCATAATTACAGCACGATTAAACTGGTTCGCAAAATCAAAAAATATGTTGAATTTTTAAAGAGCAATGTTGAATTTTACACGGAGTTTTATCCTTTCGGGGATGGAATCAGTGTTTCGTGCCGTTCAAAAAAAATCGACAAGGAGCAGATTTTTTCTGCAAAACTTCCGGATTCAAAACTTGATATAGGCCTCATAGCATTTGACCTGGACGACACTTTGTTGAATTCAAACCTTAAAATCAGTGAGCGCACAATAAAAGCGATTCAGGACTGTACAAAAAAAGGAATTTACATTGTCCTCTGCTCAGGCCGTGCCGAAAACGCGATTCTTCCGTTTGTAAGACAGCTTGATATTGCAGGCAGTCAGTACGGCCGTTACCTGATAGGAATCAATGGTGCAAGCATTCTGGACCTGCACACAAGACAGCCAATTTACGAGCAGAAACTTGGTTCAGGAATTCTGCGTCTGGTTCATAAAGAAGCATATGCGCGCGGAATGGGCTGTCACGTTTGCGATGCGGACACGATTTACGCAGACCGTGACACTGAGTGGACAAGAAAGGACAGCATTTTATGCGGATTGAATTTTAAGGTGGTTTCTGATTTTGATGAATTTATGGAAAAGGGCCATCCTAAGATTCTCGTTCCGGCTCCGGAAGAAGAAGTGGCACAATTCCTCCCGGAATTAAAGGCAAAACTTCAGGGCAGGGCAGATGTTTTTACAAGCAAGCCGTTCTTTCTGGAAGTAATGCCGCACAACTGCGGAAAAGGCCAGGCAGTTTTATGGCTTGCAGATAAGCTTGGAGTTCAGCGCATAAAGACAATGGCATTTGGCGACAGCTTTAATGATGAATCCATGCTCACCATGGTTGAATACGGAGTTGCGATGAAAAACGGCCAGGAGCACTTAAAGGAAGTTGCCCGCTTTGTAACCCGCGCCACAAACAACGAGGACGGAATCGCAGACTTTCTGGAAACCTGGGTACTTTGATAACAGGATATTTAAAAAATCTCCCAGGCCTTGTTTAAACATGACAATATAATAATTGTGTATTAAAATTATATTAAAATTATATTAAACGAGGCTGCTTTATGATTAAAAACATGTCATCTGTATGGGGAGGGGTACCTCTTAAGACTGTTTTATTTTCTGCCTGTTTGCTTTTACTTGTATCTTGCGACAACTTCCTGAATGGAGAACTTCAGAAAAAAGAACTGGAGGAAATGCTTGCATATAACGAGAGTGAATATGCTGAGGTTGAAATCAGTGCAAATGCCTCGGCGGTAAAAACTCTTGTTCCTGCCGCAAACCTTTATGACAAAACTTACAAAGAAACTGATAAAATCGCGCTTAAGTTTGAACCTCAGTCGGGCTACAAATTTATGTACTGGCGCGCAACTCCCGAAAGTTCCGTTGGTTTTGACGATACATCCGCATTTGAAACCACTGCCACAATAAAAAAACACCAGAAACAAAAAATAATCATAGAACCATACTGTGTTGAACGTCCTTTTCCAACAGTAAGCCCGGACAGTACAGGCGGTTTAAAGCCTAAAAACACTTCCATTGTAATTAATTTTAATAAACCGCTTTCAATGGAAGGCGAGCCTTCCGCAGAAAATTATCCCCAGTCCGAACTCTATGCCGCCCTCAATAAAATAAAAATTGTTAACGGTGCCGGAGTTAATGTAAGGGATCATTACGAGGAACCTCTGATTAATTCTGACAAAACCAGCATAACTTTTAATGCAAAGGATTCAAATCCGTTCGAACTTACGGGCGGTTCAATGGAAATAAAGGTTACGGTACCAAAAGAGTTTTATTATCTCAGCGGAATTACAAAAGTTGAAATGTCAGAAGATAAATCATTCAGTTTTGAGATTAATAATACAACAAAAAACTTTGTGACTGTCAGGGTTCCTAATAATCCTGAAAACGGAAATTGTGATGTAAGCGGCGAATTCCAGCTGTATGAATATGAGTCAAAAATTATAAACTTTACATTAAATGAACACTGTTCCTTTGATAACTGGACTTTTAAAAATTCTGATGGAACTGTACTTACAAAAAATGGAAATTTCATCTTTGAAGGTGAATCAAAAATTCTTGAAGTAATTGCCCCTGATGACAAAACAGTGGAAGAACTTTTAAAGAACCGAAAAGTTCAGCTTACTTTAAAATCAGTTACAGGTGTAAGTGCCAGGGTTATAACAGTTTTACCTGCAGGCAGTTTGCATCCTTTTGTTACAGATGTATCTCCTCAGTATGCACTGGGCGGAACTCTCTGTGATACTCCGGTTACAATTAATTTCAGTGAACCTGTGCATATTGATTCTTTCAGATTCACAGATTCAGAAATTCCTGTAAACTGCCCGGAAGAAAAAGTTTTGCGTGATAAAGAAAACAGAATATACGGGTATTACGATGGTAATAATCTCATATTAAAAAATATTTTGATTCAAAATGAAAAAACGTTTGAAAATCTGAATAAATTTTACAGTGTACCAACCCTTTCTGATGATGGAAGAACCCTTGTTCTGGAAATCTCAGATTATCTGCTTGACAAGAATTCAATTGATATTCTTGAACTTGGCCTGTATATAAACTGCATATTTACAGAAACTGAATCCGGAATCGTTTATGAAGCGGGAAGCATTAAAAGCACTTCAGATGTTGATTGTATCGATACTTTTATCTATAAATACAGATTGAATTCAACCCGGCGGACCGACCTTCTCGCTCCAGTTATTGTCAGCAGTACTTTAACGGCTAAGTTTGATGATAAAGTGCTATCTCAGGATCTTACTCCTGACAATATGACGGACGAACTCATTACTGCCAATCATGTCAGCCGTAAATTGCATCTTGATTTAACTGCAACCGACACAATTTCCGGCGTAAAGGAAGTAAGGGTAACAGAGACCCAGATTACTGAATTTATTGTAAGCGGCAGCCACTATGCGGCAGTTGATTCTTCTTCTGTAGTATGTAACAAACGACTGGTTTCTGATGTCGTTGCAAAAGATGGAAGCACTTATATTCTGGATGCAGATTATGAATGTTTAAGTTCTGACGGCCTTGTACAGCTGGATTTTTATGTTCTGGATAATGAAAATAATGCCTCTGTGTTTACATATTATGTAATTATGGATACAGGATTTATCGGGCAGTCATTATTCATTTTTAATGAAACAGAACCTGTCAGAAGAATCTGTTTTAATCAAAAGTCATTATTAAATGATATAAATGATAGAAAAGATCACTGGTATAAAATTGGAACTAAAGATTTCAGTACGGATGAAAGCTCACTTGAATGGAAAATCCAGTGGGGCAGCAGCGAAGGTTCTTATGATGAAGGCGTTACAATATCATCTTCAGATATAAGTGCAAATCCTTCTGTATATTCGGCCGGTTTGGTAAAAGACTTTTCTCTTGCCGGTGGTCCTACCAGTGTTACTGGGTTTTATAACTATATATTGCCGGATACCCCCGATTTATATATAAAAGTTACCCTGCAGGATGATGTGGGAAATATCCTTGAGAAATACTGTTATATTCCAGGGGCAGCAGAAATTGAGTTTATGAAGAAAGAAATTACTTCCGGAAGTAATGATAGTATTATTATATGGTATATGCCGGTATTTAAATCCCTTTCGAACCCAGATTACGTACCTTATCTGACTGTTTACCCCGCAGATAGTGATATCGCGGTATTGGATAATATAGAAATTTCAGATAGTGATAGAGGATGGCCTTATAACGCATCCAGTAGTACCACGTATCCACTTGATTCCCGTTTTTGTGCTTATTTGTATCATCAATATGAAAATCACGAGAGTAAAAACAATAGTGACATATATACCCTGCTTGATACTAATAGCTGTAAGAAAGATTTTACTCTTCAAATTTTCACTGAAACAGAAAAATGTAATGTTGTTGAAGACTGGTCATACGAGCAAATTAATGAAATTAATGCAGCTTCATATACCGTTACTATAACATTTAATGACACTGCAGAAAGTGTTGCTCCCTTATTAATCTCAAATAAAAAGAGTCCATCAGATAATTATTATTTAATAAAAAAGGAAATGCTTCAGAATCAAAAGACTTATTCCTTTACATTACCATACTCTATTACAAGCGGAATAGTTGATTCTGATCAGAAAATTTATATACAGGAGGCGGAGTATGTACAGTCAGCCTGCTTAATTCAAGATACTGATGGAACCTTTACTGATCATCTCCAATTTGTTTATCAGACAGCAAACGATACTGTACCTCCTATATTAAGTTCGACTATTCAAACTAATTATTATCTTAATAAAAATAAAATAGAGCTAGGACATCTTGATATAGAAACGATAAAAGATGATTCTGGCTCTGTTACAGGATATTTCAGGATGTATTATGACACTTCTGAAAACCCTTCTGTTTTAAAATCAGAAGAAGAAATACTACAGCTTGATTATGAGGAATTTATCTTTTCTGACTGGTATAATTCGTCCAACCAGTTGAGTGAAGGTGTAAAAGCTGTCGTTGTACCAAAATCATTTTTATATGATAATAATGCATCGGTCGCTTATCTGGTTCTGTATGATGGAAAGGGAAATTATAAAGTATATGGCGATAAACCATATACCAGTTTCTTTGATATTTATGATATCCCGGCAGATTTTGCTGTTGATTATGCCAATAATAAGGTTACCGTCAAATCCTACTGTTTCAGTTATGGATATCTTTATGTTGACCCGGTTATGGCGTCTGCATCTACACCGTATAATACTCATAAATATAAATGGGATACCGATCCAGGCAATAATGGGGCTAAACTGCCTGTAACAAAGGTAATTAATAATTCATCTTCACCGACGTTTACTGCTACTTTGAAAGACCACTTTTTAAAAATGTATTTAGACGAGGATGCCAGGGGCTTTAATAGAAGAATGCATTATGCAGGTCCCGTTTACTACTGGTGCGGATCTAAAAATGTCTGTACATTAAAGGAAGTCTTAAAAGCAACTGATTCAAAAATTCTTGTAAAAAGTGATAATGCAGTATTCATGCACACATATTACAGTAATACGGATTTTGGAGAAGATCTTTCTAAATGGAGCCTGTATGGATATGAGGCTAACCTTGTAGAAAATAAAGTTACAGCTGCAAATGTTGGTGTTCCTTCTGGCTATGAATATTCACCAAGTTACACTTATGTAACATATAAGCATAAAACCAGTTTTATTCACTGGGCTGACGGTACAACTGCCTGTTATAAGTGGTACTAAAGTGTAAAGCGGCGTTCCCCCCACCTTTGCAGACAGGCAAAAATCGGGTAAAATAGGCTGATACCTACAGGGGGACGCTGTGTTTACAGATATCGAAATTGCTCAGAAAAACAAGATGGAGAAGATTCTCGAAGTTGCAAAGAAAATCGGTTTGCAGGAAGAGGATCTTGATTTGTACGG
>JAILFZ010000119.1 GCA_024697295.1 Treponema sp.
AAAAACTTCTCAGACTGTCCAGCTTAAGGGAATTGAACCTCTTATCAAAATAATTTCTCCGGAAAACGCAAAGATTCTTCTGGACGGCGCAGATTTTACACATTCAAAAGAAGCTGTAATTATCACACCAGGCGACCACACTGTTAAGTTCATAATCGGCGACTACGAAATTACAAAGACCGTAAAGGCCGTAAACGGCAGAACTTACACTGTAAACCTCAATGTTGACGCCACAGTAAGCGAAGACGAATAATTTTTTGTAATCAAACAGATTTTTTGTAGAATTTGGCTGAATTTCTTTAAAAAAAGTAAAGATTTCAGGTATTATTGACGATATTTATAATGTCGGGCGATCAATTATCCCCTCCCACCCATTGACGTCCGACTGCCTGATGGGCATGGGCCGGCTTTTAGCCGGCCTTTTTTTTGCTCTTAATCTTCCTATATATAAACCGCCTCCACCTTGACTGAAAGCCCTTAAACCCTTATTCTATTTAGATATGGACACAATTAAAAAGTCTACTTATATCTTTGTTGCTGCTCTTTTTGTATGTGCAATTTTATTTGGAGCAGGTCTTGGTTTAGCATTATCCTCAACAAAATTTATTATAGATAACGAACAGTTTACAGAATTTGAAACAGCCCTTCCGACTAAACTCCTCGACATCAACGGCGAACTTATCACAGAACTTGCCAGCGAAGAAAAACGCGAAATCGTAAGCATCCGTAAAATTCCGCGCCACATGCTTGACGCTCTTATTTCGCGCGAAGACAGACGCTTTTACGAACACCGCGGATTCAGTGTAAAGGCAGTGTTCCGTGCGGTTGTCGGCAAACTTACAGGAATGTCTCTCGGAGGCGGTTCAACTTTAACACAGCAGATTGCAGGTACGCTTTTTTGTGACCGTACAGATATGTCCATCAGACGTAAGCTCAAGGAATTGTGGTGGGCCATCCAGATGGAACGCCGCTATTCAAAAGACGAAATTCTTGAACTTTATCTGAACAAAATCTATTTTGGCGGTGGAACTTACGGAGTAAGTGCAGCCTCAAAATATTACTTTGGCCACGATGTTACACAAATCACACCGGCCGAATCTGCAATTCTTGTAATTCAGCTTTCAAACCCTGCTTTCTACAATCCTTTTGAATATCCAAACCGCGCTATGGACCGTCAGAAAGACGTTCTTAACACGATGGTTGCCTCGGGCTATATCACGCGCGAAGAAGCAGACAGCAGTTTTGATGAATACTGGGCTAACTTTGACTACACCCGTACTTCTTCAGCGGCCGTATTCAATCACGATGACAATGCGCCTTGGTTCTCCGAGTACGTACGCCGTGAACTGGGTAACCTTATTTACGGTACAGAAGACATTTACACAAGCGGCTTTACCGTAAACACAACCCTCAATCTCAAAAACCAGTACATTGCCCAGGATGTAATGGACAGATATATCAGCTACGCAAACAGAACTTATCAGCGTACAACAGGTGAGCGTACAAACCAGGCATTCTCTATATACACACCAATGACTGAACTCCTTGCACTTACCTTTAACCTTGGCGGCTTAAAAGTAAGTGAACAGCGTAATGAAACAATTTCAAAGGCTGCCTATACAAATCAGATAAACCCGGTAATGGACGTAATGTCGCTGATGTTTGGCATCGATTCGCTCAAACTTGGAGTCGTAAATAAAGCAAACCAGCAGGCAAAACTCAACGTAAGCAAAACCACAATCGAAGGCACAATGATTTCGATTGAAAATGAAACGGGTTACATCACAGCACTGGTCGGCGGATCAAAATTCGACAGTGAAAACCAGTTTATCAGGGCAGTACAGGCAAAAATACAGCCAGGTTCATCATTCAAGCCGCTGTATTATTCAGCTGCCATCGATTCAAGGGAATTTACACCTACGACAATTATTTCCGACACACCTGTCGTATTCCACACAGCAGACGGAAAACCATACATTCCTCAGAACTTCCGCGGAGAGTGGAAGGGCGATGTTGAACTTTGGTACGCACTTGCGCACTCTATGAACGTTCCGTCCCTCAAAGTACTTGACGGTATCGGCTTTGACACAGCAATCAACCGGGCAATCAGCCTCCTTGGAATTCCAAAAGAAGAAGTTCCGAACCGGGGCTTTGTACCGGGATATCCAATTGGTCTGGGTGTATGTTCAGTCAGACCGATTGAACTTGCACGCGCATACTCTATATTTGCAGGCGGCGGTAAAGAAGTTACTCCTATCGCAATCCGCTCGGTTCAGGACAGAAACGGCAACGTCGTAATGAACCCGGAAAAAGATGTACGAGCCGCACAGCAGCAAAAAGGTCCGGGCGCTCAGGTAATTACTCCGCAGACAGCCTTTGTCATGACAGAATTGTTAAAGAATACTGTTAAAAGCGGCACACTTGCGGGTCCTTCATCCAACGGAACAAAATTCCGATACACAGATGAACGCGGCAAGCAGTATCAGATTCCTGCGGCAGGTAAAACAGGAACAACACAGAACTGGGCCGACGCATGGACAGCGGGCTTTACACCTTATTACACTTCAATCTTCTGGTTTGGATTTGACAAGCCGGGTCAGTCTCTTGGTCTCCAGCTCACAGGTTCAACACTGGCCGGATACGCGTGGGCTGATTATATGAGAAAGGTACATGACGGACTTCCGATGAAAGAGTTCCCTAAGCCTGCCACAGGCGTTATAGAGGCCACTGTCTGCTCTGTATCGGGTGGAATTTTAACTCCTGAATGCGGAAACCATAAAGTTACTGCCTGGTATCTTGAAGGCACACAACCTACAAACGTTTGTACAATACACTCAACTTCCAACAGCGGCCGTACAATCGCACTCTACCGGCTGCAGCGCGAATTATACAAGGCAGGCTTTGGAAGCGAGCTGATAATAAAAGATACTTCCCCGCTTTCATTTGACGTCAATAAGGCACAGCAGGGCGGCGAATACGGCGTATTTGTTTCTAACCTTCGCCCGCCGGAGGAAGGTATGGAAGAAGGCGGAGTCGGACCGGACTACAACTACCTGATGGACTAAAAAACATAAAAAAAAGGAGGCCAGGGCCTCCTTTTTTTTTGTCTTACAGAGTGTAAAACTTATTTTATTACAATGCGGCAGAACTTCTTTTTGCCTGCGCGTAATACAAGTTCACCATCATCATCAAGATCTTTTTCTGTAACTGTGTATTTTACGTCTGTAACAGTTTTTCCATTCAATGCGGCACCGTTCTGTGTTACAAGGCGGCGCGCATCGCTGTTTGAAGGAGTAAGTTTTGCTTTTACGTACAAAGTCAAAATACCCACACCTGCAGAAAGTTCATCCTTAGATAATTCAACAGCAGGCATCTGTGATTTATCCCCTTCTCCACTGAAAGCGGCTTTGGCACCTGCAAGAGCGTTGTCTGCTTCTTCTTTTCCGTGAATCAAAAGTGTAACTTCATATGCAAGGCGTTCCTTAGCCTGGTTGATGTCGCCGGCACAAATGCGGCTGATTTCATCCAGCGGGAGGAATGTAAAGAGTTTGAAGAATTTTTCAACATCAGGGTCAGCAACGTTACGCCAGTACTGGAAGAAATCAAATACACTTGTAAGGCTTTTATCAAGGAAAATTGCTCCCTTTTCAGTCTTACCCATCTTTTTACCGTCACTGCGTGTAATGAGAGGGAATGTAAGACCGTAAGCCTGGTGCTGTGCGTTCAATTCTGTAGTACCACCGAGTTTGCGGCGGATCAAATCAACACCTGCTGTAATATTACCCCACTGATCATCACCACCAATCTGCAGAACGCAACCATGGCGCTGATGCAGCATATAAAAGTCATAAGCCTGAAGAAGCTGATAGTTGAATTCAATAAATGATAAGCCGCGTTCAAGGCGCTGTTTGTAGGCTTCAAATGTAAGCATTTTGTTTACGCTGAAGCATGAACCGATTTCGCGCAGAAAGTCGATGTAGTTCATATCTGCAAGCCAGTTTTTATTGTTGTCGGCAAGAGCGGTTTTATCGTCAAAACCGATAAATGCATCGAGTTGTTTACGAATATTTTCTGTATTTGCGTCAATCTGTTCATAAGAAATCATCTTGCGCATTTCTGTTTTGCCTGACGGGTCGCCGATACGTGCAGTTCCGCCGCCAATCAATGCGATACCTCTGTGTCCGGCTGCGCGCAAATGACGCAAAGCAAAGAATGGAACCATGTGTCCAATATGAAGGGATGGACCTGTAGGGTCACAACCGATATAGAAAGTAACGGGACCTTTATCCATTAAATCAGAAAGTCCCTGTTCGTCAGTGCACTGTGCAAAAAAACCACGTGCCTTCAAATCTTCAAGTGCTTTATTCATAATATTATCATTGTACAAAAAAAACAGTCTCTTATCAATGAGATGTGTTTTTTTGTCAATTATGTGCTAATATAAGCCATGCTTTCGTATATTCACGCATATCACTGCGGCAACAGCGGTGACATTTTAAAACACCTCATATTTTCATTTGTTCTAGAACATTTGTGCCAAAAAGAAAAGCCGTTTACAGTTATCGACAGCCACGCCGGCTCCGGTCTCTATCATCTGGACGACGAGAGAATCATAAAAACCTCAGAAGCACGGGACGGAATTCTTTCATTATTGAATAAGTTGAATTCGACCCCGGATAAATATTCTGGTTTAAATGAAAGCACTTATATCAAAATCGCAAAAATCTACGCACAAAAAAACCTGTACCCTGGCTCTCCGGAAATTGCAAAAAACTTTCTGCGCCCTCAGGATAAGCTCATCCTAAACGAGCTTCATCCTCAGGTTGTACTTGAACTAAAGGAAAATGCAAAACAAAAGCCCCTGTTCAAAAATGAAGGAAATTCAATCATAGTCCACAACAAACACGCTGCCGAATTCTTAAAGGCAGTGATTCCGCCGCAGATAAAGCGGGGATGCGTGATTATTGACCCAAGTTACGAGGATAAGGACGAATACATCCAGACGGCAAAGTTTTTTACGGATTCATACAAAAGATGGCAGGTTGCAACCTATTTAATCTGGTATCCGCTTTTGTTGAACCGTGAAAGTGAGGTTCTCCAGTTAAAAGAATACGTAGAAAGCGCGGTAGAACGAAGCGGTGCCAGCGTCGAAGAAAAAGTGAACATATTTGAATTAAAAACAAAAGACCCGTCACAAATGACAGGCCTTTCTCAAATGTATGGCAGCGGAATGATAGTCGTCAATCCACCGTACCTGCTCAAAGAAAAAATGCAGGAAATCCTACCTGAACCACCAGCGGGCTCCGGTGCTTAAAGGAAAGCAGAGCGGAACAAAGGCAAATCCGTCGTCAAAGTTTATACCGATGCGCGGATTGTAAGCGGCCTGAACAAAGAATTCAAGCTGTCTCTTGTCAAGGATAAACCAGTCCAGACCAGCTCCAATACGGGCGCCTGTAGTCAGTTCAAAACCGTCGCCAAAGCCTGTAGAAGCACTGATTCCCCAGAATGCATACCAGTCAAGGACATTTGTCAGGCGCTCATTTATGAACCAGTTGTCTGCAACCGCATCAACACGGATCTCTGAAGAATAAAAAGTTGCATACAAAACCCATGGCATTGTATCAAACCGCACAGTCGCCGCCTCAAATACGGGTGTGTCAAATCCAAGGTCAAAACCAAATGCTCCGCCGAGTCCGATATCGGCAGACGCAAGTCCAGTAAGAGCAACAAACACTGCAAGAAGTGATGTTATCTTTTTCATGTTATTTCTCCTTATAAACTCCGCGTTAGCGGCGCTGCACGGATGCAGCGAACCGCAGTTTTGCCAACGGCAAAATCTGCATGTGATAAAAAGTACACGGAAGTACTTTTTATCACTATCACGCCTCCAAAAAATCCAATGTATCGCCAGCAGCCAGAACTTTTATCTTACATTCGTCACTGAACTTTCCTGCAAGAATAAGTTTTGCGAGCGGATTTTCTACATAATTTTGAACTGCACGTTTTACCGGGCGCGCTCCAAAGTCTCTGTCAAAACCATTTTTAGCAATAAAATCAACAGCGCTCTGGTCAAATTCAAGTTGAATTCGGCGTTCGGCAAGACGGCTCTTAATGCGTTCAAGCTGGATTTTTACAATTGAAGCAATTGCCGACTGCTCAAGACGGTTGAACATTACAATTTCATCAATTCGATTTAAAAATTCCGGCCGGAACTTTGTTTTAAGCAAAGCATCAATCTGACCTTTCAACTGCTCAGTCGACATATCATCCTGAGCAAGGATCAAATCGCTGCCAAGGTTGCTTGTCATAATTATAATGGAATTTTTAAAATCTACAACCCTTCCCTGACCGTCAGTAAGGCGTCCGTCATCAAGCACCTGAAGCAGCACATTGAATACATCCGGATGAGCCTTTTCGATTTCGTCAAAAAGAATTACGCTGTATGGACGGCGTCTAACTGCTTCTGTAAGCTGTCCGCCTTCATCGTAGCCGACATATCCCGGAGGTGCTCCAATCAAACGTGTCACGGAGAATTTTTCCATGTACTCACTCATATCAATTCGAGTAAGTGCCTTTTCATCGTTGAACAAAAAGTCTGCGAGGGTTTTTGCAAGTTCAGTTTTTCCGACACCTGTCGGACCGATAAACATAAAGCTTCCTAGAGGCTTCTGAGGATCGCTCAAGCCTGCGCGGTTTCGGCGGATTGCATCACTTACAACAGTTACAGCCTGGTCCTGACCTATTACACGCTTGTGAAGAACGTTTTCAAGTTCAACATATTTCTGTTTTTCGCCGGCCATCATCTTTGCAACCGGAATACCGGTCCAGATGCTTACAACACGCGCAATGTCTTCTTCTGTTACTTCTTCGCGTAAAAGAGATTCTTTTTCGTTTCCATTATTGCGCTGTTCATCTGCCTTCTGAGCTTCCTGAAGCTGTTTTTCAAGATTCGGGATGATTGAATACTTGAACTCGGCCGCCTTTTCAAGGTTGCCTTCCCTTGTAAACTTTTCCTGTTCAAAACGTGCGTTTTCAAGTTTTTCCTTTAAGTCGCGCGAACTTGAAATTTTAGCCTTTTCATTCTGCCACTCAAGCTTCATAGCATCCCGCGCGGCTGTAACTTCGGAAAGTTCTTTTTCAAGCTTTTCGAGGCGCTCAAGGCTTGCCCTGTCGTCTTCTTTGGAAAGAGACTGTTTTTCAATCTGCAGCTGGAGGATTTTGCGTTCAAGCTGATCTAGTTCTTCAGGCTCGCTTTCAATTTCCATTTTTATACGGCTTGCAGCCTCGTCAACGAGGTCAATCGCCTTATCAGGCAAAAAACGGCTTGTAATATAACGGTTACTCAGTTCGGCCGCTGCAACGAGAGCCTCATCGTTTATCTTAACCCCATGATGAATTTCATATTTGTCGCGCAGTCCGCGGAGAATGGCAATTGTATCTTCTACAGAAGGCTCAGCACAGTAAACCTGCTGAAAACGGCGTTCAAGTGCTGCATCCTTTTCGATGTACTTTCTGTATTCGTTCAATGTTGTTGCGCCGATTGCCTTGAGTTCGCCGCGTGCAAGGGCAGGTTTTAAGAGGTTTCCGGCATCCATACTGCCTTCGCCTGCTCCCGCTCCAACAATCGTGTGCAGTTCATCAATAAAAAGAATTATTGAACCTTCGGCCTTTTTAACGGCTTCAATGACACCTTTAAGCCTCTCCTCAAATTCTCCCCGGAACTTGGCTCCTGCAACAAGACTTCCCATATCAAGTGAAAGAAGGCGTTTGTTTTTAAGGCTTTCCGGAACATCACCGCTTGCGATTCGACGGGCAAGGCCTTCAACTATTGCGGTTTTACCGACACCAGGTTCACCGATTAAAACCGGGTTGTTCTTTGTGCGGCGTACGAGGACCTGCATTACACGGCGGATTTCTTCGTCCCGTCCGATTACAGGGTCAATTTTGTCTTTGCGGGCGCGTTCAGTTAAATCCGTACAGTATTTTTCGAGCGCCTGGAGTTTTTCTTCAGGGTTCTGGCTGTCAACAGTGCTGTTGCCGCGAACAGTTTTTAATGTCTGTAAAATTGACTGCTTTGTGGCACCGTTTTTTCGTAAAAGGTCTCCGATTTTGCCGTCGCTTTCGCTCATGGCAAGGAGAATGTGCTCGGTCGATAGATATGAGTCTTTTAATGCGCTCATTTCCTTTTCGGCCTTTGCAAGCACTCTCTGTGCTTCTGAACTCAGCCGTAAGTCTGCCCCGCCGCTAACCTTAGGATAATAAGATAAAAACTGTTTTGCTGTATAAAGAAGATTATTTAGAGGACAGCCGATGCGTTCAAGAATTGGAGCAACGATACCGTCTTCCTGTTCAACTAATGCAATAAAAAGATGTTCAAGACCAATTTCTGAATGGTCATTTTTGTTTGCTATGCTGGAAGCTTCCTGTAAAGCATCCTGAGTTTTGAGTGTAAACTTTTCGTAATCCATATTTTTACCCCCATATTTTTAAGATAGTAAAATTTATGGATTACGGCAAATATTATTCTTCGATTTTATCTATTGAACCGTATTCGCAGACTGCATCATTAACGTTTGCGTGTTCAAGAAGTTCAAGATTGTGCCCTACTTTCCTGTAAACGCGGATTTCGCCAAAACCGGTTCCGCCGCCGAGCACTTTGAGAAGCTGACGCTGACCTTCCGGAGTTTCGTAATCGCGCACAAACATTTCTGAAGTTTTACAGTAAATGTCCATATCGACAACGAGGCGGCGCTTGTGAACGCTGACAGTCCAGTGGAGTTTTTCTCCGTCAGCATCTGCAGGCATTTCTGACCAGTTGTGAATTTCTGTATATTTGTTTAAGAAAGATTTTCCGTTAAGAGCAATGTGACGGCCTTCGATGTTAACATAAATGCTCAGTTCATTATCGAATTCACCTTCTACTGCAAAGCATGAATGTACCAGAGGCTTGCCCGAAATTGCGCTTGTCAGGTTTCCAGAAGAAAGGTGGAACAACGGGTTTGGAAGGGAGCTGCCCCAGGCCCTGTCGATATAACCGGAAGAACTGCGCGGAATTATGCTGTATTCCTGGCCGTCGATGTGAACAAGACCCGCAAAAACGGTGCGGCTTCCAATCGGCATCCAGAAGTTTGTTTTTGAAATGCGCATCGGTCCGCATTCAATATTTTTTTCAAAATGAATATTCCAGTCCATCATCCCGGAAGAACATAAAAGTTCAGGCTTATTCTGAATTTCTGAAGGTGATACTGCAATTGAACCGATAAGCGCATCGTTACCAAAAACAAAAGGATCTACCTTGAATGAACCTTCTTTTTTGTTGAATACAAGATTTTTTACAGGGAAGAATTTATTGAACTGTCTTCCACCAACTCCATATACACCGGCTTTTACAAGTACATAAGACGGCTGAACGGGAATTTCCTGGGAAACAGACTGTGCAGAAGCAGTTCCTGCGAGTGCATACTGAAGGTCTGACTCAGAAATTTTTGGACGTGATTTTTGCGCAAGAATCGGTTTATCCGGAGAAATAAGAGGATTGATATAATACAATTCTATAAAGAAAGTACGCTGGTCACCGGTTGTGCGGTTAAGCCCTGTAAAGACATAACGCCAGCGTTCAAAACCATTTCGCTTTAACTTTCCTTTCAGTAAATAATTTTCGTAGTGACTATATTTTTTAGAGGCTGACATATGCACCCACCTTGCAAATTCAATCGATTTTTCTATTTATTTTTTCGGCAAAAATCGTTGCAAGGTTAAGGCTATTTGAACATCTTTTTAAGAGTTTTATCAAAATCTTCTTTTTCCTGAGGAAAATTGTCGTCCAGGTATTCAAAACATTCAACAGCGGCTTTCTGAACATGTTCGTACCAGATTTGATAAAGCTCAGGTTCAAAATTTTCTCCAGGATATGGCGCACCCTGAATATCAGAGACAAGCTGGCGCATCATTTTTATGCATTCTTCAAATTTCTTATTTAACATTAGAACCTCCGCATTTTTGAATGTTAATTAAATTATAATGGCAAAACCTTATATTTACCACCTGGAACAAGTTCTCTGCCACATATTATAACACGATATTTTCTAACATTTAGTTTTTTATAGAGATTTTTAAAAGTTTGCGACAAATCATCCGGGGTTGTTTTTAAAATGTTTATACGCTTGTTCATCCGGTCTTCATCGGTCAACGCTTCAAGAGAAGACAGCAATGATGCCAGTCCGCTTCTTTGAGGTGTAACAGGCGTTATAAAGTCTGAAATCGTTCCGATAGCCGCCTTTTCCACATCCTTTTCAGTAAACTTGATTTTTGAAGCCTGACGGATACAGTCATCAAAAACATCGTTCGACTTAAATGGTTTTGGATCACGGTAACTGGTAAACAATAACTGTCCTCTGTTTTCTTCTGTTGAACAGAATCCGCCGTAAGCTCCACCCTCAGTCCTGATTTTTTCCCACAAAAGTATGTTTGAAAGCCAGTGGGTTGCAACTTCTTCAACGGCATTTTCCTTTTCGCCGTACGGTGTTGCGAGAGTTGACTGTGCTGCATAACCAATCTGTGCAGGAATTACAAACACTTCCTGTCCATTTTCTTCGCAGTCTTGAATGCTGGTCATCTTCAAGAGTTTGTCAAAATCAAGCGGTTTTGCTTTTTGAACCGGTTTAAGTTCTGTTTTTTTAGCAAATGAAGAAAACATTTTTTTACTTTTTATGATGGTTTTTTCTTCTGCCGTAATATGAATAAATGAACCGCCGACGCGTATTTTATGATAAATTGAATTCAATCTGTCTGCCACGTCCTTGATTTTCATGTCGCACTGCTGCTGGACAGTAAACAAATAGGACAAGCCGTACCACATTTCGTTCAGGGCGCTTATTGCGTTATTTTTACGCATTGTACGCCGGCGCGCAAAGGAATGTCCGGCAGGCACAATCGTAGAAACAAAATCATTTCTGTGTTCAATTGCAATGTCTTTAATGCGCTTTGTATCCTTAAACGATACATTTGTGATGTATTCCTTTAATAATTCAAGACCGTCGCTGATTTTATCATCAAGGACTTTCAGATTGAATACAAGCCAGATGTGGTCAGGATAATTGCTTTCCTTTGAGATTTTTTTGGCATTTTTTGTCTGGAACGAAGGGCGCAGATAAGAAACTGCCCCGATTCCGCCGGTCAAACGGTTTACCTTTTCGGCAGCCTCTTCCCAGGAAAGTTCTCCAAAGCCGATTTCAGTTACGGTCTTACAAAACAGAGGAATCCATTGTAATTCTTCAAGACTGAGATTATCGAGTGCAAAGCCTACGCGCACATAACTTACGCCGTTAACAGCTTCCGGACTCGAGAACAGGTCAAGTTCCGTTCTGGAAGCTCCTTCAATTTTGTCATATTTTAAATTGAACGGTTTGTAAAAACTTTTTTTGTCCTTTAAAAAGTCCGAAGGCTTTAAATGCGGAATTAACGACGGATCGTCCTTTTGTGACTGGAATGCCTTTAATTCAAGAGTTTCCTGTTCAAGTTCTTTCTGGGTTTTTGAGTTAAGAATTTTCTGGATATTTTTCTGCTCGAGTTTGTCGCGCTCTTTTGAATATTTATTTGAAGGCTTAATCTCGCACAAAGTCCAGTTGGGATTATCAAGAAAATATTTTTTGATTAGGCCTTTTAAATAATTATCATCGTTTAAAATCATCCTGTGGATTTTTTTAATTGTTTCGCCTGAGCGGAAAGCCTTTTTTAAGTTGTCGCCATACGACCACGAACGGGCGGCTGTATTCATCAGGGTAAGGCTGTAAGGGCCGTTGTTGCGCTTAACTTCACGCTGCAAAAACTCAGTTGCCATAAAAATGGATTCAATATCTTCGGTTTTAAAGCCTTCTTTATAGACTTTATTGAGCGTTCCAAAAACAAGTTCTTTTACTTTGTCTGTGTTTGCATTTTTAACTCCGCGAAGGCCGACTGTAAACACTGTGTCATACAGGCCTTCAAGTCCTGACTGAGGAGCACTGTCTTCTCCAAGGGCGCTTTCTACGAGAGCCTTTTCCAGCGGAGAGTTATCATAATTCGATAAAAGACTGACTAAAACTACGATTTCAAACTTATCAAATTCATCAGCAAGATGGCCAAAATTAAAGTTTACAAGTACAGTATTGCCCTTTTCGCCGTCTTCAAGGCCGGGACCTGTTGCCTTTATAAATTTAGGCTCCCTGAGGGGAAGCGGCTTTAAGAATTTTACAAAGTTTTCTGCCTGAGCCTTTTTATCTTTTGAACTTACAATGCAGTCAGGATATTTTTTTAAGAGGCGTTTGATAAAGTGCCTGTCAAGAAAATCAATCTGTTCTTTAGTCGGGATGTTTCCATAGAGAAACAAAAAGCAGTTGTCAGGGCGGTACCATTTTTTATGAAAATCAATGAATTGTTCGTAGGTTAAGTTCGGGATTTCCAGCGGATCTCCACCAGAATCCTTTGAATATACACAGCCTTCCATCAGACTTGTTGTAGAAATGTCGCCGGCAACTCCTTCAAAAGAAGAATAATTGCCCTTCATTTCGTTATAAACAACTCCCTGAATTTTGTAATCTCCATCTGCGTCCTTTTCGAGGCGGTGACCTTCCTGCAAAAAAATCCCCCTGCTCAAACGCGGAAAAAAAACTGCGTCCGCATAAACGCTCATCAAATTAAAATAATCAGCCTTTACCGTTGAAGAAGCCGGGTAACAGGTTTTGTCCGGGCTTGTAAAAGCATTGAGATAGGTGGTTACGCTCTGGTTTGAAAGCTGTGTAAACGGGTCTTTGAGCGGATAGAGCTCAGAGCCGCACAAAACCGAGTGTTCCATAATATGGGCAACTCCGGTTGAATTATCATTTATCGTTCTGAATGAAAAACTGAAAAGGTTTTCCTTGTCGTCGTTAACAAGATGTAGAACTTCGAGGCCTAATTTTTTATGATAAAGCTTTACTGCGGTCGAGTGATAGTCTTTTAATTTAAAAATGTCGGTAACTTCAAAATCTTTATATTCCTCACCCTTTTTCATCAAATCACACATATTCTTCTCCACGCCCTTTAATTATCAGAGTTCCGTCTTCCCAGGCCCGTCTCAACGCGCTAAAAAACAAAGATGTTTCTTTTTCAACATCTGTTTTGAGCATAGGCTTGTGGCGTTCTTCTTCGTCAAGTATGCTTGTCCGGCGGTTGGAAGAAACGTTTGATAAAAGTTTTTCCCTGAAGTCAGGAGTCTTGCCTGCAATAACAAAGGCAATCTGAACATCTTCCATCGTGCGCAGTTTTTCCTGCAGGGATTTATCGTCGGCATTAACAATATCTTCGTATGTAAAAAGTCTTTGTCTGATATCGGCACCAAGTTCCGGGTCTGATTCGCTGATTCGCCGGATAACTGACTCTTCGTCCTGACCGTCCATACGTTTTAAGATACCCGCAAGTACGCTTCTTCCGTCAATTGCGTTGGTCTTTTTGACCATGATGTTTTTATTTTTTTCTTCCATCGCAGCATCAACGCGCTTTAAAAGTTCCGGATTGATTTCCTTGAGTTTCGCAAGGCGAAGAATTACATCTTTTTTTTCTTCGTCTTTTAATGTATTGATATATTCGGCAGAAACTTTCGGTTTAAGATATGAAAGCACAAGGGCACGCACTGCCGCGCTCTCGTCCTTTAACAGGGCTGCAATTTTTTCCGATGACGCTTCGCTCAAATAAGAAAAAGGCTTTCCTCCCTTAAACGGAACAGCTTTGTCGAGCATCTGCTCTGCCTTGTCGCCGCCAAAAGCTTTTTGAAGAATGTTTCTTGCTGTATCCACGCCACCGTTTTCACGGGCCTTCTGCATCAACGAACTGAACTCGTTCATGATGGATGCGGCTTCATCCTTGTCAACGCTGCGGATGGTTGCAAGTTCGCT
>JAILFZ010000126.1 GCA_024697295.1 Treponema sp.
CCAGTATTCTTTTTGAAAACGGAACTGAAGTAGTTCTGGTTCTGGAAGCCCAGGCGTGTTGCGATTTCGCTCAGCTTGATTGAATCCACCTGCAGAAGATTCTTTGCCTGTTCAATCTTGAGCTTTTCATGCAGAGTCTGAATTGTATAGCCGGTTAATTCCTTTGCACGGCGTACAAGATGACTCTTGCTGACCATAAGTTCGTCGGCCATTTTATCCAGATTTGTCATTTCGTTTAAGTGTTCAACCAGATAGTTTGTAATCTGGCGCACGGTGATTCCGTTTTTGCTTTCCTGAACATTGTCGGTAGAAAGATGAAGAATTCCGACGAGCTGGTCGCCGCTCAAAAGCATTGAGTGTTCTTTAGTTCTTCCTTCCTTTACATAAACCGAATAAAGCGCGTTGCTCAAAAGCATGCGGACTGTATCGTAAACCGAAATGTTCGGAGTTCCGATTTCGAGGAATGCATAACCAAAATAACGGTCTGCGTGGTAAAGGATTTCGAGCATTACAGAGTAACGGCGGCCCTGCGGAAAGAAAATCTTTGGAATGCAGGTCGGGTCGTAAACTTTGTACGGGAGTTTGCTTTTAATGTCTGACGGCGGTTCAGGGAGGATGAGTTCAAGATTTGATGAACTTAAATCCATCGTCATATTGTCAGAAAGACAAAGTATAATTCCAGGGATTTCAAGTTCGCTCAGCTGGTAGCGCAAAACGTCCTGAATCTGTTTTCCGGTAGTTGCAGAAGCAAAGTTCATTGCAATCTGCGACATATTGTTCATCATGTAAGAATTTTCACGGGTCGAAAGCGTATCGTATTCAATAAATACAGAAACGAGTGAGCGCAGCTGATGGAAAATGTCTTCGATGTGCATAAACTGCGATTCATCGTCTTTGACCATCGGTAAAATTACGCGGCGCAGATTTGTAATGTTCTGCTGGAGTTCATAATTTACAAGCATCGAATCCTTACGGATGTTCTGCAAAAGCGTCTGGAACCAGCGGAGCATAACGCTCGGAGTAGGCTTGTCGTAAATATCTTCAAAAATTGAATCTACAAGGTCTGTAATTTCGGTCTCACTCTGTTGAGGAAAGATCATTTTGACCTTGGAAAAGAGGTAGTTTCTTACATCTTCTTCGCTCGACTCTGCGAGGGACTCTTTATTTGTGATAATCTGGTTTCCGGCGTCAACGATACTCTGTTCAAAACATCCGCAGCTCTGACGGACCAGCAGAGAAGTAGGAACGAGCCTTGTGTGGAAAATTGTTTCCGGCGACATGATGCGGTCAATCAAAAGTTCAACAGCCGCATAGCCGCGCTTAAAGTATTCGAGGTTCATTGTAGTGACAGGCGAGCGGGCTGTAATTCCGTTGTACTGGTTGTTAAAACCTGTAATCGCAATGTCTTTTGGAACGTTGATTCCACGTTTGTCGAGTTCTTCAATTACTGTAGAAGCAATAATGTCTGACGCAGTAATGATACAGTCGATTGAATTATAATTTTTGAGGTCGTAGGCGCTGCACAACTGGTTGACCGCCATCGCGATATCAATTGAATCCATCGTTTTGGTCATGTAAACAGTGTTAGGAAGTTCCTGGAGACCATATTTTTTAAGTTCTTCGCGGTAAACTGCGAGTCGGGTAAGGTGCGGTTCGGAAATTTTGGAACCCATGTAAACAAAGTTTTTGTAATGGTGAGTGTTTACAAGGTGGTCCATGATCAGGGCGATGGAAGTATTGTTGTCGATACGGATACATGGAATTCCATCGATGTCCATATAACCGATATCAACCATTGGAAGCGGCTTGAGGGCGTTAAAAGTATTTACGATGGTTTTGTTGTCGAGGAGGTTACACATAGACGAAGTCCATGTTACAAGTCCGTCAACAAGCGGAGACTTCATAAATCTGAAGCTTTTTAAATAGTGAGAAATAAAATCAATGTCGTCAAAGAGCGAATATTTAATGGCTCCGGCAAAGTTGATAAAGTTAAGATCGTAATCATTTGCTGCTTTCATGATACCGGCAATATATTCCTGGCCGATAAATGAACGGAAGTCAGCAATTCCGGCAAAACCGATTGTTACACGGTTGCCCTGATTTTTACGCTGGGTTAAAAAAGCCCTTCTTTTTGCAATACCCTGATTCATACTGATATTATTATATAACATTATGAGTATTTTTTATAGATAAAATGCAGAAAAAGTTAAATTTATTTAAAAAAAAGGCAATAATTTGATATTTCGGATAAAATCTAAGGTTAAATTGAATTCCCTGCGAACTGTGTCATATAAAGCTGATAATAATTGCCGCCTTTTGCCAGAAGCTCTTTGTGGGTTCCCCTTTCAATTATCCTGCCCTTATCCATTACAACTATCATATCCGCATCCTGGATTGTTGAAAGGCGGTGCGCAATAATGAGGCTCGTTCTGTTCTGCATAAGGCGTACCATCGCATCCTGGATGTTCCGCTCAGTCCGCGTATCGACGCTTGATGTTGCTTCGTCCAAAATCAAAATCTTTGGATATGACAGGAACGCACGGCTGATAGTCAAAAGCTGTCTCTGACCCTGAGAAAGGTTTGCTCCTCCGCCGGTTAAAAAGGTGTCGTAGCCGTCGCTCAGAGTTTCTACAACCTTATCGCAGTTTGCAAGAGCGGCGGCTTCAATCATTTTCTGGTCGCTGATTGTATGGTCGGCGTATTTTAAGTTTGCCCGGACAGTGTCAGAGAATAAAACAGTGTCCTGCAAAACGATTCCGATGCTGTCGCGCAGGGTGTCTTTGGAAATTTTACGGATGTCGGTTCCGTCGACTGTAATCGTACCGGAATCAATATCGTAAAACCTCATCAAAAGATTGACGATTGTCGTTTTTCCGCTTCCGGTTGAACCTACGAGCGCAATTTTTTTGCCGGCTTCTACCTTTAATGTAAAGTCATGGATTATCTGTTTGCCTTTGACATAGCTGAAGTTTACATTTTTGAATTCAATAACGCCGTCGGTAACTTCCAGAGGCAGATTAGTTCCGTGGTCTTCGCCAGGTTCATCAAGAATAGAAAAAATCCGTTCGGCGCCTGCAACTGCAGTTTCTATCTGGCCGTATAACTGGGCAAGTTCATTTATCGGACGGGAAAACTGTTTTGAATAAATAATGAACGCAGAAATCACACCGACAGAAATTGAACCTTTGAGCGCAAACCAGGCTCCGATTGCGGCTACAATTACAAAGGAACAGTTGTTGAGCATATTCATCAGAGGACCCATGGCGTTTCCGATTATGTCCGCGATTATTCCGGTTTTTGTAAGTGAATCACTGGCCTGTGTAAATTCATCAATTGTTCTGGATTCAAGATTGTAGGCCGTGACAGTTTTTCCGAAAGAAACCTTTTCTTCAACAATGCCGTTGAGAGTTCCAAGAAGGGCCTGTCTTTTTACATAAAATTTATGCATAAGATAAGACATTATTCTTGTTACGATTACGGTAAGAATGACTGTGCTGAATGTTAAAAATGTAAGCGGCACGCTGAAACTCAGCATTATGGTTATGGTTCCCAGAAGTGTCAGAACTCCCGAAAAAAGCGAAGTCAGGGACTGGCTGATTACGTTGGAAACGTTTTCGGCATCGTTTGTCATACGGCTCATGATGTCGCCGTGAGAATGCGTATCAAGATAGGAAACCGGGAGATTTATTATCTTGTTAAAAAGTTTTGCGCGAAGTCTTTTGATTACGTTTCTTGAAAGCTGTGCCGAAAAAAATCCCTGCAAAAGGATTGCACCGGCATGGATTGCATAAAGGGCAAGCATAGTCAAAAGAATTTTTGGAACGCGTCTAAACTCTCTGGCGACGAGCGAGTCTATTGCGCGGCTTTGCATGGAAGGAGCGGTCACGCTTGCAATTACCGTAACGAGAACAACAAGACAAAGGATAATGACCGTTTTGAGTTCCGGCTTAAAATATTTTACAAGGCGGGCGAGTGTTTTTTTGCCGTTTTTTGGTTTTTCGACCGGAGCTGCCATTCTTCCCGGACCGCCGCGCCTGAATCCCTGTTCAGCAATTTTTGATTTTATCTGCGAACTCATGCTCGGCCTCCTTCAGTCTGCTTTAACTGCGAATCATAAATGTCCTGGTAGACCGGACAGGTTTTAAGGAGCTCTTCGTGGCTTGCGATTGCGCAGATTGAGCCGCCGTCGAGGACAGCAATTTTATCAGCGTTTTTTACGGAAGCGATGCGCTGTGCGATTATGATTTTTGTAATTCCCTTATAATTTGAATTCAAGGCCTGATAAAGCTGGGATTCGGTCTTTAAGTCGAGGGCGCTTGTAGAGTCGTCAAAAATGAGAATTTCGCCCTGTTTGAGGAGGGCGCGGCTGATGGCGATTCTCTGGCGCTGTCCGCCGGAAAGACTCATTCCGCGTTCTGCGACAGGAGTATCGTAACCGCCGGTCTGCTGCAAAATAAATTCTTCGGCCTGGGCAGATTGTGCGGCCGCTCTGATTTCTTCTTCTGCAGCTCCTTCTTTACCCATGGCAATATTGTCCCGGATTGTCGTGCTGAAAAGTTCACTTTTTTGAAGGCATAAAGAAATCTTTTTGCGCAGGGTTTCCAGTTTATAGTCTTTTACATCGATTCCGTCGACTGTCACGGAGCCGCCTGTTGCGTCATAAAAGCGGGGAATCAGGTTTATAAGGGTAGTTTTGCCGCTTCCGGTTGCACCGATAATTCCTAAGGTCTGGCCGGCCTGGATATCAAGGTTGATGTTTTTGAGAACTGTAGTGTTTGTTCCCGGATAAGAAAAACTTACATTTTTAAAACTGATTGTGCCTTTATCTGCCGAAACCGGAATGGTTGAATTTTTACCGTCCTGAATTTCAGAATCCGTGTTCAACACTTCGGCAATTCGTTTTGCGGAAACGCTTCCTCTCGAAAGAGTCTGAAAAATCATTGCGAGCATCATCATTCCGCTCAAAATTTGCGAAATATAAGTGATGGCCGCCATAACAGTTCCCGGTGCAATGGAACCGGACTGCACACGGATTGAACCCACCAGGATGATTCCGACAACTGCGAGGTTTAACACGATGTTCATTACAGGCCGTAAAAGCGAAAGCATAATCTGGACTTTGAACTGAGTGTTGACGAGATTGTCGTTTGCCTTTTCAAATTTTTTCTGTTCGGTTTTTTCCTGAACAAATGCCTTTACGACGCGTGCACCGGATACGTTTTCCTGCATGATGTTGTTCAATTTATCAAGGCTTGACTGCAGCAGGTTGAATAATGGGTTTGTTTTCCATACAACGAGGCTTACATTCAATATAATGAGCGGAAAAGCACATGCAACAATTACGCCGAACGAAAGATCCAGCGAAAGAAGGGCAGAAGTTCCCCCGATAAAAAACATAAGGCAGCGGACAAGTCCGCGGATTAACTGCATTACAAGCTGCTGAACCTGGGTAATGTCGTTTGTAATGCGTGTGATAAGAGAGCCCGTACTGAATTTGTCAGTCTGGGCAAAGCTAAAATGCATGATTTTGGTAAAGCAGGCTTTACGAAGGTCGTTACCGTAGTTCTGGCCGGTTACGTTGGCAAAAACTGCGGATAAAATACCCGCAAGCCCGCCGAATGCTACAACGGTAATCATGCGGATTCCTGTAGAAATTATCAGGCCGACATCAGAAACACCGCCCCTGTCCAGACCTAAAATACCATTATCAACGATTATTTCCATTAACTTGGGCTGAACAAGGTCGATAAAAACTTCGGCTACCATAAAAAGCGAAGCAAGAAGTGCAAAAGGCCAGTACCGCAAAACCATTTTTAACATCTTTTTCATATGGTAAAGAATATAGAATTGCG
>JAILFZ010000159.1 GCA_024697295.1 Treponema sp.
ATTTTGTGTTTCTGTGAACAATTTTAAGGGATTCTGTACGCTGGGCTTCGTTTTCTATGTGGAAGAAAACCGAAAAACGCAGGCTTGGATTTGACTTTTCGTCTTCGTATTCAAAAACAGTCGTGCCGGTAACGCTTAAAACCTTTGCTTCCGATGAGGAACAGGAAAACAAAACAGCACATAAAACTATTGTCAGAAGAGAGTAAATGAATTTATTCATTATCAACATTAAAAATTGAATACAAGGTTAATGACAGTAAGGTCACTTGAAGAGAACTGGTTGACAATTGATTCAAATTTAACGTTAACCTTTTTGCAGGCGTCATCCAGATATGAAAGATAGTAAAGGCCGAGGTCCGTACTTTCCTGTCCTTCCGGCAGCTCGCGGTAAAAGTCGATAAGGCTTTTTTTGTTTGTATCGGCAGATGCCTTTGATTCGATATTTTCCTTTACTTCCTGGAACTCATCGTCCTTGTTGTAAAGTGTAATCTGAAGGCGTCCCTGTTTACCGATAGCTGATGAACCGCCGCCGAGTTTCCATGAAATAAATACCTGCTCGTGTTTGCGTTTGAGTTCCGCGATGATTTTTGCACGAACTTCAGGATCGTAAATCAGAGAATCTGTATCATCGATTCCGTTGTACATGATTTTTGCTTCTTTACGCATGTTTGTGTTTTCATTGTTAAGGGCAAGTTCCATCACAAGAATCGAAATATATTCTGCAACACGGGATTTTTCCATGTAAACCTGGAGAAGATGACGGATTGCAAGATTAATCTGTGAAAAGCCGTCAGTTTTGTAGAACTTGGTAATAATGTACCAGTTCATCAGAGAAAGGCGGTTTAAGAATTTTTCTGTCATCAAAAGATAAATATTCTTTTCTTCAAGAGAGTAATCTTTGTTTTCCATTACGGACTTCCAGATCGGGTCCAGGATTTCTTTTTTTGCAAGGTTAACAATCGGCTGACGCTGAGAAAGCTGTGAGCGCAGCTGACTTTCGCTCATTTTTGTGCGTTCATCGATGAGCTGTGAAGGATTTGCGCGGTTGTGCTTTCGTACACAATCTGTCTGAATCAAATCTGCAAATACCTGTCGGTCAAACTGTTTATACAAAACGGAATAAACTACAACCTTTGAAAGATCCATAACTTCCTGACGGAGAGAAACAAATTCTGACATGGAAATTTCGATTTTAGAAATGTAGTTTACTAAAATCATGTTTTGAAGTGATTGAGGAGAAAAAGGATTTAAAGAAACACCATATTCTTCAATATTGTCGGCAAGTCTAAATCGGAGAAGTTTTATTTTATGGCTGATGAAGTGGCTGGCCCCCTCTTCAGTAAGAATAACTTTCAGCGGAAGATTCAAGGAAAATTTTTTACCAGTACCACTCATAGTTCTTTTTTAACTCCATTAAACTTATTATATACCAAGGGTCTTGCATTGTAAACATACAAATTATATTCTATTTATTATGAACGGCGTTCACGCTAAAAAATTATTTTTAAAGTTTATCTTTTTGACTTTTTTTACCTTTTGCACATTTTCTCAAGACGATGTTTCGAGCTATTTGCGTGGCGCTCAACTTACAAATTACGTCGAACAGACGCTTAAAAAAAACAAATTCAACCCGCTCAAATCAGAACTGGTACACACAGGCAGCGACATTTTTGCTTCAAACCTCACACTCGATTTTGCGGGAACAGATTTTTCATACGCAGCAGATTTCAACGACCAGAAAAAAAGCCTTGTTGTAATCGACATAAAACAGGAAGATTTTTTTAGAAAAACAAGCACTGTTGTGGATTTGATAAAATTTGTCAGGGATTCAAAGTTTGACTTTTCTGTTGAATTTGTATTTACTGCCATGGATGAAGCAAGCCGTGTGCCGTTCAGGAAGAATTTTCAGCAGAACGGAACGTCTGTTTTTGCTTCTTCAATGATTGATACGGACAACACGGTCGCACTTATTTTAAGGTTTGACAATTCATATAATGAGTCGCGCATCTACACCGCGGGATTTAAAAATTCATCACCTTTGTGGCTTACAAAACGAATTGTCGAATCCTTTAACGAAGAAAAAATCGACTATGTAAGCCCCCAGAAGTTTTTGTCGATTTACCGTGCAGGACTTTTGTCCGGCAACCAGAATATGACTTCTTTTTTTATAAATTCAATGCCGTGTATTTCAATTGTCCTTTCTGAAGACTCTCATATTTCGGCGTTAAAATATTTTTTAACACATTATTCAACCGAAGGAACCGACAAGGAAGATATTCATTACACTTTCTTTCAGCTTAAGTTTTTAAAGCCCATTTGGATTAGTGAACGAATTAACATCATCGCCCTTGAAATCTTTGGAGTCCTAAGCATTCTTATTTTGTGCAGTTTCAGTTTTATCGGAAAAAGCCGCATCAAATACAAAAAGGCCTTTTCAAAATTCTGGTACATAATTCCGCTCACAATTTTTGTTTCCCTCATTTCCCTGTATGCGGGACAGTTTTTCTGCCGGTTTATTCCGGTAGTGCACAGGGCAAATCCGATTATTCAATTTGTGCTAAAAATCATAATTTCAACAATTTTTGTCACAATTTTTTTTACCTTCCAGAGCCATTTTTCAAAGGAAGGCAGCGAATTCATCTACGGCTACAATTTGACGCTGATTGCCGTAGCCAACGTTTTTATATTCTGTGCGGCAGACATTACCCTTTTCTGGATGTTTGTCTTTGAATACCTTGTAATATATTTTTCACGCAACCTGATAAAAATCCACGGACTTGTAATTTCAATCATTTTGATGATTATACCGTTTTTGCCGTATTTTGCCGTCATTGCCGCAAACTCAAGCTCAATGGACCTGTATTTTATTATTTACAGTTCATTCTTCAGAAACTTTATGCTTGCAATGGCGCTCTTTCCGTTCCAGATTATGTGGCTCAGGGTTCTTGCCCGAATCCGCTATTATCAGCAGAACAAAACCCAGCAGACTATTTCCCTCAAAACAATGCTTTCTTTCGGCTTTATTTCTGCAGGAATCATTGCGGCCCTTGTGATAATTTTTGGCGTTTTGATGACCACATTCTTTTACAACAAAACGCACACAACAAACATTAGCCAGAAAATTATTGACACAACTCCGTCAAGACTTTCGGTTACCCAGGAACAGGGCTCAGAAGGCGATAAAACTTCAAATATTATAAAAATCAAATCGAATCACGAAGCCGACAGATACATTGTAACGGTTTTAAGTCCGACAAGCGTTCCGGTTTTGGACTCAACTTACGAATATAAAGTACGCGACAACACCACCCAGGTTGAATTCATCATCCCGGACTACCCGCCTCAGGAAATATCAATCGGCTACTCAACAGATCCAAAATTAAACCATCAGATAAATGTTACGGCCTTATATTATGAATCAAAATTGAATCAATATTCGCGCGAAAGCATTCAACTTGAGTACGCAGGACAAGGTGAATCCAAATGAGCCTTTTTTTGCACGCAGATCTGGACGCATTTTTTGCCTCAGTTGAATTACTTGACCACCCGGAATGGAGGGGAAAACCCGTCATTGTAGGCGGGCTCCCGACAGAAAGACGTTCTGTAGTCTCTACAGCTTCCTACGAAGCCCGCAAATACGGTGTTCACTCGGCAATGCCGACTGCAACCGCCTATAAACTCTGCCCTAACGGAATTTTTGTCCACGGCCGTATGCAGCGTTACTGTGAAATATCCGCTCAGATTATGTCAATCTTTGCAGAGTACTCGCCTGACGTTCAGCAGATTTCGATTGACGAAGCCTTTATCGATTTGACCGGAACAGAAAAACTTTTTGGTCCTGCAAATGAAACAGCAATTAAAATCAAAAAGCGTATTTTTGAAGAAACCGCCCTTACAGTATCAATCGGGCTTGCACCCACAAAATACCTTGCAAAACTTGCATCAGAAGTAAATAAACCTGACGGATTTTTTTGTATTGAACAAGGAAAAGAAACGGATTTTATGTTAAACCTTCCCCTGCCCAAGGTCTGGGGAATCGGTCAAAAGTCTCTTGCAGTTTTAAATTCAAAAGGCATTTACACAACAAAACAGATTTACGATAAATCACTTTCGCTTCTGGTAAGCCTTTTTGGTTCATCCTTCGGACAGTTTTTGTACAACTGCGTGCGCGGCCAGGAATTAGAAACTTTTAACCACACAATTAAAAATCATTCTTTAAGCGCAGAAAACACTTACGCCTGGGACCTTCACGACAGAAATGCCATAGACACAGCCCTCCTCGAACTTTCGCACACCGTTGTCTTCAGAATGCTCAGAGAAAAAGTAATGAGCAGCACGGTTGCAGTAAAAATCAGATACGATGACTTTACAACGGTTTCGATTCAGGAAACGACTGACAGAGAAGTTGCAACGGTTGATGATTTATTTGAGCGGGCAAAACTTCTTTTTTACAAAAAATACGATACAAACCGCGGTATTCGCCTCCTGGGCATTTCTCTCAACAATACGGAAAGTTCGCTCAATCCAAGGCAGGCAGATTTATTTGACTTTGGAAATGAAAAAAAACGCAGGGTTGAAAAGGCAATTTTAGAGGCCCGGCAAAAAGACCCCAAATTAAAGATCACAAAGGCGCGACTTTTACCTGCAAACAGCAAAACTCCCCTGATTTTGTTTTTAATCGCAGCCATTTGCACTTTTGTAAATGTTAAACCTGTCTTTGCCAGGGAAACGACAAAGAATGCAGACGGTGCTGCGGCAATCGTCTTTGACAAAAATAAGGTTGATTTATACACAGCTCCAGACCGTGCAAATTCGACCTCACTTTTTAACTACAGCATAAACGACAGGAACGTAGAATTTATTGCCGAAGGTTACTGGAAAAGCATGGTGAGCGGAGGACTTTCCTTTAACTTTGGTTACGGTACAACTCCGGGTTATTCAATTACTACACCGGTTTTAACGACAAAAACAGATTTAAGCCTCTGGTTCTTTCTGGATAAAAAATATTATTTTGAAGCCGACTTTGCCGACGATTTTGAAAAAAACACAATTGCTGCAGGTTATTACGGGAACGGCTGCTTAAAACACGCCAGAGTCGCAAACCGCGGGATACGGTTTCCGGCAATTTATTCAATCGACAGGCTCGGTCTTGGAATCGGGGGCGGCGACAACGAAAGCCCTGGAGTCTCACTCAACTTTTCGGACGACAGCTGGCAGTCGGACTTTACAATCAGATACGACAGGCTTAGCGCACAGGAAAAAAGCTGGCACGGCAAAAACCTCGTCAACACCGAAACAATTGAATTAACGGATTACCTTACGGGCTTCAGATACATTCTGCCTTCCTCGCCGGCTGTCCTTAATATAAAAAATATTTACGTAGAAGCTTCTGACGGCGCATACCATGACAAAAACGGACGCTCATACAATAAACTTGATTCCACAAAATATTTACTCAGCGCAAATACAAATTCAATTTTTTTGACGCGCGACGCAAAAGCCTCTAAGTCAAACGGAGTTCTTCCTTCAATCGCAGTTGAATATAATTCAACTTACTCATCCAAGGCACTTTCTGAACTCGGCTCATATGGAACAAGTGAACATCCGGGAAGCGGTTTTTTGGGTGAAAAACAGTCCTCTTTTGACAGGGACCTTTCTGCTTACTCGCTTCCTCTTCAAGGCTCAATCGACGGAAACGAAGTTTTTTACATCCAATATCCTAAATGTTTTTCTCCTTATGCGTATTGTGCACGCTATGACGCGGGAATCTACACGGAGGCCGATGCAAGCATCGTAAACAAAAGCACTCTCAAAAGCCTTGATGATTTTAGTGCAGTTGTAAATGACGACACATACGCCTTTATAAGCGAAGACTTTTTTAATTCAACTCACTCATATGTAGAAATTAGTTCTCAAACAACTACAGAAGAACAGTTTCCGTTTGTAAATATCGACTGTTCAATTTATTTATCCCAGTCAAACAGCACGGACCTGGCACTTGCGTTAAAAACCTATAATGCAGTTTCGCGCTACGAAATCGGCACAAACGCCGTCCCGGGAACCATTACCGCATACATCAACGGAATCCAGACAGAAGCATTTACCTTTGACGAAGAAACAGGCTGCATCAATTTTGCAAAAGTTCCCTCATCATCAGACAGGGTTTATGTCCAGTGGTATGAAGATAAAACCAATGACAGCACTTCGTCACTTGTGCTTGCTTTCGGTGCAAAAAAACTTTTTTCTGAAAAATTGAATATGGATATCTCCCTCGCTTCCCGATGGGCGGTTTCTGCAGAAAACAATTACATCGACTCAGGCGAATCTTCTCCCGGCCACGCCACCATTGCTTCTGGCATTGAATACAAAACTGAGAATTTTAATTTTACAAACACTCTTGGAGCATCCTTAAAAAATTCAAACACAACCGGAACTTATCTGATTTCTGATATGGACGACTCGCAAAGTTCAACTGTGTATATGGCAAAGGACAGTGGAAAGACCCTCTCATCTTCGATTACACCAGCCCTGAACGAACGGGATTATTCATCTTCAATCATCCTGGAAAGCGACAATCAGAATTCAATTGAATCCCAAAACGGCGTCCACGACACAGAAATCACAGGCTATGCAATTCCTGTTGAATGGGATTTTAGCGGTATCAGTTCCGATGCAACCAGTTTAAATCCCTACTGGGCTGCCCTCAACATCCGCTTAAACAATACTTCGACTCTTGCAGGCGCAAAGAGTTTTTCCATTGCACTAAAACAAAGCGGAGTTTTATCTTCTGATACACAAATCTACCTTCAGCTCGGCGTAAACTGCGACACAGACGCCTCCTCCGAAGACTCAGGTCTTGTTCCAACCTGGAAAATCAGCGCAGATTCACTTACAGACGCGGGTGGCCAGGTAATAACACCGTTTGTCTTAAACCAGGACGGCTGGCAGACCGTAAGCGTTTTGATTGAAGAAACCGACCGTCCAAAACTTTCGGTATATGATGACGCACGCATAATTATCACGGGAACTTCAAAAAACTCAGGCATTATTTTTGCAGGCCCTTACGAAAGCGAACACTCGGATTTTTATGGTTCAACAGACGGGGACGGAAGGCTCTACACTCACCAGAGCAGACTTTCTTCTGACAACTACGCCCAGGTTTTTGAACTAAAATCCTCTTCTGCACAAACTTTTAGTTTAAGCCGTTATTACGACGAGTTTGATTTGGAAAACTATAAAAAACTTGTAATCCGCATGAGTTCATGCGATTTTGATAATAACGCCGTAAATGACAACTGTGAGGCCGTAATCACACTCGACCGTCCCAAGAGCGACGGCAGCTTTGAAAAAGCCGCAAGAATCGAACTTGATTCAACCCAGTTAAAAAAATTGAGTTCACTTAAAAACCTCACGATTGACTTACAGAAAAAAAACGTAAACTACGGAACGCTTGCCATTCTTGATAAGGATATAAGCCCAACACGTCTTTTACTTGAATACACTACGGACCAGAACACAATTATCACTGTCGATAAAATAAGTCTTGAAGGCGCTCTTACCAACTTTATGCTTAACGAACGTGCAGCAGCGTCATACCAGTATAAGACTGCAAAAATTGCCGCAAACGCAAATGCTGCCACAACAACATCAGCAAACGGCACCTTTAAGGAAGGGCTTTTATACGGCTCGGTTTTGTCTTCAGTAAACCTTGCCGGATTTGACCTTGAGGCAGAACTTGGACGCTCAGGCGATAGTGATATTTTAATTTCAAATGCCGCACACAAAATCAAAACTTCAAAAAACATTTTTGGGGTTCTGGGCTTTAGTGAAGAATACAGTTTTGATAACGATGCAAAGGATTTACAAAAAGAAAACCAGGCAGCCATCAATTTGACAAGGATAAAAATCCCGCTCACTATCCAGGCAAAGTCCTCATCTTCTTTGACGGAAAATCTTGCAAGTCAGCAAATTAATTCGAGCATAAACTTCAACTCAAAATATTTTATTAACAAAACAGCGCTTAAACTAAACCAGAAGGCAAATCCTAAAAAAACTGCAGCAGAAATTGTTAACGACAGGAGTTTTGAAAATTATTTTACAGGACTCAAAGACTCCTTCCAAAATGAATTTTCGACAGGCTTAACGGACGCATCGCTGAGAAAAACAGCGCTCAATAATTCAACCACAATAAATTTTCCTTATGCAAAATTCAGTCCTGTGTTTTATGCCGGAGCCGATTCTTCCTACAAAAATACAAATTCAACATTGTTTACGGACAAGGCGCAGTTAAGGCTCAGCCTCCCCTTTTCATTCAAATCGAATTCAATAAGTTTTGTACTGGAAAAAACTTCCGGCTCTGTAAAAAATAAAACTGCAGGAGGCTCATATTCAAAGGACCTGGAGTACATAAAAGAAAACCTTCAGGAGCGAACCTGGTATTTTAAGTCAGTTCCATTTGCAGATTTATTTGACAGTGCCCTTTCTGACAGTGTATTCAATAACGCGTCAAAAACTTCAGAATATGAGTCGGTTTATTATACCGCAGCGTACAGACTCAACTGGAAGCGCGCATTTTTGGGAAACGCCACGGACTTTTTTGTTCCTAACGGGGCAAGTCTGATTTTTGAACGCGATATAAAGGCTGCAAGCTCGCTTTCAGACTATTATCTTGCAAAAACTTTGTTTAACTTTAGCGCAATAAATGTCTTCGGAACAAAGGGTTTTATTTCTCTCTTTGATTTTTATGAAACAGATGAATATACAACGTCCCTCACATTTACGCTAAAAAAAGCAAAGGCGACGTCGGATTCAACAATGCTTTTGGATTTGTTCCACCAGAACTGTTTTTATTTTACAAAAGAAGCTGTTTTACAAAACGGTTTTGACATCAGTTTTGAAGACAAAAACAACCTTCACATAAAATGGACTTCAATTTACAAAAGGCCGGGAAGTTCATCCCTTTTGCAGGATGCAGTCAAAGTTTTTGCTTCTTCCTACAAAAAAGAAGATTCAAGTTTGAGCCGCAGTGACGGCATCAATTTTTCTTACAGCCGGGCTTCTTCAAATACTACTTCTGACAATTCAAGCGTTACAGAAAACATTTCTCTTGAATACCTGCACGATTTAAACATTCAGTTAAACCGGTATGCAACGCTCAACACAAGCATAAACGGACAGTTTGACTGCACGGTTGAAAGCGTTGTTCTGGTGAATGTAAATGCTTCGATTGGAGCGACTATTAAATTCTAAAATTACTGGAGCGGCGCAAAATAACCGCTGTCATCACGACCGCTTCGATTCATCAGATAAACTTCAACTTCAACAGGAAGATATTTAAGTCCAAATGATGTCGGAAGGCTTGATTTGTACGACAAAACATAAATTCCAGACGGAGTGTCGATTATGTCTTTTACAACATGAGAGATTCCCTGACTCATATAAACATAATATTCTTTTCCGTCGGTATTTTTGCACAGGTAGTCAATTTCTTTTGAAGCTGCCTGCTGGCAGACAAGAACAGACGACAAAATAATCGAATTATTGTTGAGGTAGGCGGTCAAATCTGTAAGACCGTATTTTTCAAAGGAAGCAGGACTTACAGAACCGGTGCCGATTAAAACGATTGCCCGCTTTTTCTCACCGTTTATAAGTGAATTTGATGCGAGGCGAACTGCAAGGTCAACCGAGCACGCAGGGCTCAAAGGATTTTTTACGGCCTTGAGCGAGAACTTGTATGCCCCGGAAGGAGAACCTTCATATTCCTGTACCGGAACCTGGCCGCATGTTACGATCCGTAAAGTTCCTTTTGAATTCATTGCCTTTGCTATTTCATGAACTGCTGTTTCGATGGCTTCTTCGTACCGGCCGCTTTCTAATGAGCGGTCAATAATGAGTGTAATGTCTGCTGCATTATTGGCGGATGAAGCTCCCGTCATTTTGTAGTCGAGCACTCCGCCCTTGTTTTCTGTTACGACAAAATTGTTTTCCTTTAAGCCGACAACACTCTGGCGGTGACGGTTTTCAACCTTAACTTCGAGGGTAACTTTCGGAAAGTTTTCTGCGTATACGCGTTCAATCTGAACAAATAGTCCGCCCACGAGTTCGGAAAGTTTTGCCATTACATAGATTTCGTTGCTTGTATAATCTGTTGCAAGGAGGTTTCCGTTAACATCCGGAACCGCACATGTTACGCGTGAAGGAGCGTTTCCTGTGTTAACGTTTTCAAAAACTGAGCCGCTTTCGCAGTCAACTGAATAAATCTTGTTTTTATCGCATACAATGAGGTAATTGCCCCAGAGACGCATGGCCTCCGGGTGAATGAATGTTTTATCGAGGCACAAAAGTCCTATATAGTTACCCGCAGTGTCAAAGATATAAATTGAACCTTTAACGGCGTCTGCAACAAAAACCTTATCACCTTTTACAGCGATTCCGGTAGGGGCTGTAAGGCCTTCAAAACCTTCAAGCCTTTGTCCAAAGTTGAACAAAGCCTGTCCTTCGCTGTCAAATACGTTTACGCGGCAGTTGCCAAAATCCGTAACATAGATGTTTCCGTTTTGATCCTGGGCTGTATACTGAGGCCCAATCAGCTGGCCAAGACCGATTCCCTTGGAACCGAATGACTTAAGATACTTTCCTTTGTCAGAAAATACGCTCAGGCGGTCCCCTGCAAATTCACAGATTAAGATATTGCCGTCGTTGAGGCGGATAATGTCCATCGGTCTGTCAAAGCCTGTCAAAGATCCGTTTGAACGCTGATAAACAAAGCCGTTTACATCCATACGCAGTAATTCGTTGCTTCCGTATGCTACAACCCATACAGATCCGTCAGGATTTGGAAGAATAGAAACAGGCTGGCTGAAAATCAAACGTTCTCCGTTGCGTCCCGGATAACTTCCGCTTTCCGTGTATTTAATCGGGCTGTCGTAATTGTTATCGTTGATACGGCGTTCGCGTACAATTTCTATTTTATTCTTTAACAAAAGTCCGCCGTAACCGTTATCACTTGCAATATTCCACTGGGCAAGTGCAACGCCTTCGAGACCTGCTTTGTAGTAGGCTTTTCCGAGCCATTCAAGGATGATGTTTTCTGACGGAAGATATGAAAGGGCCTTTTCAAATTCCATTACAGCATCGTTGTAGGCTCCGCGGTAATACGCCTGTACACCGCGTCTGAATTCCTGCTCTGCAAAACCTGCGTCTGCCGCCCTCGACCCCGTTGAACTTTCTGCAAGGGCTTCCGGGCTTGTAAAAACAGAGTTTTGTGCAAAGGCAAAACCACATACAAAAAAAAGACAAAGGCTAAAAAACTTTTTAACAAACAACTTTTTACTTTCCATTTACGTCCACCTGTGCAATCTGCATGTGTTCAATTATTTCGGCATTTTCCGGCTTTAAGTTATGTGCCTGAGTAAGATATCTTTCTGCATCCGCATGTAAACCGAGTTTGTAATAAACCCATCCGATTGAATCCAAACATGCCGCAGAATCGGGATTTTTATCCAGAGCCTTTTTACAGTAAGAAAGTGCCTTTGTAAGGTCCTTTTCTTCACAGGCAAGAACGTATCCCATTCCGTTTAATGCGGTAGTGTTTTCCGGTTCGATTTCGAGGGATTTTTTGTAGTATTCAATACACTTGTCCCGATCATTCTGCTGCCATGCCACGTATGCGAGGGATGCATAAACGGCGGCAGGACGGTAACCGGTCTCAAGAAGTTTATTCAATTCAAAATCGGCAAGCTTTTTACGGCCGCTCATAGCGTATATTACGGCAAGAAGGTATCGGCACTGCAAGACTCTCTGTGCCTGCCTGTCGGCGGTAACTACCTGTTCAAGATATAAAAGTGCATCATCATAGCGCTCAAGTTTGGCATAACAGAGGCCAATATAATATGCTAATTCAATATGATCTGCTTCTGCATCGTCAGGAAGCGACAAGAAGAATGTGAGGGCTCCTGTAAAGTCCCTTTTCTGATAGAGTGAAATGCCTTCGGAAAGTATATTTTTTTCTGCCATTAGATCGCCCCTCTCAATCTATAACTCAAAATCTGCCTTTATATCCCTGTCCAGATAACCAACGGGTTCTGCATAAAGTCTGGTTACAGCGATGTAACCCTCTTTAACCGCATCGTACTCGTTAAGTTCAGGTCCCATGGTACTTATTTTACCACCACAGAACACTGCCTGTAAAACCCCATTATTATTCTGTATCTCTACTTTATCCTTATAATCTCTAATACACAAGGTTGTCAGACACGCACCGGCGGATTTTTTATCACACTGCGAGTTAACACTTACAATAAGATTGGGAAGGCTCAGGGAAATCAGCTTTTCAAGATTTTTTTCCGTAAAGCCTGCAAGTTCAGTATAGTCGTATTGATCGGCACGTGATTTGAGGCTCAGTGCAATTCCCGGAACTCCGTACAAAACTGCCTGACGGGCTGCCGCCACAGTGCCCGAGTAAACACAGTCGGTTCCCATGTTAGGCCCCTTGTTGATTCCAGAGAGTACGGCGTCAAACTTTATGTTTCCAAAGAGATTTGAACGCAATGCAATGATTACACAGTCAGCAGGATATCCTGAACACGCGTATGTTTTTGAATCATACTGCCTGAATGTCAAAGGCTGGTTCATAACAATATGTGATGATACTGCCGATCTGTTTGAATCAGGCGCAAGTACATACACGTCGCACTTATCTTTCAGAGCTTTCTGTAAAGCCTTAATCCCCGGCGAATCGATTCCATCATCATTTGTTAAGAGAACGCGTAATTTATCTGACAATATGAACTCCGCCGGCAGGTTTTACTTCCATGCAGGTAGTTTTAAATCCAAAGATTCTTTCGTATTCAGCAAGTTTCTTTTTGAATTCGTCAACGTCGGAGCGGTTCATAATTGTGTAGGCAAGACGGCCAAAGCCCTTACCTGTAATACGGCCGCATGAAGTTGGATTTCTTGAATCTTCAAGGTTTGGATTAATTTCCTGGAGACGTTTGAGAATCCAGTCGATTTCAGGACATGACAAATCGTAAAGATCACGCATATTTTCGTGGCTGTGGTTTACTGCCCGTGCAAAACCGCCGAATTCCCCCTTGATGAGGGAATTATAGGCTTCCAGTACACAGGCATGTTCCTTCATAATGCACAAAAGTCTTCTGCGCATTTCTTCGTTAACGACAGATAGAACTTCATTTACTTCGTTCGGGTTCTCTTCGTACTGCCAGCCGCCCCAGACATTTGTCTTGCGCTCTTTTAATTCTCCGAGCAGAAGAACGTTTTCCGGCTGTCGGACAGTATCTTCGTTCCATACTTCAACGCGCGGAACCTTTGCGTCAGTAAGAAGGATTACTTTGTCTTCAAAGTTGAATGGAATCAGTTCGTAGTTAGGATAAGCGTGGTCAGTAAGAATAAGGTGATCTTCTTTTGAATAGATTGCGGCAAAATTATCTGCGTTGTAGTTTTCGCTGTTAAGGAAAAGTTTGTTTCCGCGTTCAATAGCCTGTAAAAGCTGCGCATCAGAACAAGGGATTTCAAAAAGGTCGCGGATAGCATAGGCAGAGGCGATTTTGATTGCGGTAGTGATTCCGCAGCCGGCAGAAGGAAGGCAGTCGGAATAAACGGTGATGTTCATTCCCTTAACTGCAAAACCACCTGAGGTAAAACCGTAAATCATCGCCTTGATGGCATTTGCCCAGCGATCCTCTTTTCTGAACTTCAGGGAAGAGATATTTGCCCTTTTTCTGTCGTCAAGCTGTTTAAAATAAAAACGCAGTGAAGAATCGCTGCGCTGCGAAACTGCAACATAAACAGGTAGATTGACAGACATTGAAAGTGTTTTGTCCTTGCAAAACCAACAATGCTCTCCTATCAGGTGAAAGCGCCCGTTTGCACAATACACAATTTCTGGGACTTCCTGATATTCTTCAGAATGTACTGAGTTTAACTGTTCCATAAATTGACCAACTTTTTTAATGCTGAGTTAATATTATCTGGCGATGTTGCCTTTTAGCAGCATTATCTGTAAAATGTATATATAGAAAATATATAATAATGTTTTGTTTTTTACAAGTTTTTTGCTCCCTTTTTTCGGGACTATTGCTTTCTGCAGCCATTCCAAATGAATTTCTCAAACTCGGCAACCCGCTTTTAGCCATTGTTTCACTTGTACCTTTGTACATTGCAATAAGGCGCGCCCGCTCATTTAAGGGCGCATTCTGGTGCTGTTTTTTACACGGCGGATTTACACACCTGCTTTCAAGCTTCTGGCTTGGAAACTTTCAGGGCTTTGCAGCATTTACCCTTGGCGCAAGCCTCGTCGGAACGGCATTTATCGAAGGCTTTACAGGACTTTTCATTTACCTTCCTTTTTCAAAAACTCACCTGACACAAAATTCAAACGATGGTTTTTTAGTTCCATTAAGGATCTTCTGGTTTTCTGCAGTTTACCTTGTATACGAATGGTGCAAGTCGACCGGCTTCCTCGCATACCCGTGGGGAACCCTTTCCATGACAATGTACCGCTGGCCTTTGATCATGCAGATTGCAGACATTACAGGTCCCTACGGAGTAAGTTTCCTTCTCGCACTTATCAACGCGACAATTTCAGAAGGACTTCTTGAATTCAATTCCGTTATAAAAAAAACAGACAAAACGGACCGGGGCACTTCATATATTCAGGTATTTAAAGCCGTTGCCTGCCTTACACTTGCCATTCTGTGTTACGGCACGTACCAGACGGCAAAAGAACGCACTCCGGTAAAATACATGAACACAGTCATGGTTCAGCAGAACCTTGATACATACAATTCAAACGAAAACGAAGGAATCCGGATTTCACAGCATCTTACCGAAGAAGGAATCAAAGAACTTAAAAATCAGGATTTAAGCACTGACCTTGTTGTATGGAGCGAAGGCGTTTTAGGCAAAAACTTTCCGCGCGCAGAAAATTATTACGACAAATTTCCGCGCCCGGTTCCGCTCACAGCCTTTATCAAAAAACAGAAAGTACCGTTTATCATAGGCGGCTCAAAAGCAATAGACGAAGAAAAACACCAGTACGGAAACGCAGCCCTCTTATTCAACAGGTTCGGAAAACTGGAAGGTTCGTACATAAAACTTCATCTTGTTCCGTTTGCAGAAGCAATTCCATTTGTTGAATACCCGGCTGTCCGAAAACTCGTTAAAAAGATAGCAGGTTTTTCTTACGGCTGGACTTCAGGAAAAAAATACACGCTCTTTGAAGTTCCCGTTTCTGAACTCGACGCAGTAGACACGGAAGCTGTTGAAGTAATCAGCCTTACAAGTTCAAAGATTAAAAAGAAACCGACCGTAATGGTAAGCAGTCCGATTTGTTTTGATGACGCATTCTCTCACGTTTGCCGCGGACTCTTCCTTTCGGGCAGCGAAGTCTTTATGAACATCACAAACGACTCGTGGTCTAAAAAAGAATCTTCAGAGTACCAGCACTTTGTTGTTTCTTCTTACCGCGCAATTGAATACAGAACGACTCTCGCAAGATGTACAAATTCTGGATATTCGGTTGTTGTAGGACCAGACGGAAAAATCCTGCAGGACTGCCCGCTTTTTGTTGAATCCTACGTTGCGGCCCGAATTCCCGTTTACCAGAGGGTTATGACAACTTATGCCAGGTTCGGGGACTGGGTTGCCTATTTAAGCCTCCTCTTTCTTTTTGTCTTTGCAATTTACGAATTCAACTACGAAAAGACACATGCAGTTACCGAAATCTCAACAGAGCTTGTAAAAACAAGGCGCCGCACAACTTCCTCCACACGCCGCCCGAAAACGTCAAAATAAACTGATAACGGAATTTTTATAAACGTAAAATTCATGACAGTAAATTTCAAACTTTTTCTCAAGAATTCACTTGCCAACACAGATTTAGTGTTTTAATATGGACTAAGTATCTAAAAACACTATTTTTTGAGGGGATAATTTAATTTATGCGCTGTCCTTATTGCGGTAGCCTTGATGACAAAGTTATAGAGTCACGCACCATGGCTAACGGCGAGTCAATCCGTCGTCGACGCGAATGTGTGAGCTGCGGTTACCGGTTTACCAGTTACGAAAGAATTGAAGAAAAACCCTTCATGGTAGTCAAACGCGACGGAAGACGTCAGCCTTTTGACAGTACAAAACTCGAAAAAGGAATTGAACGTGCCCTCGAAAAACGCCCTGTTGCCACAAACATGGTCGAAAACATCGTAAACGATATCGAAGACCAGGCAATTATGCGAGGCAAAACAAGCCGCGAAATTTCTACCAGCGAACTCGGAGAACTCGTCCTTGAGAGATTGCACGAAATCGACAAGGTTGCATATATCCGTTTTGCCTCGGTATACAAACATTTTGAAAACCTCGATGAATTTATAAACGAAGTCAACAGCCTTGGGAGGGAAAAAAGTTGAGCGGATCCGAAAAAGTAGAAAATTCAGAAGAAGAACAGACAGTTTTTCCGCAGTGGCGCACATTTTTAGGCGGCGATGCTGCAGACAACAAACAATTCTTCAGGCAGGTCGTAAAAAGAAACGGCTCAATCGAAAAGTATGACCGTACTAAGATCGAAAACGCCATTGCAAAGGCAATTGCCGCAGTCGGAAGAATCAGCGACGCAGACAAGGCAAAAGACCTTACAGACAAGGTAGAAGAAAAACTCAGAATCATTCTTGCCGGACGACGTGCCCACTCAATTCCTGCCATTGAAGAAATTCAGGACGTTGTAGAAAACGTTCTGATTGAATCAAAAGAAGTTGAAGTTGCAAAAGCATACATCCTTTACCGCGCAAAACACGAAGCAATACGTGATTCAAAAAGCCTCATGCTCGACATCAATGCCACTATGGACGGATATCTTGCACAGTCAGACTGGCGCGTAAAAGAAAATGCAAACGTAAACTTTTCTCTCGGCGGTCTTATCCTCCACAACTCAGGAACAGTCACAGCAAACTACTGGCTAAAAAACATTTACACTCCCGAAATCGCAGAAGCACACAAAACCTGTGCATTCCACATCCACGATTTGTCAATGTTCTCAGGCTATTGTGCAGGCTGGTCACTCAGGCAGCTTATTCAGGAAGGGCTTGGCGGAGTTGCAGATAAAATTACCTCAAAACCTGCCTCTCACCTTTCAACTCTTGTAAATCAGATCGTCAACTTTCTCGGTATCATGCAGAATGAATGGGCAGGCGCCCAGGCATTCTCATCATTCGATACATATCTGGCTCCATTTGTAAAGGCCGACAAGCTGGACTACAAGGGAGTACGCCAGTGCATCCAGAGCTATATTTACGGTGTAAACACACCAAGCCGCTGGGGTTCACAGGCTCCGTTTACAAACATTACCCTTGACTGGGTTTGTCCGGCAGATTTAAAGGACAAACCGGCCATCGTCGGCGGCAAGGAACAGGATTTTAAGTACGGCGACTGCCAGAAAGAAATGGATATGATCAACAAAGCCTTTATCGAACTCATGCTCGAAGGAGATGCAGAAGGACGCGGCTTTGGTTACCCTATTCCGACATACAACATTACAAAGAACTTTGACTGGAACTCAGAAAATGCACAGCTTCTTTTTGAAATGACAAGTGCATACGGAACACCTTACTTCCAGAACTTTATCAATTCAGACCTTGATCCGAGTGACGTACGCTCAATGTGCTGCCGTCTGCGCCTCGACAAGCGCGAACTTCGCAAACGCGGCGGCGGACTTTTCGGTTCTGATGAATTTACAGGCTCGCTCGGAGTTGTAACAATCAACCTTCCTCAGATCGGCTACCTTGCCAAAACAGAAGAAGAATTCTTTGTTCGTCTCGATTATCTTATGGACATTGCAAAACAGAGCCTGTGCATAAAGAGAAAGGTAATTCAAAAACTTCTTGACAACGGACTTTTCCCGTACACAAGACGCTACCTCAAAACCCTGAACAACCATTTTAATACAATCGGCTTGTGCGGCATGAACGAATGCTGCCTCAACTTCCTCGGCGTAAACATCGTAGATCCTAAGGGTTACGACTTTGCCTGCAAGGTTCTGGACCACATGCGCGAACGAATGCAGGACTATCAGGAAAAAACAGGCGAACTGTTCAATCTTGAGGCAACACCTGCAGAAAGCACATCTTACCGTCTTGCCCGTCACGATAAAACAAATTATCCGGACATTATCACAAGCGGCAAGGACGAACCATATTACACAAACAGTTCACAGCTGCCTGTTGATTATACTTCTGATGTATTTGAAGCTCTTGATCACCAGGAAAAACTTCAGACCCGTTACACTGGTGGAACCGTATTCCACACATTTATGGGCGAAAAGATCAAGGACTGGAAGAGCTGCCGTGATTTAGTCAAATCAATATTCGAAAATTACCGGATTCCATATTTGACAATCAGCCCTACTTATTCAATTTGTCCAATCCACGGCTACATCGCCGGTGAACATTTTGAATGTCCAAAGTGCAAGGCAGAAAAAGAAAAACAGCTTAAACAGAAAATTGCCCAGCTTGAAGCCGAAAAGGCAGAGCTTACAAAAAAATAATTACACCAAAAAGTGGGAGAAAAATATGAAAGTTACAAAAACAATCGAACAGATTGACCAGGAACTTGCTCAGGCAAAAGCCGAGCTTGCAGATTTGCACGGAACGGAAACAGAAGTTTACGCCCGAATCGTAGGCTACTATCGTTCAGTACGCAACTGGAACAAGGGTAAACGCGCAGAATTCAACGAACGCCGTCTTTTTGAATACGACGGTGCTTACGCAGATTCACGCGGACAGAACGCAACAGCACTCGGACACAAAACAAGCGACGCTCTCGCTGCTCCAAAGGCTGTAAGCACAGAATCCGCTGCACATTATGAATTCTTTATGCGCAAAACATGCCCTAACTGCCCTCCTGTAAAAAATTATATGGCTAACGTTACACTCGAAGGAACACTTATTGACGTTGACACAGACGACGGTCTGCGCCAGGCAGCCTCAAAAGGTGTATTCTCTGCTCCTACAGTAATCTTCTACGATGCAAACGGCAACGAAACCGGCCGCGGACACACAGTGGAAGAAATTAAAGCAGTTCTGGAAGTTCAGAAAGTAGTTGCATAAAATGTCGCATAAAAAAATCGGCGCCCTTGTAAAGACTTCTCTTGTAGACTTTCCGGGCAGAGTTTGTGCCACAGTTTTTCTTAAAGGCTGCAACCTGCGCTGCCCGTACTGCTATAACCATTCTCTTGTAAACGGCAAAGATGAAGAGGATTTTGTTACCTTTGAACAGGTAATTGAACACCTCAAAAAGCGGCAGAATGTACTTTCTGGTTTTGTAATCTCCGGTGGAGAAGCCCTGTTAAATCCAGACTTGCCTGATTTAATCAGGGCTGCAAAAGCTCTCGGTTACAAAATCAAACTCGACACAAACGGCACAAATCCGGGGCAGTTGTCATTTATCATCAATGATCCGTCAACAAGACCTGATTTTATCGCCATGGACTTAAAAACAAAATTTGACCGTTATGTTGAATTCAACCCGAAGGGCTCTGCCATGACAGCCCGGGAATATCAGGAAGCCCTCGTACATTCAATTCAGATTATAAAGGAATACAATACTGATTCTTATGAATTCAGAACGGTTTTGGTTCCGACACTTGTAACAAAACACGAAATCACAGAATTATCAAATTATGTTCCAAAAGAGGCAAACTGGTTTTTTGCTCAGTTTATCAACGAAAACTGTCTGGACCCGCTTTTGAACAATCTTCCGCCCTACACCGATGCCGAAATCCAGGAACTCGTGGACCACGCAAAGCAGTTTATTCCGAATGCAAAATTCCGCTAAAAATCGAATAATTTTTTAACTTTACCGCCGTCAAGCGCTTGACAGTAAAAGCTGATTTTGATAAATTATAAAAACCTT
>JAILFZ010000191.1 GCA_024697295.1 Treponema sp.
TGTAAAAAAGACTTATTTTTTTTACAAAAAATACGCCAAATCTACCAGGTTCTTTTAGGCGTGTATATCTATTTCAGAATGAGCAGCTACTGAATAATTTTCTTTTTTGACCAGCCCTGCAGAAGACGCTGCATGTTTGCGTCGTTAGAAAGCAAAAGTCTGGCAAAAAGTTCATTTGTCGCACTAAACACCTGCGACAGAACAATCCTCTCATCACTTGTAAAAGAACTCAGAACATAGTCCGCGATATCCCGGTCCACAGGCTTTGTCAGACCAAAACGAAGCCTCCAGAAATCAGCGGTCCCGAGCACGGCCTTTGTTGAACGAAGACCGTTGTGTCCGCCAAGGCCCCCGCTCCACTTTAGGCTTACAGTTCCAATGGGAAGTTCAAGTTCATCATGAATTACAAGAACTTCTGAAGGCTCTATTTTGTAAAAGCGGGCAAGTTCGCCGATTGCTTCTCCGCTCAAATTCATGTATGTGAGGGGTTTTAAAAAGTAAATTTTATCAGGCGCTCCGTCAGGAACGGGCTGAACCGAGCCGTCCTTTTTGGCGTACATCCCGGTTTCGGCAAACCACTGAGCAAGGGTTGATGTTTCTACTACAGCGTAATCACCCTTAAACTTCTGCTGAAAATTCAATTTATTGTAAAAAGGCAGCTGAGAAGCAAACTGCCAGGCAACGTTGTGTCTTGTGTGTTCGTATTCTGTTCCGTAATTTCCTAGAAAAGCAACCAACTTAATCATAAAGACAGTATACTAATAATGCTTTCTTTTTGCACTAGCGCTGGGAGCCCCGCAAGTCCGCGTCAGCGGATGAGCCTCTGGCGAAGGGCGTACATAGCGGCCTGCCTCCGGCAGGCAGTGCCCGGTAAAAAAGCAGAACCGGCAAAAAAATCTAATCCTTAAAATTAAGAAGTGTTATATAAACGCCCCCATAACCTGCTGAATATGTATTTTCCCTGCGTTCTATAAGTTTATAGGGGTATGAGAAGCCCCGTTTATCTTTTTTATATTCGACACTAAAAATAATATTCATATCTTTGTTGTCCTCATTAGAAACTTTAAGCCACCTTTTATAAAAAAAATCAAACACATCTGTAATGGAATAAAAACGAATATCATCTTCGCAAAAATAATTCTTCAAATAATCATTCACAAGTAACTCATCTGCGGAACTACCAAAATCTATTTGAGGACTCTCTCCGCAAACAACAGAAATTGTATCTAAAACAACCGAATCCCCAAAAGAAAAATCATAATCAAAACTATATGACTCAGGTTCAATCCAGGAATTTTTTATTTGAATATATTCATCTAAATTGGAAAATTTACACTCACACTTTTCATTGTCTTCACAGCCGCAAAACAGAAAGACAGAAAGACAAATCAATAATTTAAATAAAGCTGCTGCATGGATTTTATTATTCATCATCATCCTCCTGTGAAGTCATGTTAAAATTAATTCTATAACACCTTTTTTATTACCTCAAATTTTTTCTTAAGTCTCCCTGGAATTTATTCCACATAATTTTCATAAACTTTTACACTTTTATCCTTAAATTTAGCGTTCAGATGTGATAAAATCATTAAAAAATATTTTAGGAATAAAAAATGGCCGACTATCACGAATTTGAAAGTGCCCCGGAAGGAACTCCGGTTGCAAACTTTGTTCACCTGCATGTCCACTCAGACTACTCTCTCCTGGACAGCTGTGCCACAATCGACAAACTTGTTGCAAAGGCAAAAAAACTGAATATGCCTGCCCTTGCACTCACCGACCACGGAAACATGTTTGGCGCCCTGAACTTTGAAAAACTCTGTCACGTAAATGGAATCAATCCTATTGTCGGCGAAGAATTTTATGTAGCTTTCGGCAGCCACAAAGAAAAGAATTCAGTTCCGTACAGCCACAAGGGCGAAGACGGTGACCGCCAGGCAAGATACTTCCACCTCATCCTCCTGTGCGAAAACGAAACCGGTTACAAAAACATGAGCTGGCTTTCTTCAATTGCGTTTACCGAAGGAATGTGGTACAAACCGCGCATCGACTTTGAACTCCTGGAAAAATATCACGAAGGTCTCATCTGCTGTTCTGCCTGTATCGCGGGCGAACTTCCTCAGCTGCTTCTTGCAGGAAAGGATGAAGAAGCAAAAGAAGTTGCCTTAAAATACAAAAACCTTTTTGGACCGGATCATTATTATATTGAATTGCAGGACCACGGCCTGGAAGACCAGAAGTTTGTAAACAAAAAACTCATCGCAATGGCCAGGGAACTCGATATTCCTCTGGTTGTAACAAATGACATTCACTATGTAGAAAAAGAGGACTGGGAAGCACAGGACTGTCTGCGCTGTATCGGTTTCAAAAAGAACATGAATGAACCCCACCAGACGATGGGTGGCGAAAGGCACGAATGGTATTTTAAAACCGAAGACGAAATGCGCCTGCTTTTTCCGGACTGCCCTGATGCCTACGAAAACACAGTCAAGATTGCAAACATGTGCAATCTCACGATTCACCAGTACAAAACCCAGGAATTAAAGGCCTGCCTTCCGCGCTTTGAACTTCCTAAAGAGTTCCAGACGCACGGAGACGACTACACAAAGAATCAGGACGATTACGTGCGTCACCTTGTAGAAAAGGGCCTTCGCATGCGCTACAAGGAAATTACGCCGGAAATCCGCCAGCGCGCCGAGTACGAACTGGGCATC
>JAILFZ010000033.1 GCA_024697295.1 Treponema sp.
TCAATAAGAGGGCGGTGCAGAGTGTAAGTGCAAAGGCACGTGCAAAAGCCCTTGTTAAATTAAGAAAAGCATTTTTTGAAAAATTCATCTCTCACTCCGATTTAAAAATAATATAATATTATATTGGCCTGACAGAAAAAATGCTACCTATTTTCTTTGAATGTATGTTGCCTTAGGGCGGGCGGTGATGATTACACGGCGGTTCATAGCGCGGCCTTCTTCGGTTGAGTTTGTTGCAACCGGCTGGGTTCCGCCGTATCCGCGGTAACTGAACAGGCTCCTGTCCAGACCGTTGTTGACCAGTTCGTTTATAATTGTCTGTGTACGCTGAATTGAAAGCCTCATCTGGCCTTCAGGTTTCTGAACGTCGGCGGTGTGGCCTTCTACGAGAATTGTGTAAGCGTTGTCGATGTTTATCTTTTTAAGGCTGTCTGCGAGGTTTCTGATTTTTTCATACTCGCTGTCCAAAAGCTGTGCACTGTCTGCAACAAACTTCAAATCATACAAAATCTGGATTCCGCGGACTGTATCCTGAACAATCGGTGCGTCTTCCGCGTTGAACAGATATTCTTTGATTGTCTTAAAGTCGCTGTAGTAAGAAGCTTTCTTTTCCGGAACTGCAACATCGCAGACAAGGTTTTCTTTGTCGAGCAGAACTACAATCTTGCCTTCCTTCAATAATTCAAGATTTTCCGGAACTGAAAGAATTTTGAGCGCATCATTTCGCGAAATTACAGGGTCTGTCCTGAAGCGGCCGTAAACCTTACGTGCACTGATGCGGAGGGGATCGATTCCAACTGTTGAAGTATAGTCGTTTTCTCCGTCGCTCCAGCCGTAACGAACCATTCCGTATTTAGCTTCGTGCTGCGGCTCTCCCATGTTGCGTTCGTAAATCAGGTTCATTTCTGAATCCCAGATTTTAGGAAAGAAGCACGGTTTTATGTCGTCTTTTACATATTCCCCGTGAACAGCAAACTGTCCGCGTGCATCGATGATAATTCCTGTGTAGACACGGCTTGGAACTGAGTCTACAGGCTTTGGATTTTTGTACGGAAAGCGGTGTTTGATTAAAAGACGGCTGATTTTGAGCGTATCCAGAAAGTGGTCGCTTTTCATTACCGAGCTCTGGTTTACAAAAATTGCCGGGCTTTTTTTGCCTGAATCAACGATTTTTGTTAGGTCTTCAAGAGTGATGTTGTCCTGAATTACATAATCCTGGAGCTGTGAATCTGAATCGACGGTCAGCGAAAGAAGCGGTTCCTTTATCAAATCAGGAAGTTCCGTGTTGATTTTATTGATTGCGGTGAGTTTTCCGGAAGGCATGTTGATTCCGGCCTTGTCGATATCGAGCGTTACCGAAGAAGAAAATTTATTCTGGGTCCAGTCCATTCGGCTTGCCGATGCAAGCTGTTCGTTTTGTGCGTGAATAAAAAATACCAGAAGGCTTAAGGCTGTAAAACAGATAGTCTTTTTCAAAATTTTTCTCCCGGACTTTGCAAAAATGGCAGTCCTCATCTATTTATCGGTATTTTTTTATGGTATATAAAGAATTTTTCCAATTGAAAGCACACTGTCACTGCCTAAAGAATTTGCCTTTCTGATTGAATCCACCGGAACTCCGTAAAGCCTTGAAATAGACCACAAAGTTTCTCCCTTCTGCACCGTGTGAATCCGTCCTGTTGCCGCGGAAGAGCCTGTATTTGTAATGAGCGTTTTCCCGGAAGGGCGCTCAGATTTTTTTATTTCTTCAATTGCAATACGGGCGCTTTCTTTCATTCCGGACGGGAGCCTGAGCTGATAGATTGAAGACGGGGGAGTGTAGTTTTGCAGGAGGGACGCATTCAGTTTTTTTAGGATTTCTTCGTCCATTTTTAATTCGCTTGCAAGACGCGAAAGAGAAATCTGTTCCTTTGTCGTAATGTAGTCAAATTCTGCGTATCTTGTCGACGTTGTAATCTGTGGAATTTCAAAACCGTAGGACTGTCCGTGTTCGCTCAAAATACAGATTGCAAGAAGTTTTGGAACGTATTGAACGCTCTGGTCGCGTAAAAGCCCGGTTTCTGCAATGTACCAGAATGTCTTTTGTTTTGCCTGTTTGAGAATGCGTTTCATTGCGCCGGCGCCGCAGTTGTAGGCTGCGATGGCAATCGGCCAGTCCTTAAACTGCGTGTAGTTGTCCATGAGTTTTGTGAGGGCCGCGTCCGTGCTTTTCCAGGCATCGTAGCGTTCGTCCACGTACTGTGTTTTTTTTAAAAATGGCGCAATCGAATTATCCATGAACTGCCATAATCCGCGGGCCCCGCTCCTGCTTACGGCAAGCGGGTTGTATTCACTTTCTACTACCGGAAGGTACTCGAGGGCGGCCGGCATCTTACGCTTTTTTAATTCCTGCCTCACATAAAGGCGGTAAAGTTCGCCGTTGTCGAGCGTGTCAAAAAGCTGCTTTTTTCCGAAAGGCTTTGAGTACTGGTCGATGTATTTTTGAATCATCTCAGATGCGTACTGAGTTTTTGGTATTTGAATTCCACCTGCCGTATCCGGAAGCGGGCCCTGAGCAAAAATTGCGTTTGAAACAAAAAGAAAAGACAGTGTGAAAAAAAGGCTTTTATTCCAAAAAATATTGTTTTTCAATTTTCAACTTTCCGTTTTTAAACTTTCAATTTTGGAGTTTGTTACAGTTTTTCTCCGTAATAAATTCCTGCCCATTCCCAGCGGCCGTGAATTTCCGGGTCTGCAGGAAAGTTTACTTTTCTGAAGTACAGGTACCAGACCGGCATGTAAGGGCTCCAGCCTGTTGTTCTCAGATAAGCTTCGTTCGGGTTTGAAGTTTCATCGAGTTTTTCTGAATAACGGATTCTCTGGCCGACCATAAAGCCGCGCATGGAAAAGTTTTCGAGGGCATTTGCGTCAGTTTCGCTCGACTTCCAGCTCATGGCAAAAAAGTTAACTTTTGAGCGGTATTTGTCGAGGGAACGCCAGTCGTACTGTCTGATTGCGAGTTTAACCGATTTTTCAAGCTTGTCGAGGGAAGGGAAGGTCCAGTCCTTTGATGAATTTGAAAAGTCTACCATTTTGCGCGCGTTTGCGTATGCATCAGGAATTCCTGAAATCTGGATTGTAGAAGCATCCGGCTGATTCAGGAACATTGAGTATGACTTTAATACCTGGTTGAATTCTCCTTCCTTTTCGTATTCAAGAGCGAGTCTGACGTACATTTCGGTAATGCTGACAAGCGACGGAAAGCGGCTTACAAGATCGTTAAAATATGAGATGCGGTTGGCAGGTTTTTTACTGATTTGAATCAGGTTCTGCAGACATCTGAAGTGAATCGACTTTCCCTGTATCAAAAGATCCGGGTAGTTTTTTAAAATTCGGTCAAAATAGTATTCTGCAACCGGTTCCGCGCCCTGTTCAAGATAGTTTGAAGCAACCATTAAAAGCCAGTACGAGTTGTATATGTCGTCAGGATGTTTTTCTACCCAGTCTGTCAGAAACAAAAGCATTCCGCGGTAGTCTTTCTGGCTGTAAAGTGTGTTTGCGATTCGATTGATAACTGCGTAACGTGACGGACCTGACAGGGACTGGTCATTTAAAAGAACCTGCAGCTGGTTGATATCTGAACTTGCGTTATTTTTTGTACAGGAAATAAAAAGCAGACAGAGTGCTGTTGATGCAAGGAGCCGCTTAAAAAACACTTTCATGATTAAATTTTAACAGAGTGCTTTGTTATTGGCAAGAGGTGCAAATTTGGTGTATTCTATATGTTACAATAAAGGAGAAGTTTTTCTCTTTGGGGATAGCGATGAAAAAATACACAGCAGCAACGATGAATATGATTCTGGCACTCGGTGTTTTGAGCCTGCTTGCCGGTTTTTTGTTTTTTGCCCGTATTGCGTCAAACCTGCATGCTGTCATTGAACCGTGGACTGTGGTTATGATGATTGCCGGCGCTGTGGTGTTTTATCTTTCCCTGACACTTCTCCCGTATGCGGTTCTTTTTTTCTTAGGCCTTTATGCCTGTTTTGAAGGAGCCCTTTTTATGTTCATTTCTTCCGGTGTACTGAAGGAGGGCGTAAAAGGTTACTGGCCGCTTTCCGTAATTTTGTGCGGTTTTTGTATTCTTGTAACAGGAATTGCAAAAGACAGGCGAATCAGAAATGCCTTTTTGTTCCCGACGCTTCTTCTTGTTTTGATGGGATCTTTCTTTCTGCTTTTTTCTTTAGATATTATAAAAATGTCCTTTTCGCGCTTTTTTGCAATGTGGTGGCCGCTTATCCCTGTTTTTTTCGGGGCGGCTTTGATTGCGATTTTTATGATTCAACGCAACCCGCAGGCGCACTTCCCATATGAAATTGAATACCAGGAAGAAGAGGGAGAAGTAAAAGAATGAAGTTGGTAAACCGTGGATTTGCTGCGGTTGTTCTTAAGTCAGTTTTAATTTCCTCACTCCTGATTTCCTGCGGTTCAACTCCAAAAACTGTGCCGCACTCTCCGACAATAGAGTCAACTTACACGGCAGATCCGTCCGAAGCGGTTGCAATTACAGTGCCGGCCTTAAAGGAACGCACTTATTTTTCTTCCGTTAATCAGGACGCTCTTAGCGCTGTAGAAAAGGGTGACCCGGAAAGCCTTCACCTTGCTATTTCTCTTTTGCGCAAAGACAGTTCTTCCTACGAAGAAGCCGAAAAAATATTATTGAATATAGCAAAGTCTCTGATGCAGATTCTCTGGCCGACCCAGACTGTCGCCGTAGAAATTCCTCCGGTTACATCGGCAAACCCGTACACCGGAGCAATTGATTCTTCGCGTCAGGGAATTTACGATATGAGTACCGGCAACGGAGATTTCCTTGCCCTTGTTCTGCCGTCTCTTGTTCTTGTAACTTCTGAGTCAAGAAACGATTACTACGATACAGCCCGCGAAAGCCTTGACAGGGCTCTTGAATTAAAAGAAGGAAGCGTGCTTGCAAATTACCTCCGGGGTGTGCTCAGCCGCCGCACAAATGATTACAAGGGTGCGATAAATTATTTTTCAAAGGCTCAGAGTGCAGCAGCGGACTGCGTAGAAGTTTCTTATGCACTTGCCGACTGCTATTACAAATCAAACCAGTCCGAAAAGTCTCTTTCTGTCTGTGATTCAATCCTGCAGAAAAATCCTCTTTACAGGCCTGCCCTCAAACTGAGTGCAGAAATTACCTTTGCAACAAACCGCATCGACGAGTGCGAGCAGTTTGTAGTCCGCGTCCTTCAGCAGGAACCGGAAAACGCATACTACGTTTTGTTCCGCGCGCGCATCCTGATTCAAAAAAATGACTATATCCGCGCAGCTTCCCTGCTCGACGTTTACGGAAGAAGTGACGGAGATGGCCGTGATTATCTTTTGCTGCGTGCCAAGGTCCAGAAAGAATGGAACCGTAACCTTACTGCAGCCGCATCAACAGTCGAAAAAGCCCTTGCACTGTACCCTGACGACAATGAAATTATTCTTGCAGCCGCCGCAATCAGCGCAGAAACAGGCGTTAAAATCGGCGGCGTGAGCGCAGTAGAACTTGCAGATAAAATCCTTGCCAAAGATCCGAAAAACGTACAGGCGCTCACCATCCGCGTCAACGAACTTGTCCGCAGAAAGCAGTGGCAGGAAGCATACCGTGCAAGTTCAAACCTGAGGCAGACGGCTTCTTCGGCACAGTTTTCCGTTCATACCCATATCGACATCTGTCTTGAAGCAGACCGTAAGGACGAAGCCTGGCAGATTGCTTCAAGTCTTTACAGCCAGTCGCCAAAAGACGAACAGGTAATTCAAAGTTATATAAAAGTTCTCGTTGCAACAGACCGGCGCCCGGAAGCATCTCGCCTGATTGCGCAGATTCTTCCGTCTTCAACTTCAAAAATGAAGAGTTTTCTCTATTATGAAAGAAGTTTGCTTGCTTCTTCGGAAGATGCGGTTCTGGTGGATCTGCGGTCGAGTTTGACTGCAAACCCGCGTAACAGGGACGCTTTGTTCCGTCTGTATAAGATTTACTACAATAAAAAAGAATACAGAAAAGCCCAGTACTACTTAAAACAGGTAGTTGCACTTTCTCCTAACGACGACTCCCTTTTAAAACTTAATTCGGAACTTGAAACCCTTCTTGGACGTTAATTTTTATCAACAAAATAAAGCCCTTCCCCTGCCGGTAACTTGACGGCTACCACTTATAAATGTTATCTTTTTAAGGCTATAAATTTCAAAAGAAGGAAGGAAAAATGTCTTTTATACCTTTATTGCAGGCTGCCCAGGGTGCACCTCAGCAGCAAAATCTCTTGATGTCGGTTGTGCCGTTCATCCTCATCATTGCAATTTTCTATTTCTTTATCATTCGCCCGCAGAATAAAAAGCAGAAAGAAACAGAAAAAATGATCAACGCTCTCAAAAAGGGCGACAAAGTAGTTACAATTGGCGGAATCCACGGTGTTGTAAGTTCAACAAAGGAAAAGACCATCATTGTAAAAGTTGATTCAAACACAAGCATTGAATTCAACCGCTCTGCTATCGCTGCTGTAGTTCGTGACGAAGTTAAGGCAGCAAAACCGGCAAAAAAAGAAACCAAATCAGAAGCTAAAGCAGAAGAAGCAGCTCCGGAAGCAAAAACAGAAGCCGCTGAATCTACAGAAAGCGCTTCAGAAAATAAATAAAAAATTGGGGTTGTAACAAGATTATGAACAAACGAAGTCGTTTTATTCTTATTTTGGTTGTCCTTGCTCTCTGCTACGCCTTCCTCAGACCATCTATCACATGGTATTTCAAAACACCAGCAGATGTTCAGAAGGTAGCCTTGAGTTCACTCGAAAAGATTAAGGACGAATCTGAAAAGAAGGCCAGAGAAGAAGTATCTTCACTTCTGGCTAAAGCAAAAGAAGGAGCCGATGCAGAACTCGACGCTTCTTATGCTTATGTTGTAAAAGCTGCTAAAAAAGCATACAAGGCTGCGGACAAAGAAGTTCCTGCAGTAATGAATGTTGGAGCAGTTTTGAGTGCCTTCGGCAGCGCCGCTGAATTGCAGGCTGTATTCGAAGATCATTACCGTAACTTCTATCTCAAGGCAAAGAATGCTTACACAAACTCTGTAAAACTTGGTCTTGACCTTTCAGGCGGTATGAACATCATTATCCGTGCCGATCTTGATGAGGCTCTTGCAAAACAGAGGGAATCATCAGAAGTTGATAATCCTGAAGCCTTCAAAACTCAGGCTATGACTCAGGCTGTAGAAACTTTGACTTCAAGTATCGATAAATTCGGTCTTACTTCTCCGGTTATCCGCCAGCAGGGCGAAGACCGCATCTATGTAGAAATCCCTGGTTCAGCTGACGGCGAAAGCGTTAACTCAATCGTTCAGGGTAAGGGAATCTTGAATTTCCGTCTCGTTGATGAAGAAGCAACATCTAAATTCGCTCAGTATTATGCAGGTGTTGGTCCTGATGCTTTCAAGGCTGACGGTTCACTTGCAGATCCTTCTGTAATCGCAGCCGACTGCGAAGTATTCGGTTATTACACAAAAGACGCTTATGGTCTTGACCAGCGCCTCGGATACATCGCCGTTAAAAAAGAAATCGCTCTTGACGGTAACCACGTAAAAGCCGCAACTGTAAGCCGCGACACAACAACAGGCCAGACAGAAGTTAACTTCTCCCTCGACTCTGAAGGTGCCGAAATCTTTGCAAAGTTTACTGGTGCTCACGTTAACGAACGCCTTGCAATCGTAAGTGATTCAAAAGTTAAATCTGCCGCTACAATCCGTCAGGCAATCACTGGTGGACAGGTTAGCCTTTCAGGTGGATTCAGCGTAGAAGAAGCTCAGAATATCCAGAAAGTTCTCCAGACTTCTTACCTCGAAGTTCCGCTCAAAGTTGAAAGCCAGCAGATTGTAGGTGCTTCCCTCGGAAAGCAGGCAATCCAGCAGGGGCTTAAGGCAATCACACTCGGTCTTGCACTCGTACTTGCATTCATGCTCGTTTACTATCTTGGTGCCGGATTCAATGCAATTGTTGCACAGATTTTGAACATGTACATCATGTTCTCCGTACTCTCTGCCTTCAATCTTACACTTACACTTTCATCAATCGCCGGTATGATTCTTACAGTTGGTATGTCAGTAGACGCCAACGTAATTATTTTTGAACGCATCAAGGAAGAACTTGCACTCGGCAAGAGCCGCGCTGCAGCAATTGCTTCCGGATTTGACAATGCGTTCTGGGCAATTATGGACTCTAACATCACAACATTCATCGCTGCTCTCTTCCTTTCACAGTTAGGAACAGGTTCAATTCAGGGCTTCGCTGTATCTCTTGCAATCGGTGTATGTTCTTCTGTATTTACAGCTCTTGTTGTATCACGCCTTATCTTCGACTTTAACACAGAAGTAGTCGGAAAAAAGAAGATGAGCATTGGCTGGGGAGTAAAATAATGAAAAAGGTAATTCGTTTTAATAAATTTTTCCCTGTAGCAGTTGTACTCAGTGCTCTGGTTATTATCTCAGGTATTTTTTCACTCTGCACACGCGGACTTAACTGGGGTCTTGAATTCAAACCGGGTCAGAACGTACAGGTTGCTATTTCTAATGTAGAAACTCACGCTGACAACGTTGCAGATGTGCTTGCCAAAAAAGACATCAAGGCGTCTGTAAAGGCTGTTGGTGACGCAGATTCATATCAGATCCGCACTGGCGAAGATGAATCCGCTGAATCTAAAATCAAGGCTGCTCTTTCTGCCGCATACGGAGAAGCAAATGTAGTTGTTGAACAGAGCCAGGCAATCAGCGCTCAGTTCTCTTCATCACTTATCAAGAATTCAATCATCCTCGTTCTTGCAACTCTGGTTTTGATTTTCTTGTACACATTGATCCGCTTTAAGTGGGACTTTGCTCTTGCATCTGTACTCGCTATTATTCACGACGCATTGATCATGATTACCTTCCTTTCATGGTCAGGCCTTGAATTTACAACAACTTCTATCGCAGCTATCCTTACAATCATCGGTTACTCAATCAACGCTACAGTCGTTATTCTTGACCGTGTCCGCAGCGACATGAAGGTTGTTGAAGCAAAAAGCTTTACAGACATCCTGAACAGTGCCCTTACAGGTACTTTGAGCCGCTCAATCATTACAACCGTTACAACATTGTTTGCAGTTATGTCACTTGTCATTTACACAACCGGTGACATCAAAAACTTTGCAATCGCTCTTGTTGTCGGTCTTATCAGCGGTTGTTACTCTTCTATGTTTATCGCAGGTTCATTCATCGATGCAGTTCGCAAAAACTGGAAACCTGCAGCAACAATGCCTAAAGCAAACGTTGTAAAAATGGAAGAATAGTTTTAGTATTTTTTCCTAAAAAACAATAGACTGTCCCTGCCGGACAGTCTTTTTTTTGCACGAGTGTCTTTGAGCGGACTTTTTTATCAATACTGAATGACCAAAATTGCGTAACATGTTATATTAATCGAATGATAGTTTTACGGGCTGATAAAATGGGATTTTGTGCCGGAGTGCGACGGGCTGTTGAACTTGCAGGCAAAGCTCTTGCTCAAAATAAAGAAGGTCAGGTTTACACCTTTGGACCTTTGATTCATAATCCTGTTGCCCTTGCTGAACTTGCAGAACGTTCCCTTAAAATCCTCGATGACGAGCATATAGACGTCCTTAAAAGCGGAGACACGGTTTTGATCCGTGCCCACGGTATTCCGCCTGAAACTCATCATGCACTTGAATCCAAAGGCGCTAAAATATTGAATGCCACATGTCCCCTCGTTACCGCAAGCCAGAAGAGGGCAGCGGACTTTGTTCAGAAGGGGTTTGCCGTAATCCTTGCCGGAGATAAAAATCATGGCGAAACAACCGGAATTGCAGGCTACGCAGAAGAAGCAGTCAGCCATGGTGCAGCCGGAAAATTTTATCTGATTCAAAACAGTGCCGAAGCGGAAGAGCTCTTTGCAGACGGTAACGTGCCTCAAGACGCCGTCCTTTTGAGCCAGACAACGTTCAGTATAAAAGAATTTGATTCAATTTCAAAAATCCTCAAACAAAAGATAAATTCAATTCAAATAATAAGTACAATTTGCCCGGCAACACACGAACGCCAGGACGCCCTCGTGGACCTCTGCGCAAAAGTTGACGGCATTATCGTTATCGGCGGTAAAACAAGCGCCAACACGGGCCGTCTCTTTGTTACCGCCCAAAAACTGTGCCGTCATGCCGCCCTCATAGAAACTGCTTCAGAGATTCCGGCGGAGTTTTTTGACCTGGAGCGTGTCGGGCTCACCGCCGGCGCCAGCACACCTGACAGCGTAATAGACCGCGTAGAAAGCCGTCTTTTAAAGGGCTGTTAAGATTGTTGCACCTTCTTACTAACTGCACTATAATGGAGAGAATATGAACGGTACACGTTGTTTTACCATGTGTAAGCCTGGGGTGTTAAACCGCAGACTGGTGGGACAGGTAATCAGCCGCCTGGAAAACAAAGGGCTCAAACTTGTGGGATTAAAGCTTATGCAGATTTCCCCGGAACTTGCAGGTCAGCATTATGCCGAACATAAAGGCAAGTCTTTTTATGACGATCTTGTTTCTTATATCACAAGCGGTCCGGTTGTAGCCATGGTCTGGCAGGGGGATGACTGCGTAACTTTGGTACGCAAGGTTGTCGGTGCCACAAAACCTAGCGAAGCCCAGCCGGGTACAATCCGCGGAGATTTCTGTTCACATACAAATCATAATATTATTCACGCTTCGGACAGCGACGAAAGTGCCGAACGCGAAATCAATCTTTTCTTTAAACCAGAGGAGCTTATTGACTGGAGAGACGAAGCTTCTCTGTGGTACTAATTGCCAAAACGGCTTTATCGAGGATTATTATGGAATCAAAAACAGTTGGTGTCATTGGTGCAGGTGCATGGGGCTCAGGTCTTGCTCAGGCTCTTGCCAGAGGCGGACATAAGGTTCAGATGTGGGCCCGCGAGCAGGATGTTGTAGATGGCATTAATAACGATCACGAAAACAAAAGATATCTTCCAGGATATCCATTAAGCGATAATATGACGGCATCTTCTGACATTAAAGAAGTTGCATCGGGAAAGGAATTTCTCATTCTTGCAAGCCCGTCTCTTTACCTCGCTGCTACAGCAAAACAGCTCCTTGATGTACCTGATGTACGCGACGGAAAAACTACAATCGGTGTAATTACAAAGGGCTTTATTACTTCTCCTGAAGGACCAAAACTCGTTCTGGAAACTCTGGAAAATATTCTTCCTCCATGCTACAAGGGAGCCCTGGTTTATATCGCAGGTCCAAGCCACGCTGAGGAAGTTGCAATGGGTAAACTGACAGGTTTGATTGCAGCCAGCGAAAATCCTAAAAATTCAATCCGTTTCCGTGATTTGATGCGTGTTCCGGGATTGATGGTATATTCTTCATTCGACGTAATCGGTGTTCAGATTTGTGCAGCCGCAAAGAATGTTATCGCTATCGTATACGGTGCTCTCGATGCAGTTGCAGAACATTCCGACATCTTTGGTGATAATGCAGAAAGCCTTCTCCTTGCAGCCGGTTTGAATGAAATCCAGACTCTTGGTATGGCAATGGGTGCAACCCACTCAGAAACCTTTACTTCAATCGCAGGCGTCGGAGACCTTGATGTAACCTGTCGTTCAAAGTATGGCCGTAACCGCCGCTTTGGTCAGGACATTATCAAAACCGACATCCTCAAAAAATTCAAAAACCTCGATGATCTTATCAATCGAATCGGGGAAATCGGTTACCTTTCAGAAGGTGCCGTTGCCTGCAAATACGTACACGAAATTGCACAGAAGTACGGTCTCCATCTGATTATCAGCGGTGGACTTTATAAAATCCTCAACCGCGAAATCGAACCGATGGATTTTTTGAACAATCTTCTTGCAATCGGAAAAATTGACGGATAATAAAAATGCTCGAAAAACTTACAAACACTTTTGGCAATATTGTAAAAACAATCAGCGGTAAATCGACAATTACCGAAAAGAACATTGAAGAAACTGTTGAACAGATTAAGATGGCTCTCCTCGAGGCCGACGTTAACCTCCGTGTTGTACGCCGCTTTGTTAATGCAACAATCGAAGAAGCAAAGGGTGAGCGCGTTCTCAGGGCCGTTGACCCGGGCCAGCAGTTTGTCAAAATAATCTACGACAGAATCGTTAAACTTTTGGGAGACACTAAAACTGATCTGGCACTCAACGGACCGGATGTTCAGTCGGTAATCCTTCTGCTCGGTTTACAGGGTGCCGGTAAGACAACCGCCGCTCACAAACTTGCCAATCGCCTTGTAAAAGACGGCCGTAAGGTTCTGCTCGTAGCAGACGACCTTGTTCGTCCTGCTGCCATTGAGCAGTTAAAGGCACTCGGCCAGAAAATCAATGTTCCGGTTTATTCAGAAGACGGAAGCAAAGACGCAGTTAAAGTAAGTAAAAACGCTCTTGATTACGCAAAGAAGAACGGATTTGATACAGTAATCGTTGATACTGCCGGCCGCCTCCAGATTGACGAAGACATGATGAAGGAACTTGTTGCAGTTAAAAAGGCAACAAATCCTGTAGAAACAATTCTCGTTGCAGACGCAATGACCGGTCAGAACGCAGTTGATATTGCAAAGAGTTTTGACGAACAGCTGGGTCTTTCGGGTGTAATCCTTACTAAGTTTGACTCAGATGCCCGCGGTGGTGCGGCTCTTTCCCTCAAAACAATTACAGATAAACCGGTTTTGTTCATCGGTACCGGCGAAAAGACAGATGATTTTGAAGTATTCCATCCGGAACGCATTGCAAGCCGTATCCTTGGAATGGGTGATATCGTCAGCCTCGTAGAAAAAGCACAGCAGACTGTAGACGAAGAAGAAGCTAAAAAACTTGAAGAAAAAATGGCCCGCAACGAGTTTACGCTCGATGACATGCTCGATCAGTTTGACCGCGTAGGAAAGATGGGCAGCCTTTCTTCAATCATGGATATGATTCCGGGTCTTGCCGGACAGGTAGATGAAAGTAAAATCGATGTGTCTGGAATGAAACGCCAGAAGGCAATAATTCAGGCAATGACACAGAAAGAACGCAGTAATCATCTGATTATTGGACCAAGCCGCCGTAAGCGTATTGCAAAGGGTAGTGGAACAAGCGTTGCCGAGGTAAACAAACTTATTAAACAGTTTGAAAAGACAAAGCTTACAATGAAAAAGCTTTCAAAGAACCGCGGCATGCAGGCTAAACTCATGCAGCAGATGAGCCAGATGGGCGGTAAAATGCCCGGCGGATTCCCTGGATTTTAATAATTATTGAACTATCAGTTTAGAAACGACCTGTCCTTCTTTTGAATAAGCTTTGATTGGGTTTGTCGTGTCTATAAAACTCTTCATTCCAACGTAGTAAGAGTAGTAATAAGTTCCTGCCGGGAGGGGAAGCATAATTTCATACTTTCCCGGCTGAACTTCTGTCATTTCGTAAATCCAGCTGTCCCAGTCCGTAAATGTGCCTCCGAGGCGCACTTTTTTTCCAGGTTCAGTGTTGCAGACAAATCTTGTAAATCCTTCCGGAACTGTTTCTGTGATATGTTCATGTTCAACAGGCAGTTTAATCTGAGACAGTTGAACTCCGTTTTCCCAGTCATAGATTGTATTTTCGTTTGTAGGGTCAGTTGTCCAGAGCCCGTCGATTATGATTTTGTAAGAGATTGATTCAAGCTTTTTAGGACGTTCGAGAACGTAAAAGAACCAGGAACCGGTTTCTTTACCTTCGATATCGTAAGTCCGGCGGATTTTGAATGAGTGAATCTTTGTGTAGTTTTCAAAATCAAATGCGATTCCAACATTGCGCGCGTTGTTTTCTGCCGTAAAGATTACGTACTTGTCTACAACCTGCGGGCTTTGAACCCCCCGGATATCAGAAACGATTATATCGTAATCATAAGTGTCAGGTTTAACAACAACTTCTTTTGCGTATGCGCTGAAAATTGACGCAATCAGAATTAACGAAATTACAATTCTTTTCATACTAAGATTTTCGGCACGTGGATGTAATTATTTAGAGTAAAAAGATTTCTTTTTTCTTTCTAAAGGACAATAATTTTTATTCCGATTATCAAAAAAGGAATAGAGCCGTTAAAATTATTGGCTTGTTCTAATTTGTTATCTGGAGTAAAATTAAAGCAAATGCCGGGATTAAATCAGCTAAAACAGTTTACCAGTGACGTAGAAGACTTAGGGGATGAAGTTAAACTTCGTGCACAGCGTGGTGAAAAGCCTGCCAAAGTGCCTCTCCCGGAAGGCATCTCTGAAGCAGATGACTCCGAAGACTTTGTCCTCGGCGTACCTGACACTCCAGCAGACGTTCTCAAAGAAAAAGAAGAAGAGGCCTCACAGGACGGCTCTGCTCCCGCAGCAGCAGAAGTTCCGTCCACACCTTCTGATGACTCAGACGTATCCGCAGAAGAAGCCGCAGCCGCAGCACTCAATCTCGAAGCAATTTTAAATCCTGGAGCCGCAGCCGGTGGAGCCGCTGATGTTCCTGATTTAAGTGAATTTGAAACTCCTGTTACTCCAGAACCTGAAGAACCAAAAGAAACTCCGCTTGAAGATCTTGATTTAGACGCATTGTTGAATTCAGCGCCGTCTGAAGAGCAGATTCCTGATATTCCGGCAGAGGAGACTGCCGCAGAACCACTCGAAGAAGCACCTTTAGTTCAACCAGCCGATGAAGCCCAGCCTGTAAGTGCAGATGATTTTGCCCTTCCTGATTTTGACGCGCCTGCCGCAGACCTTGAATCTCCAGCCGAGCCTGTTGCAGACCTTGAATCTCCAGCTGAGCCTGCCGCAGATTCTCCAGCTGAGCCTGTTGCAGATTCTCCAGCTGAGCCTGTTACAGATTCTCCTCTGGCCGAAGAGCCGGTTTCACTTGATGATGGACTTGGCCCGGTAGATGACTTTGCCTACGACGGCTCAGAAATTAATTTAAACGAAGATTTACCTGATGATATAGCAGAAACTGACGCAGCCCCTGCACCTGTGCCCGAAGCTCCTTCCGAAGAAGAAAGCGCAGAAGAAGGTGCAGATGACGGACTTTCTACCCTCGATTCTCTGGACAGCCTTGATGATTTGTCAATGCCGGAGCCTTCTTCCTTTGATGAACCTTCTGCAGACGCAGTCACTGACGCAGGGCTCGATTCAATCCCGGTTGCTTCCCTCGATGCAATCCCAGATACGGGGGCAGAGCTTCCTTCAGAACCAGAAGCAGAGCCTGCTCCAGGAGGAGAGGCTTCAGCTGAGCCTTCAATGGAACAGCTCTTTAATACAGACGACCTCGACACTCCGTTTGCAGAGCAGGGCCAGGCTCCTGACGCTTCAATGGATGTTCCTGCAGAAGAATATGACCTGTCTGCAATGGACGGCGTAGACTTTTCTGATGAAGCTTCCTCAGCCGGTGACACGGATGAATTTCCAGTTACTGAACCAAAAGCCTCTTCTGATGATGACTTTATTCTCGACGAAAACTATGAAATTCCGGGCTTTTCTGATATAGAAACTGCCAGCTTTGACCCTAAACGCCGCAAGGTAGATGTTGCAGACTTTAGCCAGGCAAAGGGCGCCAAGCCTAAAAATACACTTACCGACGAAGAATACGCAAAATTCAAAAAGAATCTTTCTGATTACCCGCTGAACCTTCGTCTTGCAATCGAAGACTTAATCGTTAAAAACGAATTTACAGATGACGCTGTTTTTGAAGTTGTAGAAAAGGTTCTTAAAAAGGCTCCTGCAAGACAGGTTGCAACTCATCTCGAAAAGATGCTGGACATTTCAATCGATGTTCCGCGCGATTACGAGAGACGCTCATTTGCACAGTACGAAGCTTACAAGCAGTCTTTCCAGTATCAGTTAAAGAACCGCATCATTCCTGGAGCAATAGCGGGCGTAATCATTGTAATTCTCGGCACTTTGCTTTTCCAGGCCTCTGTTATGTTCATTTACAAACCTTCTATGGCACGAATGTACTATAAACAGGGATATGCCCTTCTCCAGAACAACGAATATCCTCAGTCGGAAGAACGTTTTAAGGACGCCGTTCATTATAAGGCCGTACGAAAATGGTTCTTTAAGTACGCTCACGGTTACAGAGAGCACAAACAGTACGAACGTGCCGCCCAGATGTACCGCAATATTCTCGGTATTTTTAACCACGATAAGGAAGCCGGTATTGAATGGGCCCAGATGGAACTCTACGAGCGCGCAAACTACGAATACGCCGAAAAAATTACACGCCGCGAAATTCTCGATTATCATATCAACGCTCCTGAAGGACTGTTGCTGTTGGGTGATGTTTTCCTCGAGTGGGCCGAAACAGATCCTGCAAAATATGATCTTGCACGCGAACAGTATTCAAATTTGATTCAATTATATGGCGGTACAGATTTGTACATGTCGCGTATGCTGCGCTACTTTATCCGAACAGACAAGCTGCGTAACGTAATTGAATTAAAGAGCCGTTTTTATCCGAACGAAAAATCTCTATGTGCCGAAGACTGGGTTGAACTCAGCGGTTACCTGCTTGATAAAAACTATGGTCCTTTGAGCCGTTCCGACGAATATCTGCGCTCACTTATCGAAGACATTCGTTCAATGCTCGAAATAGCAGAAAAGGCAGATCCTTCAATTCCTGCAGCACATTACAACATGGCACGTTATTTTATTCATAACGGAAACTTTGATCCGGCACGTGCCGAACTCAAAAGGGCACTCGACTGCTATAATGCGCTTTCATACCGTTCAAAGAAAAATATCTACGGCGAAATCGATTCCTGCCGCATCCTTGGTGAACTCTACACTGACACCCGCGAATATTTGAAGGCTCAGGAAGTTTATACACGCGGCATTACTTTGTTCCAGAACGAAAAAGAAAGGACAGGTCTTGAAGGCGATCACAATACAGGTCTTTTGTATGCTGACATGGGTGATATCGAATACTTTATCAGCGGTGACATGGATGCTGCCCTGAGCAATTATGAACAGGCACTCAACAATAAAAACGATACTCCTGCAATCAATTACCGTATTGGTGCAATCAATTATGGTAAGCAGGAATACGAAAAAGCCTTGTCTTCATTCATCAAAACTGCAGAAGAAAGGAGCCAGGATACAAACCTCCTGCTTTCTCTCGGAAACGTTCTTTCTCTGCGTGGCGATAACTTTGCGGCTCAGGGCTATTATTCACACCTGTTGAGCCTGCTCGACGCTGAAAAGGCACGCCACCTGCTGCTTATGCCGCAGGATCGCCTGGAAGACAACCAGCTCGTAGAAAGCTATCTCAAAGTTACCAATAACCTCGGCGTAACATTGCATCGTATTGCAAAACAGACCGGTGACAGCCAGAAAAACGCAGAAGCTCTTGTAAGACTTTCTGATTCAATCAGGGCATGGGATGCTCTGACCCGTAACCCGGAAACAATGGTCAGGCTCGGCGGAAGCAACCTTGCATTGCAGAACTCAAAATACATTACGACTTCAAAAAACGATTTTGAACCTGCAATTTACACAGATATTCCTCGCACTCTTGTAAGCGAAAAAGTCCTCCAGTAGGCGGTGAGCCTTTGATTTGCCCCCGTGTAGGAATTGACCAGAAAAAACATCTTATTTCCCTCAAAAAAGAGTTTTTCAGAAAGACAATTCACATGTGCACGGGCTTTATTCCATTGTTTTTGCATTTGAATAAAACAATCACTTTAATACTGCTTTGCTGTGCCCTCGTTTGTTATTCAATCAGCGAACTTCTTCGCCTGCGCGGAATTGAAATTCCACTTTTATCACATATTACTCAGGCCGCAGCGCGTCAGCGTGACAATAAGGGTTTTGTCTTTGGCCCTGTAACACTGGTTCTTGGAATTGTTTTGACAGCGGTACTTTTTGATGAACAGAGCGCCCGTGTAGGAATCTTTGCTCTTGCCTTTGGAGACGGACTTGCAAGTCTTGGAGGAAAAACTTTTGGAAAGGTGAGGGTTCCTCTTACAAACGGAAAAACCGCCGCCGGAAGTTTAACCTGTTTTACGGCGATTTTTATTTCTTCCTACATGGTTACAAAAAATACGGGTATGGCACTGATTTTAGCCGCAGCAGGCACCTTAATCGAAGGCCTTCCCCTAAAAGATTACGACAACCTTCTTTTGCCTGTTCTGCTGGCTTTTATGACTGGTAATTTACTTCCACATGTATAAGTTGTGGAGGGTTTTAAGGTAGTAAAGAGTTCCTGTGCCAAGCAGAGGAATTCCGGCAATCATAAACAAAAAATTGTCCGCGCAGGTTAAAAGTCCGTAACCTGCCATAATCAAAAGCATTGTCCATGCGAGTGTTTTGTATTCGGGAGCTGACTGCTTGCTTCCATTGATGTTAAACGAAACAAATGCAATCAAAATGAATAAGTAGCGGACTGTAAGAAAAAGACGCGGAAAGCCCCATGTAACTGCGCCTGCAGAACTGATTTTTGCCGTATTGAGCGGAACAATCAGGGCAAATACGATGCCGATGGCAAAAATTGTGAGAAGGTTTCGCTCTACGTCCTGCCTCATTTCGCTTGAACTTGCGACGGCGGCAAATACAAAACTTAATGGAACCATGATTCGGCCGGTAAATAAAATTCGACCGCAAAAAAACAAAAAGTCAGAAAAACTTGACCACAGCCCGTAAAGCGGGGTTAAAAAGCGGACGCCTTCGCAAAGACAGCCTGCAACAACTCCGATAAAGAAGATTATTTCTGAAGTCTGGGTGTTTTCAAAAAACTGCCAGCAGATAAAAACAGAAGCTGTTGCGTACAGCATTAGTAACAGAATCGAAATCATTGTGGCGGCAAAACTGTATTTAAAAAACGCAAACCTGGTTACAAATGCGGGAATCCGAATATCAGGAGGCGGGGTAATTGCCTTGTTTACAAAAGCGATAATAAAGCACAAAACGGCTGTCGCAATACAAATAAGAGAGGCGAAAAAAACTCCCTGAAGTATTCTGTTTCTTACCTTTAATGTCATAAAATAAGGATAACTTCTCAAAAAAATAAAGTAAAGACTTACACAAAAAAATCCGATGATAAATGTAAGGGGGAATTATGAAAAAGCACCTTTTACTTTCAGTTTTGCTTTTAACTGCCGCTACTCTTTCTTTTGCAGGTGATGCCGCAGCCTTTGTCGATTTGGGACTGTCTGCTGACGGAAAGACCTACGTGTTTGCAGAGTACGGAAAGATTGATAAAAGCTTTCAGGGATATGCAGAAATTTATTGTGTAGATATAGAAAAAAACGACTGGATTGACGGCGAAGTATTTAGAGCAGAACCTTCAGCAGCTACTTTTAAAAAGAGCGGTAAAGAAGTTTTCGAAGAGCTTCTTAAAAAAGCCGAATGGACACTCAAAAAATACAACTTAAAGCAGTCAGAGCCGGACAATCTGCTTTTTACACGTGAAATCCCATCAAGCACAGGCGAAATCGTATTCAAGGATTTTGAAGGTTCAACTGTTGAACAGAACATTTTTTATCACATCAATCTCGTAAAAAATGTTGAAGGCAGCGGAAACAAAATCAAGTCGTCGTTCTTTATCACCCTCGAAAAACAGGATGAAAAGGGCAATGTTGTAAGCCGCAATATTGTCGGTAACCCAAACATCAAGCGCAAGGGCGTAAGCAATTACACAATCAACAGAATCTTTTCTGACAAAACAGGCCGCAACCTTGTATTTGTCGTAGAAAAGCAGATGGAAACAGAAGCCGGAACCTGTATCCGCTACATGGTAGAAACAATCCGCCTTTAATTCAATAATTTAAGTAAACTGCACGGGTGTTCGAAAGAATGCCCGTTTTTTTTTAAGGTTCAAATGTCGAGTTTCTTTTACCACAAAAACGACATATGGAAACGGGAGGGAAAGCAAGCGGCTGCTGCAGCATTTTGAAGGTTCGCAAGCGAGCCGTAGCGAGCGCAGTCGGATTCCTATTACCTTCAACCATGCGAAGACAGACGTGCTTTCCTGGTAGTGTACATATAGTCGGATTATTTGTAATGGAAAAATCGACATTTGTTCAATAAAAATAACAACTTTTTATCCCGAAACATTCTCCCGTTTTTAAAAATCTCTTCAATACATATAGCAGGAGGTTTTTGTAGATGAATGCAAAACATTATTTGAGGCTTTTTAGCCTTTCGCTTATGATAAGCGCTGTGGTGATTTTTACTTCTGCAGTACCGCTTTCGTGCAGGATGACAGAAGAAGGAATCGAAATTTATGAGGGGGACACTTCCGGTCCTAAAATACTTGCTTTTACAGTGCAGGACAGGCAGAGTCTTTCTCTTGTATGCACCGAAAAGGTCCTGTTGTCAGAGTTATTGGTTCAGGATGGTGCCGAAAGTCAGATTGAAGTCGGCTCGGTCGATTATGTGGACGAAGAAAACTCTGCTAAAATCAATCTTCTCCAGCCGATGCTGATTGGTCATAACTATGTTCTTGAAGGAATTGCAAAAGATGTTGCCGGAAATTCCCTGTCATTTTCCCTTCCGTTTGTGGGCTATAACGAAAACCCTGCAGTTCTCGCCCTGAACGAAATCCGCACAAAACATACGGCAGTTTCAGGTGTGTTAAAAAAGGCAGAGTATGTGGAACTTGTGGTATTAGAGTCAGGCAACACCTCTGGAATTGAATTGTTTTCGGCAGGAGACGGGGAGAAAGAAAAATATGTATTTCCGGTGATGGAAGTTCAAAAGGGAACTTACATTACGGTTCATCTTCGTAAGACAGAAGAAGGTGTTATTGAAGACGAAGATTCTGAAAATCAGGATCTTTCTTCGGGAGAGGCAACATGTGATACTGCGATTGATTTGTGGGCAGAAAACAAAACACCCGTACTTGGGGAAACTGATGTAATCATATTGAATCAGGCTGTGAGCGGAAAAATAATGGACGCGGTTTTGTTTATGGAATCAGGAAAAACTGACTGGAAAAACCA
>JAILFZ010000087.1 GCA_024697295.1 Treponema sp.
ATAATTATTCAAAGGATGATGAAGATTTAACATTGCCTGACTATGTTGAAGACGACGAAATCCTTCAGTTTTTTAAGGACTGTTTTGAAAAAAACAAAACAAACGTTTCTGACGAGTTTACGATTAAAACATCCGGCGGAACAGTTCGCTTTATCGAAATTTTCGTTTCGCCTCTTGTCCAGGAAAGCAGTATTACAGGTTCCATCATCCTGATTGACGATGTAACAGAAAAGCGGAATCAGGAAATTCTCCTCCACCGAATGGAAGCCCTCGCAGGCCTTACAAATATTGCCGCAAGCGTTGCCCACGAAATTAAAAATCCACTTGGAGCAATCAGTATTCATATTCAGCTTTTGCAGAAAGCAATCAGAAAAAAGCGGGAAGGGGACGGAATGCTTCCCGACAAAAAGTTTACAGAAAACTATCTGGATGTTGTAAATCAGGAAATTGACCGTCTGAATAAAATCGTTGTCGACTTTTTAATGGCTGTCCGACCGGTTTCTGCCCAGCTTGAACTTGTAAATCCAAACAAAATCCTCACTGATTTTGTTGAATTCATTACCCCGGAATTTACAGACAAGCATGTAAGAGTTGAAGCCGAACTTTGCCCGAACTGCCCCAAACTCCTGCTTGACGAAAAACTTTTCCGCGAAGTGATTGTAAACCTCGCTCAGAACGCACTATACGCCATTACAGAGCGCTTTGACGCATTCAACAAATCAAAACCCTTCGGACAGGTTGTAAGCGGCCGTCTGGGCATTTGTTCGTATATAAAAGACGATAAATTCATTCTGACTTTTACAGACAACGGTACCGGAATGAGCGAAGAAACTCTTTCCCGTGTATTTGAACCTTATTATACGACAAAAGCAAACGGAACGGGGCTGGGCCTTGCCATGTGTTACAAGATTATCAAAGAGTTCCGCGGAGATATAAGCGTAACTTCTACTGTCGGACAGGGAAGTGAATTTACAATTACTCTGCCGGTTCCTCAGACAACACAAAAGCTTTTGACCCATAACTCTTCAGGAGAGCAATAATGAAGTTTACGATTTTAGTTATTGATGATGAAAAAAATATCCGCGAAGGTCTTGCTGCCGACTTTGAAATGTCAGGCTACAATGTAAAACTTGCCGCAAACGGTCAGGAAGGACTTGATCTGCTTGCCAAAGGTGATATTGACCTTGTTATCACGGACCTCCGAATGCCGGGGATTTCCGGCGAAGACGTGCTTAAAAAAATCACAGCAGAAATGCCTGGAATACCTGTTATTGTTTTGACTGGACACGGTTCAATCGATGCGGCAGTTCAGGCGATGCACAACGGGGCATACGACTTTTTGACAAAGCCCCTCAACCTTGACCAGCTTGAACTCATAGTCAAGCGTGCTCTTCAGGGCCGTGAACTGAGCCTCCAGCACCAGCAGCTTTTGTCAGAAGTTGATAAAAAACGCTCTGTAGAAAACATTACCGGAAGCAGTGCTTCCATGCAGAAAGTTGTGCAGATGGTAAAAAAGGTTGCAGACGCAAAAATCAGCGTTCTTATAACAGGAGAAAGCGGTGTGGGTAAGGAAGTTGTTGCCGATGCAATTCACAATTTGTCGTCGCGAAAAGACAATTCTTTTATCAAAGTGCACTGTGCGGCTCTTTCAGAAACTCTCCTGGAAAGCGAACTTTTTGGTCACGAAAAGGGCGCCTTCACCGGTGCCGAATCCATGCACAAAGGAAAGTTTGAACTGGCACACGGGGGAACCATCTTCCTCGACGAAATCGGCGAAATCAACAAGACGGTTCAGGTAAAACTTCTGCGTGTTTTGCAGGAAAAAAAGTTTGAACGTGTCGGCGGTGAAGAAACAATCGAAGTTGATGTGCGTGTAATCGCTGCAACAAACAGAAATCTTCAGGAAGAAGTTAAGGCCGGCCGCTTCCGCGAAGACCTTTACTTTCGCCTCAACGGAATCAACATTCAGGTTCCGCCGCTGCGCGAAAGAAAGGACGATATTCCATTATTGCTCAAACAGTTTCTCGAAACTTCAAATAAAGAAAACGGAAAATCTGTTACCGGTTTTGACAACTCTGCCAAAAATGCGATTTACAAATATGACTGGCCGGGTAATATCCGTGAGCTTCAGCACTGCGTAGAAAGCGCTGTGGTTATGGCAAACGGCTCAGAAATTACACTTGATGATTTACCTCCAACCGTGTCGATGGCGCAGTCTTCTGAGGCTGTAAGCGTGCCTCTGGGCATTCCGCTGGACGAAGCTGAAAAGATGATTATTCTTGAAAATCTTGAAGCAAATAAAGGCAACAAAAGCCGCACTGCCGACGTACTAAAAATCGGACGCAAAACCCTCCACCGCAAACTGAACGAGTGGGGAATTGCAAGCGAAGGCGGAGAAGAAGACTAGGACAAGTCCTGGGACTTAAACCAGTCCTCTATAAGCTTCCACGCGTCAAGAATCCGGGCAGTTTGTTCCCTCGTAATCTTATCCATCGTCTCATTTTTTGCATTCTTATCCGGATGGAATCTCATAAGTTTTTTGTGAAAGAGTTTTTTTGCCTGTTCAAAGGTGATTTCTGTTGTGTTTGAGAGATTTACCCCTACAAAAGACAAGGCTTTTTGAATATCTGGATGAGCATATTTTATAAGTTTTGAATTTGAAAATACTATACAATCTTGATTTTTATTGTCAGGATGTATACTTTTGTGTACAGAATCTTGTTTAAAAGAGGATTCTGTCGACTTTTGTGCACTGTGTGAGTCTTTTTCTTGTTGTTTTTGAGCCGGTTTTGAGTCTGATTTTGAGGCGGTGCCCGCATTTGGGGAAGGCCCTGAAGCAGAACTTTCGGCAGATTTTTCGTTCTGGGCAAAAAAATTGCCGGATTCAAAACCTTCGCTGATAAGCTCTCCAAGTTTATCGAACATTGAATCCGGCATCTTTAGTGTTTCCTTATGATTTATTTACAATTAGATAATTGTTCCTGATGGAATTACTGCACCCTTTCTGATGACGATGATACCGTCAGTGCTGTAGAACATACCGTGATCTCCGTCATCGTATTTTTTTCCGCTTACGTTAATCTGGCAGTCATCTCCGATACGTGCGTCTTTATCGATAATTGTAGTTGCAATCTTACAGTTTTTACCGATTCCCACGTTTGGAATTCCCTTCTTTGCGTTTTCGGCCTTTTCGTCGTCTGTTTCGTAGAAGTCAGCACCCATTGTAATTACGCCGTTCATTTCAGTGCCGTTTTCTATAATTGAACGTACACCGATGACTGTGCGCTTGAGAGTTGCCTTTGTAATTACACAACCTTCGGATGTGAGAGAGTTTTCAATCATAGCGCCGTTGATTTTTGAAGGCGGAAGGTTACGCATATGGGTATAAATCGGTTCTTCAGCGTTGTACAGATTGAATGCAGGGTTGTACGTGGTAAGATCGAGTGTTGCTTCATAAAAGCTTCTGATTGTACCGATGTCTTCCCAGTATCCGTCAAAGATGTATGAACTGACTTTCTTTGTTTTGATTGATTTTGGAATAATTTCCTTACCAAAGTCTGTGTATGAGTTGTCAAGAGCTTCTTCCATTGCATCTGCGTTAAAGATGTAGATACCCATTGAAGCAAGGTATTCTTTTTCCGGTGGAAGGTCTCCGCGTGCAGCCTTAGGAATTTTCCAGTCGTCAATATTAAGGGTAGGGGCCGGTTTTTCCTGGAAGGCAGTGATTTTATTTTTTGAATCAATCTGCATGATACCGAAGCCTGATGCGTCATGGCGGTTTACTGCTGTTGTTGCAATTGTAATGTCAGCACCGCTTTCGATATGGCTGTCCATGAACTTTTTGAGGTTCATGCGGTAGAGCTGGTCGCCGGAAAGAATGATGTAGTGTGTCGGATTCTGAGACTTAAAGTGAATCAGATTCTTTCTAACGGCATCGGCTGTTCCTTCAAACCAGCCTGAGTGTTCAAGTGTCTGTTCTGCGGCGAGGATTTCAACGAATCCGCCGGAAAAATTATCAAAGTTATATGAATTGGTAATGTGATGATGCAGAGACGCACTGTTAAACTGTGTCAAAAGATAAATCTTGCGGTATCCTGAGTTGATACAGTTGGAAATTGGAATATCTACGATGCGGTATTTTCCTCCAAAAGGAACTGCCGGTTTTGAACGTTCTTTTGTAAGAGGGTAAAGACGGGTTCCTTTACCGCCACCTAAAATGATTGCAATTACTCTTGGATTTTTTGTTGAATTCTGCATATTTTACCTCTGCTCTGATATTTATTTAAGTATTCTTTAATTATAAATCCACATTTGTGCGTTTTCAATTAAATTCGGTTTTAATTAATTGCATTAAGAAACGGCGCGGTTCAACAGACTGCTGAAGTCTGCTTCCGGCATCGGTTTTGCATAGAAAAATCCCTGAACAATGTCGCAGCCCATTTCCTTCAGGAGGTCTGACTGTTCTTTGTCTTCTACGCCTTCAGCAACCGTTGTCATATCAAGACTCTTTGCCATGTCAATTACTGAATTTATGATTATGTGTTCTTTTTTGTTTTCAAGATCGCTGTTCAGGAATTCTTTGTCGAGTTTGATTACATTTGCAGGAATATCCTTTAACAGACTGAGCGAAGAAAATCCTGAACCAAAATCGTCGATGGAAATTGAAAAGCCTGCCTTTTTGATTTCGTTCATTGCGCGCAAAAGCCTGTCCTTGTTGTCCATCATCAGACTTTCTGTAAGTTCAATTTCGATGGCAGAAGGGGCAATCTGATAGTTGGAAACAATCTGTTTGTAGATTTTTGCAACATCAGGATTATAAAGCTGAACCCTTGAAAGATTGCAGGAAATTGTAATCGGAAAACTGTTGGTGCAGTTTTTGTTCCAGTTGTCCAGGAATTTGCAGACGCTCTCAAAAACCATTACGTCGATTTTTTCGATAAAGCCGTTCCGTTCAAACAGGGGAACAAAGGCTCCCGGCTGCAAAAGTCCCTTTTCTTTATGGTTCCAGCGGACAAGGGCTTCGGCGCCGATTATTTTACCGTTGCTGAAGTTGAATTTGGGCTGGTAATAAACTTCAAATTCGTTGTTTTCAAACGCTCTCTGCATATCAAACAGCATGTCTCTTTCCTGTTCGATTGAATCTGCCATTTTGTCTGTAAAAACTGCGATTCGTTTTGGGTTTACGCTGCTTTTACCGGACTTTCTTGCAGAATTTGCCTTTTCGAGCATTGTTTCGACATTTTCGTAAGGATTTTTTATTTCGTAAACACCCGCACTGAATTCAATATTAAAATGCTGCGGCAGAAGTTTTTCTACATAAGGTTTTATGTCTGTAAGTGAAATTACAATGTCTTCAAGAATCGGAAGAAGTGTAACATTGATTAAAAAAGAAAAATTGTCCGTGTAGTTACGGCAGATTAAAGTTCCTTCCGGAGCGGTCTTTTTAAAGTGCTTTGCAAGTTCTTTTAAAATTTCGTTTCCCACATTCCGGCCAAAAGACTCAGTGATATAACGGAAAGAGTTGATGTCGAGGGAAATAATTGAATATTCACCCGGTCTTGAATTGATTAAAACCTGTCTTGCATCCAGCAGAAACTTATAAGTCGTGCTTAAGCCTGTAAGACTGTCACAGATTTTTGAATTTCTGGACCTTTTGAGCACAATTAAAAGTGTGGATAAAATTCCGACACAGGCGCACAAAAGCGCAATAATAATTGTATTGACCAGTGGAAATAACGGTTTGCATGAATTAACAGTAACTTCTGATTCTGCAAAAACGACTGAGTTGCAAAGCAATGATGATAAAATAAATAAATAATGTTTTTTAACTAAAATATTTTTAAAAACTAACAAATTATAAGCCTTAGTAAAGCTTACCTTTACCATAATCAATTATAAGGGCAAAGTTTTTAAAACGCAAACAAAAAATAAAAATTCTAAACTTCAAAATTGGCTCTCCGATAATCTAACTGTAGGAAAAATCCAGAATTAAATTTCCTCACATCCTTATATCTAAAAAACATGGAGAAAATATGATTAGAGGCTGGTATATCGGAGCAAGCGGAATGAACGCACAGCAGAACAGGCTGGACGCAATTTCCAATAACCTTGCAAACGTAGACACCGCGGGTTACAAAAGAGATGTTGCAGTAAGCAAGTCTTTTTCGGAACTTTTGCTCAGAAGAACAGAAGCTGACGGCGTTTATCACACACCGTTCGGTTCGGCAGATGCAGCGCCGATAGTTGGAAAACTTGGGCTGGGTGTTGAATTAAACGAAAATTTTACAGAATTTGAACAGGGCTCTTTCCGCGCTACAAATTCTCAGACTGATATGGCTCTTGGCGGAGAAGGTTTTTTTGTAATCCAGACGCCGCTTGGAGAGCGCTACACAAGAAACGGAAACTTTATCCTCGGAAAAGAAGGAATTCTTGAGACCAAAGACGGTTATCCGCTGATTGGCGAAAACGGCGAAATCCGTGTTGAAGATGACAAATTCATGGTAAATGAAGACGGAATGGTTTATACAAAAGACGGTGAATTTATTGACCGCGTAAAAATCGTCCGCTTTGACAATGACCGTTACCTTAAAAAAATGGGCAATAGTTTTTGGGCAAGCAATGACATTTCTGGAGAGGCTTACATTGCAGAAGGTCAGGAACGTCCGAAAATCATTCAGGGCTATATGGAAACCAGCAACGTAAATGTAGTTAACGAAATGGTAAAAATGATCGAAGTGAACCGTGCATACGAAGCAAACCAGAAAACAATCCAGAGCCAGGACAGCATGATGAGCACACTCTGGACTAAGGTTGCAGTCGCACGTTAGGAGGACAGATAAATGGTAAGAAGTTTATGGACAGCAGCAACAGGAATGAACGGACAGCAGTCTAACCTGGATGCAATTTCACACAACCTTTCTAACGTAAATACAACAGGTTACAAACAGCAGCGGGTTGAGTTCGAAGACCTCCTTTATCAGAACATCAAACTTGCAGGCACACCTGCTACAGAAGATACAGTAACTCCGGTTGGAATCCAGCAGGGTTCAGGTGTTAAGCTTGCCGCAACCCAGAGAATTTTTACACAGGGTTCTTTGCAGAATACTGGTGTTGATACAGACCTGGCCGTAGTTGGCGACGGATTTTTCCGCGTACAGCAGTATGACGGCTCATACGCATACACCCGCGACGGTTCATTTAAAATTGATATGAACGGTCAGCTCGTTAATTCAAATGGACTTCGTGTTATGCCGGAAGTCATCATGCCGGAAGGTTTTGATATTCACAGTCTTGCAATCAGCGACGATGGACGCGTAACAGTAAAAATCTTTGGTCAGGATGATCCTGTAGATGTAGCCCAGCTTGAATTGTACCGCTTTCCAAACAATGCGGGACTCGAAGGTGTAGGCGACAATCTTTACAAGGTAACAAACGCTTCCGGAGAAGCAGTTGCCGGCCGTCCTGGTTTTGATGGTTTTGGTGTTACAAAGCATAAATTTGTCGAAATGTCCAACGTTTCTGTAGTAAACGAAATGGTTCAGATGATCGTTGCCCAGAGAGCATACGAGTTCAACTCAAAGGCTATCCAGACAACAGACAGCATGCTTTCTACAGCAGTAAACCTTAAACGATAGTAAACGGTTGATGGGGGATTAATATGAATTCAATTGGTGGCATCAGCTCATATACTTCTATTACAGCAGGCGAATCTGCTCTTTCCGGAGCCAGAATGTCTTCGGAAAAGGGCAAATTTGATGAACTTGTACGTTCACTTTCTAACAGCGAAGGAACAGGTTCAAACCTTTCAAGTTCACAGGTTGTACAGGAAGGCCGTCTGAACGGTGACTATAAAACCGGTTTTGCAGGCTCTTTTAATTCAACCGGCGACAAAAACGCACTTCCGGTCGGAGCTGCCGCAAACCAGGCAAATCCACACGTTCAGCAG
>JAILFZ010000088.1 GCA_024697295.1 Treponema sp.
TGGACCGTAGACAGTTCAAAATTCTACAGCAAGGGAAAATCAACTCCACTGGCAGGAAAAACACTTGTTGGCCGCGTAAAAGCAACTTTCTTTGCCGGCAGCAGGGTGTACACAGATTAGTTTTATGAACGAAAAAGAAAAGTATTTAAAAGTTTTATCACGACAGTACCCGACGGTGGATTCGGTGATTGCAGAAATCGTCAATTTAAAGGCAATCATCAACCTGCCGAAAGGCACCGAACATTTTTTGACTGACATCCACGGTGAGTGGGAACAGTTCAGTCACGTGTTAAAAAACGGGTCTGGTTCAATCAGAACCAAGATTGAAGAAGTTTTTGGCAGCCGTGAGACCGCTTCCGTAAAAAAAAGCCTTGCCACTTTAATCTACTATCCGAAAGAAAAACTGCAGAAAATAAAACAAACCGAAACTGACCTTGAAGACTGGTACTCGGTTACCCTGCACCGGCTTGTAGAAATTTTACGGCGCGTTTCTTCCAAATACACCCGTTCAAAAGTCCGTAAGGCAATTCCTGACAGCTACGCATACATAATCGAAGAACTGATTACCGAAAAGGAAGAACTCAACGACAAGCAGGCTTATTACAACAATATCATTCAGAGCATTATCCAGCTCGGTGCTGCCGACACTTACATAGAAACCTTCTGTAATTTGATTCAGCAGCTTGTAATCGACCACCTGCATATCATCGGCGACATCTTTGACAGGGGCCCGGGACCGCACAAAATCCTGGACAAACTGATGGACTATCACTCGCTCGACATCCAGTGGGGAAACCACGATGTTGTGTGGATGGGTGCTGCAAGCGGAAACGCCCAGTGTATTGCAAATGTTGTCCGCCTCTGCGCCCGCTACAACAACCTTGATGTTCTTGAAGAAGGCTACGGAATCAACCTGACTCCCCTCGTAACTTTCTGTATGAAGTATTATGGTCACATGGACAGACTTGCTGTTCACAAGGCGATTACAATAATTCAATTAAAACTTGAAGACCAGCTCATAAGAAAAAATCCGCAGTTCCAGATGAATCACCGCCTGATTCTGGACAAAATTGACTGGGAAAAGGGCACAATCGTAATCGACGGAAAGGAATGGAAGTTGAATTCAACAGATATGCCGACCATCGACCATAAAAACCCGAATAAATTGAATGAGGACGAAGAAGCCGTTATGGCCCGCCTCACTTATTCATTTGCGCACTGCGAAAAACTTCAGTCCCACGTACGCTTTTTATTCAACAAAGGAAGCCTCTACAAAGTTTACAACGGAAATCTTTTGTACCACGGATGCATGCCTCTGGATAGCGAAGGCAACTTTCTGGAAGCAAATATTTACGGCAAAGTATGCAAAGGCAAGGCCCTTTATGATGAACTTGAATCGTGGGCCCGCAAGGCTTATTTTGGCAAAGAGGGCAGCCCTGAAAAAGAAATGGGCGGAAACATTATGTGGTATCTGTGGGAAGGTCCGCGTTCGCCGCTTTTTGGCAAAGACAAAATGGCCGTCTTTGAAAATATGTTTATCGACGACAAAGAAGCCAGCAAAGAAAAGAAAAACCACTACTACGACGATATCGAAAATGTAGAAGTTGTAGATAAAATCATGAATGAATTCCGCGTGGATCCTGCAACAGCCCACATTATCAACGGGCACGTTCCCCAGGAAGTTAAAAAGGGTGACAGCCCGATTAAATGCGGCGGAAAACTTTTGATAATCGACGGCGGTTTTGCAGCCGCTTACCACGAAAAGACCGGAATCGCAGGCTACACCCTCGTTTGTAATTCATACGGACTGCGCCTTGTTGTGCACGAAAAATTCACGAGCGCTCAGGACGTAATTGACCGCGACAGCGATATTGTAAGCGATACGATTCAGGTGGAAAAGTTTCCTTCAAGATTGTATGTGGCTGACACAGATGCGGGAGTTCAGATTAAGGAACAGATTGAAGAACTTCAGGATTTGCTCAAAGCCTACCGCGAAGGGCAGCTTTAATTCAATTGAATCCTGGTCTTTAAACAAAAAAAAGGCCAGGGTTACTAGACACAAACTGCAGTTAAAGTGTGCTGCTGCCTTCCGGCTCTGACACGGTGCTAAAAAAGAGTTTTGTTAGGTCCTGGCCAAAAAGAAAAGTGCGGGATTTGAACCTGCCCAAAAATTCAACCGAATATTTGTACCATCCGAATAAATCAGATTCTTTTCTCTATCAAATACGTCGAGTCAAGGCACGCATCCGCTTAAAGCCTTGACTTCGCCGTTTTTAGGGTTTGTAATAAACCCTAAATAAAAAAGCCTGCTTGTAAAAGGCAGACTTGAGTAGTGAGACTGACACGATTCGAACGTGCGACCTCCACCTCCGCAGGGTGGCGCTCTAATCCAACTGAGCTACAATCTCAGATTTAATTGGTAACACTTAAAAATGTGTCGAGATCGGAGGCGACAGGAGTTGAACCTGCCCAGCCCGTAAGGAACTGACGGATTAGCAATCCGTTGTATTACCGCTCTACCACACCTCCAGGCGTCATCAAAAATTACGGAGCGGGAGGGATTCGAACCCCCGGTATCTTTCAATACAACGGTTTTCAAGACCGCCGCCTTCGACCACTCGGCCACCGCTCCAAAATTGATGCTCTATTAATTTACATAAAAGAAAGATTAGTGTCAATAGCATCTGATTAAGGAATTGAATTTTTGTATTTTAAATCCGGAAAAAGTTCATTTTTATAAGTCGCCCTGATTGCTTTTTGTTATGGACGAAAATCTCTGCTTGGCTTATATTTGAGGTATGGATAAGAATAAATTTTTGCTTTCAGTCTTAGTGGCTGTGCTTGGCCTCATGATGGTTATTTCACCGGACGTTTTTATTGCGCTTGTGGTTATTATTCTCGGAGCCGGTTCTGTTATTAACGGAATCTTTGTTCTGGCTACTACCCGCAATCTGATTTTAGACCCGCAGTATAAGATTATTATGACTATCCGCGGCGTTATGGCAATTATCGTTGGTTCACTGGCAATCCTTCTGCCGCTTGTAATTGCCGCCGTCGTATGGAAGTTTATGGCATACACTCTTGCTGTCTTTCTGATTGTTTCTGCCGGACTTGAACTTTACGGCGTTAATAAACTTTACCGCAACGGAATCATGATCCGACAGTCAGTAATTGAAGTTGTAATCAGCCTGATTCTTGCTGTTGTTCTTTTTATAATTCCTGCAGAAATTGCCGGTGGCGTAATTGTCCGTATCTGCGGTGTTTTACTGCTTGCAGCCGGAATTATCACAGGCATTATGCAGTGGCGCAACAGGCCTCTCGTAATTACTCCGGAAGCTGTATGTTCTCAGGGAGATGTTGCACCGGATGAAGATGAGTCAGAAGACAAAACTGCTTCTGAACCTGAAGAAACTTCAAGTTCAGAATAGTTTTTTATTGAGGCGTTGAGTGTGAGCACGGCCGGAATGCAAACTATTTTGAAGCTGCGGCTTTTACACTTTCTGCAAAGAGTTTGTTCTGGTCGTCTCTGACTGGAACGCTGAATGCAGGTCCGCCGTCTTCTTCGTTGATTCGATAGATTCTGCCTGTTGAATTTGTATAGGCCGGACTTTCCGGGTTGTTGATCCACCAGTCCAGTACGCTTACAATACAAAGTGAATATTTAATCAGGTTTGCATTGGTTGCCGCAGTTTCTGCGGCACTTTTTTTTGCCCCGAGCAATACATCGAGCCGTTTTGACACAGCGTTCGGAATGTCGAATTCATATTTTGCCCACGGATTTGAAACTCCAAGAACAAGCCCCTGTTTTGCGGCAACTGCATCAATGTTCTTTGAAATTGCCATAAATGTGTGGCGCAAAAAGTCTGTACGCATGCAGAGCGGGCGGTACTTGGTATCGTTCTGAGGTTTTTCGAGCAAAAGCTGTTCAAATTCAAAATGAGGCAAAAAGTTGAATTTTGTCTGCCACAAAATGTTTGTAAGAATTTTTTTACCAAAAAGGGATGACTTAAAGTCGCCCTGAGAGTATTCCTGGCTGACAAAGTCGCGCAGCTGGTCGCCGTACTGTTTTTCAAAAAGTTCTTCGCGGTAAACCGACCATTCGTTGAGGACAGTGCTCAGTTTGTCGTCCTGTTTGCTTCCAGAACCGTCATCTTCTTCGGTAAAGATAATATTGCGAAGTCCCTGAAAAAGGTCTTCGATAATGCGGAGAAGGGTAACGGTAATCTGCAGCGGATTCTGCGGGTCAAGAAGGTTGTAGCCGTCCCTGAAGTCGTAAACCGGCTGGAAGTACGGGTACATATCCGGCATTGATTCAATATGCTCAAAACCTGCCTGAGGAAAGAGTTTTTCAAGAAGTTTGAGGCCTGTGAGTACGATTTCGTCCTTTTTACCGCGCTGGTTTTCCGGACTTTTTTTGCGGAGTTCTTCGGCTTTCTTTTTCTTTTCTTCTTCGGCCTTTTGTTTTGCCGCATTTACATCTTCTTTCTTTTCCGGGAGAAGCAGGTCAAATTTGGTAATTCCCAGAAAATTTAAAATGTTTGCGGTTTGAATTGTAAAAAACTGCGGAAAGTATTCGTATTTTGGAGAACACATTCTCATCAGAAGAGGATACATTCCCTTGATGATCTGAGTGTAAATGTAGAGCCATTCGGTGATTCCCTGTTTTGAAAGCATAACGAGCTTCTGCTGGTCTGCCTTGGGGTACTTCATCAAATCTGCATAGATGTCCTTAAAAAATCTCGGAATTGAATTTTCGCCGAGGTAGTAAATCTTTAAGAGCATTGTGTAAAAAGTTTTTACAAACGGAATCGTCATTGCCACAGTTACGCTGTCAGGCTTTTCCTGCAGATCCAGAGCCAGAAGTTTTAAGTCCTTCATTGTCCAGCTTCCGACAGTTCTCAAAAACTTGAATTTGGATTCAGGGTTGCTGACAATTTTTGACTTGTATGTATCAGGCGAGATTTGAATTATTGTTTTTACAGTCGTAACAAAGAGCTGAAAGTGGTCAATGTGGTTTTTTATATTGTATTCAACAAAGGAATGTGTTAAAAGTTCCGTTCCGTTTTTCTTAAAATGACGTACAAAGTTGAATATACCGTAATTCGGTTTTAGGCGGTAATCATCGTGCATCATCAGCTTGTCCATCAGGCTGCGTTCTTTTGAGTCAATTTCCGGAAGGCCGTCTTCGCGGCGCGGTTTTGACCCCTTGTTTGTGGCATAGCCGACTTTATTCGATTTTTTGCTTGAATTTGAACTGCCTTTTGATTCGTCACCTGAGTTTGAACTGGAAGACATTGAGGC
>JAILFZ010000143.1 GCA_024697295.1 Treponema sp.
CCAGCCGTATCCGTCGGCGTCTGCATCGTATGCACCAGAAACAAGGTATTTGATTGAATCGCTGCTTCCTGTGTAAATACAGGTTGCATCATTTGTTTTTGTTTCATTGCTTGTCATCGAATAATTGTCGCTGAAGTAGTAAACTCCGTCCAAAAGAGCAACTGACTGGCTGCTTGTTCCCAGGTTTACATAAGTTGAATCTGCCGAGATATATTTTGCAACGCCAGCTTCGAGTTTGTATGTAAGGCCTGCATAATTGAGGAATGCGGCGCGGTTTGCAGGTTTTGGCGAGTTTGTTCCAAATACTTTTATGATTGAATCAGTATATGCGAGTGTTGGAATATCAGTTCCGTCTTCGAGTTTTACAAGATTCCAGCTTTCGCCGTCGTCACCGCTGTAATAAATTGAATATGACTTTGGTTCGTTTTCGCCGTCGTCTTCTACTGTTTCAATCAAGAGGCTTGTAAGATAAAGATATGAGTCGCCTGCACTTATGATTCCTGTGATAAGTCCAGACGGTTTGTTTACAGCCTTCCACTGGCCGCCGTACAGTTCTGTTTCAGTTGAATTATATGTTACGTCCTTTCGTTTGATTGTTCCGAGACTTGTGTAAAGGTATTCGCTGCCATCTGTGCCTGCATGGCGTGTGATACAGTAAACGTCTCCTGAAATCTGGGCGTCTGTAAGTTTTACTTCTGTACGGATTGTGTCAAAAATTACTCCGTGGCACGAACTGAAAAGTGCTGCACAGGCGAGAACTGCGATTTTAGTTATTGAATTCAAATATTTTTTCATTTTTATATCCTAGAAGTGGTATCGGGCTGAAATCATTGCAGAAGAGAACAGACCGTAATCATTTTTGCTTGAATCATCATACCATTGCGGCATGTACATAAAGTCGTAGCGGACTCCGAAAGACCAGCTTGGAGTTGCCCTGTAGAATACGCCGGCCTGCGGCTTAAGGATGAGGCCCGGAAAGTATGTGCGGTTAAGATAACTTTCTGAAGCAACGCCGATTCCCATTGTGAGGGGAAATTCAAAACGTTTGAAATTTGGCTGGAATGTTGCGCTCAAAACAAATGGAACGTAAGTAAAAATGTTTTCGCCAAGTGTAGGGTTGTAACCGAATGTTACGTCGATTCCCAGGTCAAACCATTGTGTTAAAAAGCGGTGGTAGCCCAGAGTTCCGGCACCGCCTGTCTGCATCTGTCCCGAACGGAATAAAGGAAAGCTTCCTCCAAAGTTCATCGGAAATGTAACCATAAGACCAATGTTGATGTACTGGTCGCCCGGTTCATTCAATGTATAGTTTACTGCAAATTTTTCGTCATTGTCTTCCGGTTCTTCCTGACAGAAAGCTGCTGCGCCCAATGTTAAAAATGCGCAGACGAGTGCAAGGGACTTTTTCATTGATTCCTCTTTTGTTTTTTAGAGATTCTCATTATTATTAAAACAATGTAGTATATTGAATAATGATTTTACCTTTTTGAGGGTATAAATTCAATATAAACGGCACTTCCATGACATTGCACTGGAAGCGCTTTATCTAAACAACAAGTTAGTTTGCCTGAAGGTTACACGGGCAGAATATTTTAATTATGAGGTATACAGATGAGTGCTCAAATTATTGACGGAAAGCAGATTGCGCTTGATGTTCGCGCAGGTGTTGCAGAAAAAGTAGCTGCATTAAAAGCAAAGGGAATTACACCTTGTCTTGCTGTAATTCTTGTCGGCCAGAATCCTGCCAGTGTTTCTTATGTTACAGGAAAAAGAAAGGCCCTTGCCGAAGCAGGCATGCTTGACCGCAGCGAAGAACTTCCGGAATCAACTTCAGAAGAAGAACTGCTCGCTTTAATCGACAAATTGAATAAGGACGACAGTGTTCACGGAATTCTCGTTCAGCTTCCTCTTCCAAAGCACATCAACGAAGACAAAGTTATTATGGCAATCAGCCCGGACAAGGACGTTGACGGCTTCCACCCGGTAAATGTCGGAAACCTCGTAATCGGCAAAAAAGCATTCCTTCCGTGTACACCGCACGGAATCATTGTTCTTCTTGAACGCATGGGCATTGAAACAAGCGGAAAGCACGCCGTTGTAATCGGCCGTTCAAACATCGTAGGAAAACCGGTTTCGATTCTTCTCTGCCGCAAAGAAACAAACTGTACTGTAACTATCTGCCATACTGGAACAAAAAACATGGCAGAAATCACACGCCAGGCAGATATCATCGTTGCAGCCAGCGGTCATCCGCACACCGTAACAGCTGACATGGTAAAAGACGGCGCTGTTGTAATCGATGTCGGCGTAAACCGCATTCCGGACGCAAGCAAAAAGAGCGGCTTCCGCTTAATCGGCGACTGTGACTTTGAGGATCTTAAGGAAAAAGCTTCATTCATCACTCCAGTCCCTGGCGGCGTCGGCCCGATGACAATCGC
>JAILFZ010000179.1 GCA_024697295.1 Treponema sp.
TTGATTTTTTTGGCTGCCATGAATGCGCTGTAAAAACCGACACCGAACTGACCGATGAGATTTGATTCGCCGGCGCTTTTGTCAGAAGCGATTTTTTCGATAAAGGCTTTTGTTCCGGAACGTGCGATTGTACCGAGGTTGTTTGTAAGGTCTTCCTCATTCATACCGATACCGCTGTCCTGAACTGTGAGGATCTTTTTAGGTTCGTCAAAAGTAATGTCAATTTTTGGGTCGTTTTTGATTGCTTTGAAGGCTTCATCAGAAACTTTAAGATAATTCAACTTGTCCAATGCATCTGAAGCGTTAGAAACAATTTCGCGGAGGAAAATGTCTTTGTTTGAGTACATTGAATGAATGATTAATTTAAGAAGCTGATTAACTTCTGTTTGAAATTGATACTGTGCCATTAATTGCCTCGAATTTTAAAAATAGATTCTAATTAGAATATAGTAAAATTCGAGGGCAAAAGGCAAATTTTTTTATGCGTGTCTGAGCGGCAGGAGCTTATTTTTTGTTCAGTTTTTTTGAAAATTCGCTCAGATAGTAGCCTGCAGTACAGAAGAATATGAGAATGCTGATGTAATCTGCAAGATATTTATACATTGGCTGTGAATCATCAAAGATAAAGAATTCCTGGCGGTAAAGCATGTAGTCGATGAGACCGAGTCTGATAAATCGGTAAAGACCGAACACGCATACGGCAAATAGTACAACCCGTAAAACGATTTTGACACCGGAAGGTTTTTTGCTTTCTAACGGGGCGTTTTTTGAAGTAATTGCTTTTATCATCATACCAATGTGGAGACCGAGATGGAGTGACATAAAAACAAAGTACCAGTGACTTGAAATCAGGTGGGTTTTGCGGGCCCAGGCGTCTCCGAATTCAATATTCATGAATGAAAAAACATGGTTGGAAAGAATGATTCCGCTGAGTGCGAGGAGGACGGCACAAACAAGGATGCTGATGTTGATGATGGCCTGTAAAACGCGATAAGCATTATATTTGCCCTTAAAAAGAGAAAGGTAGTATTTGTGGTTCAGGCAGATGTGGATTGCCCAGAGAACAAGAAGGAGAGTTCCGAGTATTTCGTGAACTCCGTCCCATTTGAACAGCGAAGTTCCGCCCATTAAAAGAAGAGACAAAATTGTCATTGATAAATCGATTGTGCGGCGAATTTTTTGAGATGTTATCATGGGGCCCTCCGATAAATACATTTTAATTTTATAGTTGACGGATGAATTTTGTCTATGTTTTATTGTTTTTTGGGCAAAAAAAAACGGCTTTTAAAAGCCGTTTTTGGGTTTTAAGAAAAAATCTTAGAATTTTGAATTTTTAATCCAGTCAGAAACTTCTTTCTGTGTAGCTGTCTTGCTGAAACGTTTGCCATAAAGCCAGTTTCCGTTTTTGCAGATAGCCTGGAGCTGTTTTGGTGTATCACCGATTGGTGAAGAACCTGATGTACAGAATGGAATGATGTTCATTTTGCCGAAATCTTTTCCGTTAACCCATGTCTGGATTCCGAAAGATGGTGTTCCGCGCCAGATTGGATAACCGATAAAAATTGTGTCGTAATCCTTAAGGTTAGGAAGTTCTTTTACTACGCCATTCTTTGGAAGTGTACCGGATTTGAGTTCCTTGCTGATACGGCTGTTTTCATCACGCCAGTTCAATTCTTCTGTTGTGTAAGGATGTGTAAGTTCAACTTTGAAGAGGTCTGCACCTGTTTCTGAAGCAATAAACTTTGAAACTGAATCTGTGTTGCCTGTCTGAGAAAAATATACAACAACGGCTTTGTTCTTTGGTTTAGCAAATGCGCTAAAACAAACCAGAAGTACTGATAAAAGTGCTGCGAATTTTTTCATCTGAAAAATCCTCCGTTAGAATGATTTCAGAATATTGACTTGAGAGGAAGAATTCAAGATTGTTAAATGGAATATTATTAGATTGTCCGGAGGCGTGTCAGGCAGGTTGCGTGGCGTGCGTGCGTCAGGAGAGCGGTTTGATGGCGCGGTCAAGGATTCCATGAAGGGCCGAAATCAGAATTCCATAGTTTGTCATCGGAACGCTGGCCTGTTTGCACAGACGGCTCCGTGCCTGCATTTCGCGTTCGTTGAGCATGCAGCCCCCGCAGTGAATTATGAGGGCGTATTTTGACGGGTTATCGGTAAACTGGATTCCGCTTGAAAATTCGATTTGTGGCATAAAACCGAGCTTTTCTTTGAGCCAGGCAGGGATTTTCTGGCTTCCGATATCGCCGCATTGTCTGTGGTGCGTGCATCCTTCGCTGATTAAAATTTTGTCGGCTGGAGTTATTGAATTCAATTTTTTGACTGCCTGGATGGATTGTTCGAGAAAGCCCTTGTAGCGTGCCATTAAAATCGAAAACGAAGTGAGCGGAATATCATCCGGTGTGAGCCTTGAAACTTTTTCGAAAGCCTGGGAGTCTGTGATGACCATTGCAGGTTTTTGCGGGCATGATTTGAGGTAGGAGTCGAGGCAGTCTTCTTTGAGGGTTACGGCAATTGCGCCGGCGTCCAGGATTTCGCGGATAGTCATTTGCTGCGGGAGAATTAAACGGCCCTTTGGAGCGGCTTTATCGATTGGAACAACGAGGACTATCAAATCACCGGGTTTGATTAAATCAGCAACGAGTTTTTTGTCGGACCGGGATGAATTCAACCTGGCGGCGATAAGATCTTTTAACCGGTTTATGTTGTGCCCCGTTAAAGCAGAAACTTGAATGGAGTCTGCTGCGCCTCCGGCGGAAGAAGAGCCTTCGTCACACTTGTTTTGAACCAGAATATACGGAATAGAAAGTTTTTTAACGCTTTCGAGAAGGTCGTTTTCGCACTTAGTTAAAGAGGGGCCGTCGGTAACAATGAGGGCAAGGTCAGACTGGTTTAATATACGACGGGTTTGTGAAATGCGTTCTTCTGCCAGAGTGCCTGTATCGTCGAGACCTGCTGTGTCGGTAATTACAACGGGGCCGGCCGGTAGAAGTTCCATAGATTTGGAAACGGGGTCAGTTGTAGTGCCCTGAACCTCTGACACGATGGCAGTTTTCTGGCCGGTGAGGGCATTAATTAGAGAAGATTTTCCAACGTTAGTGAGCCCGAAAATTCCGATATGCGCGCGTTCGGAAGAAGGAGTATCGTTCAGGTTCATTTTTGTCTCCTTATAAGCTCTGCGTTAGCGGCCGTGCAGTAAAGATTTTAGCACTGTGCAGTGGGAGTTGGAAAGTGGGGAAGGTTTAAAAGATCCACAACTTTACAAAATGTAAATTTATTTAATTTTCCGCTTGACAACTTGTAAACTTACCCTTTACAATAATCTCATGAAAGAAATCTTAAAATTCCTCAGACAGCTTAATAATTATTCTCAGGACCAGATTGCTTCCCTTATCGGGGTTTCGCGCCAGTCGTATTCCAAATACGAAAACGGCTCCGTTACTCCGTCTGAGCAGACTGTAAACAGGCTTGCAGATACTTATAAAGTTCCTGCTTCGTATTTCTACTACAAGGATTTTTCTCCAGTCACTGAACTTTTAATGGCTTCTTTAAAAAAACAGGCAGAAGAAAAAAGCGGTGTTTCCTTTCAGATGAATGAAGATTCAGGTACTGTGTGCGTGGCTGAACTTGCTGTTTCATTCAAACCGGAATCTGGCGAAGAAAATGAACAGAACAGCTGGGATGTCTTTTATGACGGCAATACCCTTCGTCTTGCAGATAATTTAAAAAAACATTTTTCTAAAGGGCAGAAATTTAAGTTGGTTGAATTTGATGAAAACAGTCAAAAAAAAGAGCGGGACGAGGCATTAGAAACACTTTTAAAATATGCGGGAACTTTTAAGGTTCCGGAAAATTTTGATTACAAGGAGGAGCTTTACCAGGCTTTAGTTGAAAAATATGGTCCTATTGTTTGATACAAATATTATATTAGATTTTTTTATGGACAGAAATTATTATCTTGAAGAAACAAAACAGATTTTTAACAAAATTCATTCAAGAGAAATAACCGGTGTCCTAGCCGCACACACAATAAATAATCTCTGGTTTATTTTGAGAAAGCAATTTACTTCTCAACAAAGACGGGAAATTATTTCGTCGTTACTTAATTTATTTGAAATCTCTTCTCTAAACAAAGACAAACTTCTCGCTGCCATTCAGCGGGACAATTTTTCCGATTTTGAAGACTGTCTCCAGGACGAATGCGCCGCTGCTGTCCATGCAGATTTTATAATAACGCGGGACAAGAATGACTTTAAAAACTCCAAAATAAAGGCACTTCTGCCTGGGGAGGCGTTAAAGATTCTTTTTTAAAAGTGAATTTTCATATTCTTCAGTTACAGAGCAATAGTGAATTTATAACGCAAAAGCAAATCTGTAAGGACTGTCTTAGGGCCTCCTATCGCACAATAATTTCATTTGCGCTATAATCAGCGCTATGAGTACAATTTACGAAAAAGCGCTTTCAAAGCACGAAGAATGGAAAGGTAAAATTTCTACCGAATTAAAATGTAAGCTCGAAGACCGCGACGATTTGTCTGTTGCCTACACACCGGGCGTTGCTGAACCTTGCCGCCAGATTCATAAAAATCCTGACGACGTTTACAAATACACCTGGCGCGGAAACACAATCGCCGTTGTTTCTGACGGAACTGCTGTTCTTGGTCTAGGTGATATCGGACCTGCTGCCGGACTTCCTGTTATGGAAGGTAAATCCGTTTTGTTCAAAAAATTTGCAGGCGTAAATGCGGTTCCACTTTGTATTGATACAAAAGATCCGGACGAAATTATCAAATTCTGCAAGCAGATTGCCCCAACATTCGGCGGAATCAACCTCGAAGATATTTCGGCTCCGCGTTGTGTTCAGATTGAACGTACTTTGATTAAGGAACTTGATATTCCTGTTTTCCACGATGACCAGCACGGAACAGCAATCGTTGTAACTGCAGCTATTATGAACGCCCTCAAAGTTGTCAACAAAAAACCTGAGGAATGTACACTCGTTGTAAGCGGAACAGGCGCTGCCGGTTCGTCAATTATCCGTATGCTCCATCAGTATGGAATCGGACGCATTTATGGATTCAACATCAACGGTATTGTTCTTAAAGAAGACTACGATAAATATGACTTTTTGACTAAAGAATTGACCGAAATTACAAACCAGGACAATGAACGCCTGACTCTGGCACAGGCAATGGCTAAGGCTGATATTTTTGTCGGGGTTTCGGCTCCAAATCTCGTAAGCCAGGAAATGGTAAAATCGATGAAACGCGACCCGATCGTTTTTGCTATGGCAAACCCTGAACCGGAAATCACTTACGAAAACGCAAAGGCTGCCGGCGCAAAGGTAATCGGAACTGGCCGTTCAGACTACCCGAACCAGGTAAACAACGTTCTTGCATTCCCGGGATTGTTCCGTGGTGCATTGGACTGCCGCGCAAGCAAAATTACAGAAGAAATGAAGATTGCGGCTGCAAGAGGTCTCGCTTCGCTTATCAGCGACGATGAATTAAATGCAGACAATGTAATTCCATCGGCTTTTGATCCGAGAGTTGCTCAGGTTGTAGCAAAAGCTGTAGCAGATGAAGCTCGTAAGGCAGGTTTGGCACGCGCATAAAAATCCTTTGTTCGGTTATATTGCTCTCTCTTTTGACCGGCGGAACTGCATTTAGTCGTGCAGTTAAACATGTATCGCCGGTTGAAGGAATTGACTGGATTTTTGAAACTTTCTTCGGATTCCAGAACCTGAACAATATGATGTCAAAGGAAGGCGGTTCAAATACACAGTCGGGCGAGGGCTTATTCTTCTACGGAATTTTGTACCACGCCTACTACGAAAAAATGCCTTTTATCAAAGCCCAGATGAATATGGGCTTTGACCAGCACACACACATCTACTGGTCAGAAAATCCTGACTTTAATCATGAAGACCCTAAATTGAATGAACACATGCGCTGTATCGAAGTTGATGTTCAATACCAGATGCCGGCGGTGATTGCATATTATGGCCGTTTTTTTCCGTTCATCGGTTACACATTTTTAAATTATTCAAGCGCGGATGTTTATTCAAATACACAGTCGGTTCAGTTTAATGCTCTGACTGTGGGGGCTGAATACTCGGCGCGAATCAACAAAATGTTCAGTCACAGTATTTATTTGAGTTATGCTCCGATTATGGTAAGCGACAGCGGAAGAAAGGCTTACAAATATTTCAGTCACGGTGCTGAATTCATCATAAACTCGCATCCGGTTGCTCTGACGGCATTTTTCTCTGTGCGCAACGGAATTGAACGCACCAGAAATTTCTTTGACAATTCAACTTACGCATTCCACAACGCAGAACTTGGTTTTTCCTTCTACATGAACTTAAGATAACGGTAGATTACAATTATTGAACTTTATATCCGCTGAAAATCTATGATATAGTTAGCGCATGATTATTGATAGAATTAATGGTCCTGAAGATGTAAAAAAACTCAATTCTAAGGAATTGGTTGAACTTGCATCGGACATTCGCGAAGGCCTTTTTAACCGCCTGACAAAACACGGCGGACATTTTGGTCCAAACTTTGGATTTGTTGAAGGAACTATTGCACTTCATTATGTTTTTGACTCTCCGCGGGACAAATTTGTTTTTGATGTTTCTCATCAGTGTTATCCTCACAAAATACTTACAGGACGTAAACATGGATTCTTTGATGAAAGCCGTTTTGGCGAAGTAACAGGATATATGAATCCGGACGAAGGCCCGCATGACTTTTTTAAAATCGGTCATACTTCGACTTCGGTGAGCCTTGCCTGTGGTCTTGCAAAGGCGCGCGATTTAAAGGGTGATAAAGAAAACATCATTGCTGTAATCGGTGACGGTTCATTGAGCGGGGGTGAAGCTCTCGAGGCTCTTGATTTTGCGGGCGAACAGAACACAAATCTGATTATCATTGTAAACGACAACCAGATGTCGATTGCAGAAAACCACGGCGGCTTGTATAAAAATCTTGCCTCTCTTCGTGAATCAAACGGTAACTGCAGGGAAAATTTATTCCGTGCGATGGGCCTGGACTACTATTACGAAGCTGAAGGCAACAATGTCGAAAAACTGATTCAAATATTCAAAAAGGTAAAAGACATTGACCATCCGGCGGTTGTTCATATCAACACATTGAAGGGCTGTGGATATAAGGTTGCCGAAGAAAATAAGGAAATCTGGCACTGGACTAATCCGTTTAACCGCGCAACAGGCGAGCGTCCTTCCGGCAAAGGCGAAAATTACTGGCCGATGACCGCCGAATTTATGCTCAAAAAAATGGCCGCTGACCCTAAGGTTGCAATGATTTGTCCTGCAATTCCGGGCAATTTTGGTTTTACAAAAGCTAACCGCGATAAGGCCGGACGCCAGTTTATCGATGTTGGAATTGCAGAAGAGCACGGTGTTGCAATGGCAAGTGCAATGGCTAAAAACGGAGCAAAACCTGTTTTTGGAACACATTCAAGCTTTATTCAGCGCACTTTTGACCAGCTGAGCCAGGATTTGTGCATCAACAAAAATCCTGCCACAATTCTTGTAAACACAGCAAGTATTTACGGAATGCGCGACATTACTCACCTTGGAATTTTTGATATTCCTTTGATGAGCAATATCCCGAATCTGGTTTATCTTGCGCCAACAAACTGTGAAGAGTATTTTGCAATGCTCGACTGGTCAATCGAACAGAACCAGTTTCCGGTTGCAGTTAGAATGCCTTGCAATGGTGTAATTCATACACAGCTGCCGCTAGAAAAAGATTATTCAAATTTGAATAAATCCCTCGTAACACAGCAGGGTTCAGAAATTGCAATTCTTGCCCTGGGTGATTTTTTTCAGCTGGGCGAAAAGGTCGCAGATTTTATCGAACAGAAATCAGGCAAAAAACCTACTTTGATTAACCCGCGCTACATTACGGGCCTTGATGTAGAACTTTTGGAATCTCTTAAAAAGAATCATTCAAAGGTGATTACACTTGAAGACGGAATTATTGAAGGAGGCTTTGGACAAAAAGTTGCTTCTTTCTTTGGTCCAGAAGGTGGAATTCAAGTATTCAATTATGGATTTAAAAAGGAATTTCTGGATTTGTACGAGGTAAGCGATGTTCTCAAAGAAAACAGGCTTACCCCTGAACAAATTGCTGAAGACGTACTCTAGGCTTGAGTTAATTCTTCTGCTTTGGCGCGGACGGCTTTGTACAGGTCGTCCGCATTTTTTTGGTTTTCGGTTATTATGCGGACAAAAACGCTGCCGGCGACAACTCCTTCAACGGTGCTCGAAAGAGCCTTTGACTGAGTTCCGTTTGAAATGCCAAAGCCACCGTAGATTTTTGAACCGCCCTGAGCGCATTTATTGATAAAATCCAGAGTGTTCTGGTCAACCTTTGTGTCAGAACCTGTGATTCCAGTGCGGAGAGCAGCATAAATCAGAGGAAATCCCGCGTTTGCAAGTTTTGTAAGTCTGTCTGCGCTCATGCTTGGTGCTGCGACCGGTATGTTTATCATTCCGTTGTCTTTGCAGGCGGCCGTTAAACCTTCATCATTATCGAACGGTAAATCAGGAATAATCATGCCTGTAACTCCAGCTTCTGAAGCCATTTTACAGAAGTTTTTAACGCCCGGTGTGTAAATCAGGCTTCCGTAACTCATGATGTAAATTGCAACCTGAGGAAAGGCTTCGTGCAGGCGTTTGATGAATGCAAGACCGTCTTTTGTCTTGTACGAGCGGCTGAGAACCTTTGTGCAGGCGCCCTGAATTGCCGGACCGTCGGCGCTCGGGTCAGAAAAAGGGAGCTGAACTTCAAGAATGCTTGCTCCGCCGTCTACGAGAGCTTTTGCTGCCGTAAATGCAAGTTCATCTGTCGGATAACCTGCAACGAGATGGCTCATCAATTTAATTTTATTCATAAAAGGCCTGCCTTATTTATTCATTATTTCAGCTTCGTGGATGTCCTTCTGCTCGTTCAATCTTTCAAGTTCGCTGATGAGGAACTGCTTCCATTCTGCAGGACGGAAAACCGGACATGTGATAAAGATGTCTTTGTCTCCGCGTCCGCTCATGTTTACAATCAGTGCTTTATCTTTTGGAAGTGTCGGTGCAAGTTTGATTGCGGCGGCTCCGGCGTGTGCACTTTCCATGGCAAAAAGTACGCCTTCGTTGCGTGCAAAGAACTTAACTGCATCGAGAGCTTCTTTATCTGTAGCCGATGTAAATTCAATGCGGCCTTCTTTACCGAGGGCTGCAAGCTGGGGACCGATACCGCAGTAGTCGAGCCCTGCACTGATGGAACGGGTTGGAAGAGCCTGACCGTCGTCATCGAGGAGGAAGCGGCTCTTGTAACCATGAAGAATACCTTCGCGGCTTACATTTCCTGTCATTCGGATTGCGTTTTCTCCGACACCAGGTCCGATTCCACCGGCTTCTACGCCAATGAGACGCGGTGACTTTTGGTCGATAAACGGTGCAAAAAAACCGATTGAATTTGATCCGCCGCCGACACAGGCAACCATTGCGGCAATGTCGAGTTTGCGTTCTGCGGCCTGTTTTTTAACTTCTTTTCCGATAATACTCTGGAATTCGCGTACCATGTCTGGGAAAGGAGATGGTCCGAGAGCACTTCCGAGTACGTAATGTGTTGAATCCGGATTTGCGGCCCAGTCGCGCATGGCTTCGTTTACTGCATCCTTGAGGGTGCGGCTTCCGCTTGTTACCGGGTGAACTTTTGCGCCGTACATTTCCATTGCGGCTACGTTTGGCTGCTGGCGTCTGACGTCAACTTCGCCCATGTAAACTGTACAATCGAGTCCGAGTTTTGCGCAGGCTGCGGCAGTTGCAACCCCGTGCTGGCCTGCACCGGTCTCGGCGATAATGCGGGTCTTGCCCATTTTTTTTGCAAGAAGACACTGACCGATAGCGTTATTGATTTTGTGGGCACCGGTATTTGCAAGACCTTCAAGTTTGATGTAAATCTGAGCTCCACCTAAAAGTTTTGTTGCAGTTTCGGCAAAAAGAAGTGGAGTTTCGCGGCCGATGTAATCGCGCTGAATTGTTTCTAATTCATTAATAAAAGCCGGGTCCTTCATTGCTTTTTTAAATTCAACTTCAAGTTCATCGAGCGGACGGCGCAGAACTTCGGCAACGTATTTGCCGCCAAAATTATCAAAAAAACCATTTTCTGAATAAGACATATATTTCCTCTTATACTTTTTATTTACAGTCAGCGGACAGTATATCAAAAAAGCAGTTTAATTTCTCTACATTTTTGATTCCAGGCTCACTTTCTACAGACGAACTTATATCGATAAGTTCAGGGTTGTAGTTTTTAATAATTGAATTAACATTGTCAGCCGTAATGCCGCCTGCAAGCCAGAGTTTATGTTTTTCTGAAACTTTTTTTACTAAATCAGCATCGACCTGGATTCCAGTTCCGCCTACAGCAGTCTCAGAAATTGCATCGATTAAAATGCGCGGTTCACCGATTGAATTCAAATATTCAAAATCCTGCAAATCAGCGGCAGTTTTGATATTTACGGCGCAGTAGTGCGGAAGTCTGTTAAAGTCTGGATTGTTGATAAATTCTTTGCAGACTTTTATTCCGTGGAGCTGGATAAAGTCCACTGTTCCGCTGCAGGCAAGGTTGATTGCCTGGTCGTACTCGTCGCTGTTATTGTCTGCAACAACTGCAACTAGAGCCGGCCGTCTGTCACCAAACATCTTTTCAAGTTCAGCTTTACATTCAGTTATAAATGAAGCATTTGTGTTCCGCTTTGATTTATTGAATAAAATGAATCCCAGAAAATCCGCTCCGCATTCTGAAGCCCTTAGTGCGTCAGAAAGATTTGTGATTCCGCAGATTTTTACGAGGGGACGTTTTGAAGGTCCGTCTGAAAGTTGAGGGCGGTCGGCAAAGCGAACCCATGAGTCGCCGCGCATATTTACTGGAGTTGTTTCAAAAGCCCTAACGTATTCTTTTGCAACTTCCGGATTTTTGGCAGCTGCTTCTCCGAGTAGAATCGCACTGAATCCCATGCTTGCGGCAAAACCTGCAGAAGAAGGGCTTAAAATTCCGCTTTCAAAGGTAACGCGGGCGTCCAGAGCAATTTTTTTGATTTTTTTGAGCATGCGGGCCGGTGTGAGCAGATCGATTGTAAAATCGCGCAAATCGCGGCTGTTGACGCCGCACAAAATATATTTATGATCTACACGGGCCATTACGTATTCAAGTTTTTGTAAGTCATCGTCAGTGCGCACTTCGAGGAGAACTGAAATTCCGAGACTTGCTGCCTTTTGAGCCATTTTCAGGAGGGTTTGTTTATCAAGGATACGTGCAATCAGTAAAACTGCATCGGCTCCCGCGCGGAATGCAACTTCAACTTCGTTTTCGTCGAGCAGAAAATCTTTGCGCAGGACGGCCGGCCCTGTAAGACCGGTTTCTTTTTCAAAAGCGTCTACTGCGGCGCAGACATTCATGAGATCCTGCAAAGTACCTTTAAAATAATGAGTTTCTGTCAGACAGCTGATGGCCGATGCGCCTGCCCTGCTGTAGGCAAGAGCGGTTGCGGCAGAGTCCAGTTCCGGGGCAATGTCGCCCTTGCTCGGACTTGCGCGTTTAACTTCAAGGATAACACCTTTGGACTGCACAAACGGATGAATTTTCCGTGTGCGCTCTTTTGGAATGTCAAATCCAAATTCGTAGCCGAGAGATTTTATATCCTGTTTTCTTTTATCAACAATCGTCTGAAGAATGTTAGAACTCATTGCATGCCTTTTTAATTTCTTCAATTTTTGCGCGTGTTTTGCCTGAGTCGAGCGCAGAAAGTGCCATGTCATAGCCTTCTTTCATTGAGCGCGCCTTTCCACAAAGATACAAAACTGCTCCCGCATTAAGGCCGACTGCGTAACGGATTGTTTTGCGGCCTTTTCCGTTGAGCACTTCCATGGCGAGCGCGGCGTTTTCCGGTCCGTTGCCGCCAAAAAGTTCGTTTTCATCTGCGTCGGTAATTCCAAACTTTGCCGGGTTGATGACAAACTGGCTTTCCTTGCCGTTTTCGTCAATCACGTAGGCGTTTGTAATTGCGCATGGAGAGATTTCGTCGTAACCGTCTTCTGAGTTTACTACCATTACGCGTTTTGCGCCGAGTGCTTTTGCAGCTCTGGCATAATCCTGTAAAAGGTCTTTTGTGTAAACTCCGAGAACTTCATACTGGGCGCCTGCCGGATTCAACAGAGGTCCCATTACGTTGAATATAGTTTTGATTCCGAGGGCTTTGCGGACAGGGCCTGCAAAACGCATGGCCGAGTGATAGAGTGGAGCCATCAAAAAGCCGAAACCTGTTTTATTAATCATCTGTGCACTCTGTTCCGGAGTGAGATTTATGTTGTAACCCATTCCTTCAAAAAAGTCTGCGGCACCTGATTTTGATGAAACAGCGCGGTTACCGTGTTTTGCAACTTTTTGTCCGCAGCTGGCAGCTATCAAAGCCGAGAAAGAAGAAATATTGAATGAACCCTTTCCGTCGCCGCCTGTACCAACGATTTCTGCAAGGCCTTCGCTGCTGACAGGAACAGCTTTCTTTTTGCTCAAAAGAGCCTTTGCACAACCAATCATTTCGCTTACTGCGAGCCCCTTTGAAGCCATGGCAACGAGGATTGCCGACATTACGCGTTCGTCCATGGTGCCGTCAGTCAGGTTTTCCATAAAGAGGGCAGCCTGTTCTTCAGACAGGTCTTTTCCGGCAATCAGCTGGTTCAAATACTGTGAGTGGTGAATATTTTCCCTCTGGTATTTGATAAAGCCTGTTAAAAGAGCTTTGCCGTTTTCGCTTGCGATGCTTTCCGGGTGGAATTGAATTCCTTCAATCGGGAGTGTTTTATGGCGGATACCCATGATGTCACCGTCCTTTGCACGGGCAGTAACTTCAAATTCAGGGGGGAGTGTAGATTCGTCAATTACGAGGCTGTGATAGCGTGTAAATTTGGCGTTCATTCCAATCAAGCGGAAAAGTCCCTTGCCATCGAGGCGGATATCTTCAACAATTCCGTGACGGATGTACTTTGCCTGAACAATGCGTGCCCCAAAGGCTTCGCCGATTGCCTGGTGACCGAGACAGATTCCAAGAATAGGAATTTTGCCTGCAAAGTATTTGATTGCCTGTTCACAAATGCCTGCCTGATGTGGAGCACCAGGACCCGGACTTACGATTAAGCGGGACGGGTTCATCTGGGCAAGCTGTTCAACCGAGTACTGGTCGTTGCGAACAACTTTGATTTCTTCGTCAGTAACAGAAGCAAGGTATTGAATTACATTGAAAGTAAATGAATCATAATTATCTATAACTAAAATCATAAAAGTCCTCCAGTGGCACTTACTTTGTCAAAGTGTCGATCAAAGCGCCGAGTTTTTCGCAGGTTTCCTGATATTCGCGTTCAGGGTCAGAGTCGTAAACGATGCCGCCACCGGCCTGCAAACTGAAAATTCCATCTTTTTTAATTGTACAGCGGATTGAAATACAAAAATCCAGGTCGCCGCTGTTCTGAACGTAACCAACTGCCCCTGCATAGAACTTGCGTTTTGTTTTTTCAAGTCCGCTCAAAATCTGCATGGCGCTGATTTTCGGGGCACCGCTTACAGTTCCTGCCGGGAATGCGGCACGCAGAACCTGGATTGGTTTGATTCCGTCGCATACCTTTCCTTCGGTGCTTGAAACAAGGTGGATTACGTGGCTGAAAAGTTCACATTCCATAAACTGTGGAACGGTTACTGTGCCTGTCTGGCAGACACGTCCGAGGTCGTTGCGTGCAAGATCAACCAGCATCAAATGTTCTGCGCGTTCTTTTGGATTTGAACTCAAGGTTTCTTTTAACTGCTCATCTTCTTCGTCACTTGCACCGCGGCGGATAGTGCCGGCAATCGGATGAATTGTAGCGGTTCCTTTTCGTACGCGTACGAGGCTTTCAGGAGATGCGCCTGTAAACTGGAATTCATTAAAATCGATATAAAACAAATATGGAGAAGGATTAACCTTTCTGAGTTTTCCGTAAACCTGAAGGGCTGTCGCCTTGCATTCAATCTGAACGCGGCGGCTCGGAACTGCCTGGATGATATCGCCTGCAACGATGTGGCGCTTGAGGGCAGCAACTTTCTGTATGTATTCTTCCTTTGACTTTTCAATGTCGGTAACCATTTTGTATTCAAACGGACGGTTATCTTCTTCAACATAAGAAAAGTCCATATCGTTCATGCGGCGAAGGAGTTTGTCAAAAGCTTCTTCAAGATCGATGCGGTGTTCGTTGTAATTCAATCCGAATACATGGATTTCTTCTGTAAAGTGGTCAAAAACTATGTATATGTGTCCGGCAACAAAAAGGCTTTCTGGAATTTTAAGGTTATCTTCCTGTTCAAAAAAGTGAATGTTGTCGCAGTGTTTGGCAAATTCGTAGCTCAGGTAACCAAGACCTGAGGCAGGCAGAGGAATTTCTGCAAGCTTTCCAGAAGTTGAATCTTTATGCTGCTGTGCAACGTACAAAAGTGCGTCCAGAATGTCCGGTTCCTTTAAGTTTCCGAGTGCATCGCGGCTTTCTACGCCTTCTGTGTTGAACGGAACGCGTTTGCCTTCAACAATGAATGCGATTCCTTCGTTGTCCTGCACTGTCTTGAATGCTTCTTCTGTCATTAAAATTGAATAACGCTCACGGCCTTTAGCAAAACTGGCTGATTCAAGGATGGCTGTGGCCCCGATTTTTTTTGCCAGGAGATAAGGTGTGTATCTAACGTTTGGTACTGACTTATATAAAAAATTAATCGTAGAGCTCATAATTCCTCCGATGATGTTACTATAAATAGTAACATATAACAAACCGGTGTTACTGTCAATAGAAACATGAAAAAATTTATAGAATTTTTGTGTTTTATCTGGAATTTTGCTTTGCAGTTTTTAAATTTTTTAGTAAATTTTTTGAGACGGAAGAAATTGAGTCTTCCAAATTCTTTTAAGGAGACCTGAATATGGAAATTACATTGACAGAGTCAAACTTCGAACAGGAAGTTTTAAAAAGTGACAAAGGCGTACTCGTAGACTTTTGGGCAAGCTGGTGTGGACCATGTAAAATGCTTGCTCCTGTTGTGGCAGAAATCGCAGAAGAACACCCGGAAATCAAGGTTGGTAAAGTAAACGTTGATGATGAGGGCGAACTTGCACAGAAATACGGAATCGTAAGCATTCCGACAGTTATGTTCTTTAAGGACGGAGAACTTAAAAAGACAAGCGTTGGATTTGTTCCAAAAGAAGCTCTCCTCGACTTAACAAAATAACCTGCAGGCCGGTCTTTTGACCGGCTTTTTGTATGAGGTAAAAATATGGAATATTCTTTTGACGTCAAAAAAATAACGGAAGAACTTGTTGACTGGATCCGCACCTGGATGAAAAACAACGGAAACGACAAGACTAAGGTTGTAATCGGTGTATCGGGAGGAAAAGACAGTTCAACTGTAAGTGCCCTTCTGGTTAAGGCTCTTGGAAAAGACCGTGTCGTTGGGGTAATGATGCCAAATGGCAGGCAAAAGGATATTTCAGATTCAAAGAAACTTATTGAACACCTTGGAATTCAACATTTTACCGTAAACATCAATAAGGCTTACAAAGGATTGCAGAAGGCCTTTATTGAAGCCGGAGTCGCTGAATCAGGCTCAAAGGCAGCAGACGATGCCTTTACACCGGGCTTCAGGACAAATACACCTGCACGACTGCGTATGGCAACACTGTATGGTGTCGGCGCAATGATCGGCAACTGCCGCGTTGTAAACACCTGCAACCTGAGCGAAGATCTGGTCGGCTACTCAACTTTTTACGGAGACTCAGCAGGAGACTTTGCTCCAATCAATAAACTTACCACAGAAGAAGTCGTTCAAATCGGCGACTGGCTCGGACTTCCACATGAATTGACACACAAGGCGCCGAGTGACGGAATGTGCGGCAAAACTGACGAAGACAATCTCGGCTTTACTTATCACGAAATCAACGAAATTGCCCGCAGGGGAATCAAAGGTCCCAATTACGACAAAATCATTCAGAAATACAACTGGAACATTTTTAAGGTACGCATCATAGATTTGCCGTGCTACAGACCTGAACTGCCGTTAAATTTCGAAATATAATGATGTTATATAAATTTGCGTTTAAATAAATTATTTAGTCGAATTTTACTCACTAATAGATTAAAATTATAACTATATATATGCCTAAAACTGAAATTTTGACAAGTGAGGATTATATGGCAAATAAAAAGAAGAGAAGTTTAGTCTTTGTTCTGGTTCTTTCCCTGGGATTTTTAATTTTGTGTATTAACACATTCCAGTCGGTTTTAATCGGAAAATTGTCTAGACGCTCGCTTATCCGTGATGATAAAGAAGACTATACCAATATGTGTACTGCCTACACACTTGCTGTAGAAAACCAACTTGAATCATGCATGAATGCTTTGTCACGTTATGTTCATGCTGATATTGCCCGCTGGGGCTCTGTTGAACAGATCGGTCACTGGCTTGAAAATGAAACAGTTGATGCCGAAAGCGGCTTTGACTATGTAATGTTCTGTGGTCCGGACGGACTTGCTTATACTACAACAGGTACCCGAACAGATATTCATACACGACCATACTTTACGGCAATTATGGAGGACGGAAATTCAAGATATATTGATGATCCGGTAATTTCTAAAACGACAGGAAATCCTGTAATTCATATTACACGTTCCGTTGAACAGAACGGACAGATAATCGGTCTTTTTGCGGGTGTTATGAACCTTGACAAAGTAAGCGCAGTTACAGCCATTAAATTTGGTGAAGGCGGATACGGCTGGATGCTTGCAGGCGATGGTACAGTTATCGCTCACCCGAATGAAGAATTCATTATGAATAAAAACTTTATTACCGGCCTTTCGGAAGGTTTTGAAGATATGGCAGCAGTTGCCCAGGAAATTGCAAATCACAACCAGGGCAATGCGGTAATAAGAGGTCTTCACGGCGGACATGATTATATCTTCTACCGTGGAATTGAAGGTTGTCCTTGGGGACTTGCCCTTACAGTTCCTGAAGCACAGATGACAAACATTTCTATAGAAATCAGAAAGGTACTTCTTGCCTGCGGCGGACTTGCCGTAGCAATCTTTGTACTGGTAATCGGACTTGCAATTGCAAAAAGCTTAAAACCGCTCAAAATTGTAGAAAATGCAATTACCGGTATTTCTGCAGGAAACGCCGACCTTACCCAGCGGATTGAAGTTAAAACAAACAACGAAATTGGAACTGTAGTTCAGGGATTCAACAACTTTACCGCCAAACTTCAGTCGATTATCGCTGACGTAAAATCATCAAAAGAAGAACTTTCGCTTGCCGGCCAGAACATGACTGCAAGTACAGAAGATACAGCAACTTCAATTACACAGATTCTTACAAGTATTGATGAAGTCACAAACCAGGTAATGAATCAGAGTGCCGGTGTAGAAGAAACAGCCGGTGCCGTAAACGAAATCGCTTCAAACATTCAGTCACTTGAACACATGATAGAAAACCAGAGTGCGGGTGTCACACAGGCATCTGCCGCCGTAGAAGAGATGATTGGAAATATTGCTTCGGTTAATAAATCAGTAGACAGAATGGCTGAGTCATTCCATGAACTCAATGAAAACGCTCACACTGGTTTTATCAAACAGCAGGACGTTAACGAACGTATCGTTCAGATTGAACAGCAGTCATCTATGCTTAAGGAAGCAAACACTGCAATCAGTGCAATCGCTGAACAGACAAACCTTCTTGCCATGAACGCCGCAATCGAAGCTGCACACGCCGGCGAAGCCGGAAAGGGCTTCTCTGTAGTTGCCGACGAAATCCGTAAACTTTCTGAAACTTCAACGATGCAGTCTAAGACAATCGGTGAACAGTTGAATAAAATTCAGGAACAGATTAACAGCGTAGTAAGTGCAAGTACCGAATCAAGCCAGGCTTTCGAAACTGTATCAAAGAAGATTGAAGCTACTGATGAACTTGTAAATCAGATTAAGGCTGCAATGCAGGAACAGAACGAAGGTTCTAAACAGATCAGCGAAGCACTCCATGTTATGAATGACAGTACTTCTGAAGTTCGTAACGCTTCTGCAGAAATGGCAGAAGGTAATAAAGCAATTCTCGATGAAGTTAATAACCTTCAGACTGCAACAACGATTATCCGTGACAGTATGGGTCAGATGTCCAGCGGTGCAAAGAAGATTAACGAAAACGGAAAAGCTTTGACCGATGTTTCTGCACAAATTCAGAGATCAATCAATAAGATTGG
>JAILFZ010000188.1 GCA_024697295.1 Treponema sp.
AAATCGAATTGAATGTTAAACTTGAAGCATATTCAGTTACAACGGAGACAACAATAAATACAATCCAGGATATTACAATTGAGTGTGAAGACCTTGAACAGATAACTAGCGAAGAACCCGCTGAGGCTCTTTCATATCTTGTATCTACAGTTTCCGAGTCTGCTCATTCTCTTGATTTTAATGTAGCCTTTACTACAGACTCGTTTGTAAGTGATTCAGCAGTTTATGAATGGATACTGAATGATAATATACTTGTTGACCAAAAATCAGATTCTTTCAGTCTGGACTGTTTGACAAATGAATATGTCAATTGTTCAGAGTATGGTGAACTCAATACACTTGTAGTTGTAGTAACCGACGGCACTCAGTCAAAATCGGCACAGATTCAATTTGTATTAATGTATCAAGCACAGGAATAGAGGGAGAGAAAAATTGAAAAAATTATCAGTTTTGATTCTTGTAGCGGCTGCACTTTTTGCAGGCTGTAACAATTTGACAGTAGAAAAAAACAAAGATTCAAAAAGCGGTAATGTTACAATCAATATCGCCAACCAGAGCCGTACAATCAGTCCCATGTCAGGTTATTCTTTGAGTGACTTTACAAACTGGACAATTACTTTTGAAGATCAAAGCGGCTTGATCAATAAGTTTTCTGAGGAAGGCAAAAAAGAAAACCTTGTATTTACAGTACCTGCAGGAATTTATACAGTTACTGCTGAAAGTTCGTATACTCTTCCTGAAACCGCAGACGGCAATGCCGGAACTAAATTGATACTTACCGGCACCAAAACGGATGTGGAAATCGGAGACTATGCTGAAGTAAATATCTCTGTTGGCCTTTCCAAGGAGTCGACAGGTGATTTTTACTATACTCTGCCATACTCTCAAGATGGATTTGTTACTCTATTGAATATGGATGCTGGTGGTAAAAATTACTCAGCAGAAATTCAATCAGAAGATACTACAGAAGAAACTACAGACGAATCAGCTTTAAAAGCGGTTGTGGATGCAGATAATAAACAGGTGCTTGTAACAGGTACAGGACTTGAATCTGGATTTTACAAATTATATGTAACAGACACTAAGATTATCGATGCAGAAAATACAGACGCCGTTATTTATTATGATATCGGAGACTTCCTTGTAGAAATTGCAGACGGTCTTGAAACAACAGGCTCTGCTTCTTCAGTCAGTGAGTCGCAAATTCAAGTGGTTTATTATGCAACAAACGATACAACAGCAACAGGTAATAACGGCAAATTCCCTTTTGCAAGGAAGAATGTAAACGACATTCTCAAGCTTCTTATCACAAATAAAAAATGGCAGAATGCAACAATTTACATGGATACAGAGGTTCCGGAGCTTGATGTTGTTGTTATCAACCAGCTCAGGAATGCCATGATTGCAGGAGACAGGTCAGAATCTTTAGACAGTAGCTATTCAGCTGAAATTATTGACCAATCAAGCAACTTTCTAATTGGGATATATGCAAAAAGAAAAGGTGAATCGAATGATTCTCAAGTAACATGGACATCCACTCTTTCAGTACAAAACGCATCAAAGCTTTCACTTAAAGCTGACAGTACAGATGAAGCCACAGATGTAAATAAAAAACTGGTAATTGATTCTTTTGGTTCAGAAGATGTTTATGTAGAAAGTATTAGCCTTAAAAACGGAGTTACAATTGTTACAAGCGCTGCAGATGGAATCTCTCCGGAACAACTTACGGTAAACCTGGATGACTATAATACTTATGAAAAAACACCGTTCCTCGAATTTACTGGTGTATCGGAACCACCGGCTATGGGCATTGTTTTTGCAAATGAAGCTGAAGGTGAAGATACAGGTTATGTTGCTGCACAAAAAACAGAATCAACAACTGATGAGCTTACGGGAGAACAGCGTTACACCATCTCATGGTATGCACGTGTGGCTTATTCAGAAAACACTCCTGATGATACAAGCATTCCGGCATTTTCAATCAAAACTTCGGCAGAAAACACCACAACCAATGAGGACATAACTACTATTCCAGTTGCTGCCGATACTAAGATAGTTTTTAAAACTGAACCTGAAGAGCTGGATGAGTCTTACGTTTTTGCATGGTATTTTATAGGATCCCAAGATAATACTCTGGTTGATATTAATCAGGTATATACATTTGACCCGACAACAGCAGAGAATTTTGGTTTTACAGACGGCGAAACAATTACACTTGCCTGTGTTGTAAGCAACGGTGAAGGTAACTGGGGCAGTGCAAAGTTCCCGTTTGTACTTACTGCATCTCAAAGCCCGATAATCCTCTATAACAATAAGGCATATGATACTGTAGACGGCCCTAAGTTTACACTGGGCCTTGCTGCTTTTGACGAGATTACAGCCGAACAGTCAATCAGCAGCTTCTTACATGAAGGCGAAACAACCGACTTCTGTTTTGACGGAAATTGCAATTTGTATGCTGTAACTGGAAGCAGCATTGTAAAATATGCATATTCATTGTTTAGCGGTTACTCTTCAGATTCTTCGCTGGATGCCAAGTCTGTGATTAATGCTGTCAACTGTGATACAACAAACGAATACATCTTCTATCTTTCTGGTGGCACTATATATGTATATGTTCCATCTTTTAAAAAAACATACCAATTGGATGTTTCTGTGCCTGTAGATGAAATAAAAGGGGAGCTTTTCTCGCCGGAGGACGGTGTTGAATATGAGTATAGCACATCTATTACAAATATTGCGGCTTCATATCCTGCACTTTATATTGCAATGAATGTTACTCAGAAAGTCACCGGAGCAACCGTGGGTACAACCGCACAAATCATTGCACGCTACACATACTCTGCCCCTGAAGAATCAGACGAATCAATTATACCTACATGGAACGGTTATTTAGCAGCAGGGGCATCTGAAGTATTTAGTGATAAATCAACAGTTGCCGTGACTGTAAATGATATGATGGTACAGGACTCTGCACTTTACGTTCTTGTATCTCAGCAAGCAGGCCGTTCATCTTCTTCAGTGACACACAGGGGTGCCCTTCTTACAATTACTGATAACAATGGCAGCTTGGATTTGACTTCAACCTATGGTGCAAATGATGATAATTATGCAACGGGCGCTCTGGATGCACATGCAAAAACATTCTATGCGCCGCAGAAATTCCTTGCGGTTATGCCTAAAAAACTTGTAATTGCTGATGAAGGCTTCTGGATCGATGAATCGAATAACTATGGCGTAATCAATCGTGTTGTCACAGTTGATCTGGCAGAGGATGTGAAGGATTATTCTTCAGAGGCTGTAAATGTAAATGTTTCTTTTGACCTTAACATCTCAATTACTGCTTGTGGCAGTCTTTATGTTGATGTTGAGTAGAAAAACCAATAATATTTAACCTTTTTGCCCTGTGCCTTGAGGCACGGGGCATTTTTTTGTAAGGAAGAAAGATGAAACCTTTGATTTCTGTTTGTGTTCCTGTGTTTAACAGCGAACCTTATCTGGAGCGTGCCTTAGACAGCATTTTG
>JAILFZ010000175.1 GCA_024697295.1 Treponema sp.
AACGCGTGGGCATTGCTGTCTCTGGCTGCAGTAGAAAAAAATGAAAAGCTGATTGATTTGATCGAATACAGCTATTTTGCGTAATGATTACAGGAGACTTGAAATGGCAAAACTTTATGATTCAATTACGGAACTTGTGGGAGAAACACCACTTGTTCACCTCCATAGATATGAAGAAAAAGAAAATGTTCAGGCAAACATTCTTGCAAAGTTTGAATATTTTAACCCGTCAGGCAGTGTAAAGGACCGTGCCGCCCTGAATATTATCGAAGAAGCTGAAAAACGCGGTGACATCAAGCCTGGAATGACTTTGATCGATTACACAAGCGGCAACACAGGTATCGGTGAAGCAACTTTTGCAAACGCAAAAGGATACAAATTTGTAGCTGTTATACAGCCTCAGGTTTCTGTTGAACGCTCCCAGATTCTCAAGGCACTGGGCGCAGAACTTTTACAGGTAACAGATGTTCCGGGTTTTGCAGAAATGCTTAAAACCGGTCTTTCTCTTGAAGGCCTGTACAAGGTAATGCACGACTTTGCAGAATCCAACGGCTGGTACTATTTGAATCAGTGTGCTGATCCTGCAAACTCAGAAGCCCATATCAAAGGCACCGGTCCTGAAATCTGGGAAGCAACGGGCGGAAAGGTAGACTACGTTGTTCAGCTGGTTGGTACCGGCGGAACTTTGAGCGGACTTGCAAAATTTTTCAGGGAAAAGAATCCGGATGTAAAAATCATCGGAGCCCAGCCGGCTGACATTTCTCTCAAAAGCCCGAAGTTCCCTGACAGAAACACAATCGACGGAGTCCTCCAGTTTGATGGAGTTCCGGATGACAAGGTTCCTCAACTCTTTAAGATTTTTAACACAAAGTATGACGAGTGCTTCAGTGTCGTTGCAGAAGACGCTTATGAGACCGGACGCAAACTTGTAAAAGAGGAAGGGTTCTTTGTCGGACAGTCGGCCGGAGCTGCATTGTGGACTGCAACTCAGATTGCAAAGCGCCCTGAAGCAAAGGGAAAAAATATCGTGGTAATTCTTGCGGACAATGCCTTTAAGTATTTGTCAACAAATATGTACCGCTAAAAACTTCGGAGGGGAGGTGTGGGGATGAAACAGCATCTATCGAGATTTGCTGCAATTTCAGGCAGCGTACTTGCACTGCTGGTGCAGGTCCTCATAAAAAATCACCGCCGCCATCCGGAGCCTTCGCTGCCGTATTTTACATATTTTTTGTTGATTGCGGCGGCCGTGGTTTTAGCGGTGACTGTGGTTTCATTTTTTAACCGTAAGGTGAGGAGCGTCCTTGAAAAGAGCGGGATCCTTATTGGAGCGCTTTTTGCTCTTCTTGCCTTATTCAATATTTTGACAGGAAAGACTGCATTGCTTCCGGTACTTTTGTTTCCAAGCTTTGACAATATCTTTTCTGTTTTTGTTGAATCAAAAGCCCTTATGTTCAGGTGTATCGTTCATTCGTTCAGATTGCTCGGACTGGGACTTTTGTGGGGAATTTCAGTTGGTTTTGTTACAGGTCTTGGAATCGGCTACTCGCGCAGAGTGAGTTTCTGGATTGAACCTGTAATAAAAGTAATCGGACCTGTTCCTGCAACGGCATGGATTCCATTTGCGCTGGTTGTCTTTCCGACAACCTTTGGAGCAAGTGTGTTTGTAGTTGCCCTTGCGGTATGGTTTCCGGTTGTGCTTTTGACGAGTTCCGGAATTCAAAACATACCGAATGCGTATTTTGAAGTGGGAAAAACTCTGGGAGCAAAACCTTTTTATCAGCTGTTCAGGATTGCAATTCCTGCGGCCCTGCCAAACATCTTTCAGGGAATTTTCTTTGGAATCTGTTCTGCCTTTATCGCCCTGATGACGGGAGAAATGTTTGGCGCTAAAGCCGGAATCGGCTGGTTTATCAACATGGAAAAAGAACTTGCAGAATTTAAGGGCGTTTATGCGGGCCTTATCTTGATTGCAATCTTCTGTAATGTTGTGCTGGCGATTTTGTTCAGGGTGCGTGGAAGACTTTTGAGATGGCAGAAAGGACTTATTAAATACTAAGATTTAAAATTCAATTGTTGAAAGGGGATGTTTATGATTGGAGAAATTAAAATTAATGATGTAGTCAAAATTTTCGGTGACAGGGACGAAGAAAAAGTTACTGCCTTGAACGGCGTCAATTTTACAGTTCCGGCCGGAAGCTTTGTTTCGCTGATCGGGCCGTCAGGCTGCGGAAAAACAACCCTTTTGCGATGTATTGCAGGTCTTGAAAAAGTAAGTTCGGGCTCAATCGAAGTAGACGGTCAGGTTATTACTGAGCCTGGTGACGACAGAGGTTTTGCATTTCAGCAGGCAAATCTTTTTCCGTGGCTCACAATCCGCGACAATATTTCGTTTGGGCTTAAGGCTCGTAAGATTTATAAGGACAAAAAGGATTCGGTAGATGAATTTATTGAACTTACAGGCCTCAAAGGTTTTGAAAACGCCTATCCTCATCAGATTTCAGGCGGCATGAACCAGAGAGCCAGTCTTGCGCGTGCGCTTGTCGGTCATCCAAAAATTCTTCTGCTCGATGAACCTCTCGGGGCACTTGATGCCTTTACCCGCATGAATATGCAGGACGAGATTTTACGGATTAAAAAAGAGCACAATATGACTATGTGTATGGTTACCCACGATGTGGACGAGGCCGTTTATTTAAGCGATTACGTCGTTGTAATGTCGGCACGTCCAGCAAGGGTAGAAAAAATCATCAGAATTGATTTGAGTCATCCGCGTGCGCGTAAACAGGACGTGTTCCTCAAATACCGCACACAGATTCTCGAAATTCTTGATTTTGCCGGCCAGCTCAAAGAGGTTGAATACACCATTTAGTTAAAGGCATGGTACAGAGTTTATCAACTTTTTTTAAGGAGGATTATATGAAAAAATTGAATAAGATTTCTGCTTTTTTATTTATCGGGCTTTTTGCTTTTGCAGCTCTTTCCTGTCAGAAAAAGCCAAAGGTTACAGTAATCGGATATCGTACAGGAAGTTTGTGTGCAATTCCAATTCACATTGCGGTTTTGACCGGACTTCTTGATGATGAATTTGAAGCAATCGGCCAGAAAGTAGAGACACTTCATCAGACTGGTTTTTCCGGCACCACAGCAGAACTTGTAGGTTCGGGAAAGGTTCACGGTGGATTTGAACTGATTGCATCAAACCTGCAGGCAATGGAAAACGGTCTTCCAATCGTATTTGCAACGGGCGTTCATACAGGTTGTACAAGATATTTTGTAAGGCCTGATTCCGGAATTGATAGCGTGGCTGATTTAAAAGGAAAAAAAATCGGTGTATTGAATCTTACAGATTCTTCGGTAATCAACTTAAAGCGTAAGCTTGGTGATTACGGAATCAAGGTAAGCCTTGCCGACAGCGAAGTTGACTTTAGGGTTTATGAAATGAGTGCTATGGGAATTGCACTTCAGAATAAGGAAGTTGATTTGATTGCACTCCACGAACCAATGGCAACAAAGGTACAGAAGGAATACGGCTACAAGGAAATCCTTAATACGGGAACTGACGAAAAGTTTAAGGATGAGTACTGCTGTCAGATTTTTGTTACCGAGGAGTTTCTTAAAGATAATCCGGAAGGTGTAAAGGCATTCATCCGTGCCATCCAGAAGGCAAGTGTTTTTGTTCAGACAGTGCCGGAAGAAGCAGCACAGATTCAGCTTGCACACGATTTTACAAGTGGTACTGTAGAAGGCAATGTTGAAATCTTAAAAACATTGAATTACACACCTTCCTACGAAAAAGGAAAGGCAACCTTTGTAAACGCTGTAACAGAGTTAAAGAAACTTGGTCTTTTAAAACCTTCAACAGATGTGGACGCCTTTATTGAGCGCGGTTACGTAACAATTCCTGGAATTCCAAAGGGATATACTTACGATCCTGCAACAAAAACTTATACGGAAATCAAATAGAGAGGTTGTTATGCTCAAGATATCAACAAAAGGACAGTACGCACTTTTAATTATGACAGAACTCGCAGAACAGGAAGGGGATAAATATGTACCTCTAAAACTTCTGTCGCACCGTCATAACCTTTCTGTCAAATATCTTGAGCAGATTCTTATCCGGTTGAGTAAAGCCGGACTTGTCGTCGGCCTTCGCGGAAACAGCGGCGGGTACAAACTTGCCGACAGCCCTGATAAATATACGGCAGGACAGATTTTGCGCGCAATGGAAGGGGACTTAAATCCAAAGGCAATCGCGTCCGGCAGAGATTTGCTTTCTGTCGGAAACGATGCTTTTTGGGATGAATTCAATAAGGTAATCAATGATTATGTAAATTCGATTACGCTCGAGGATATAGTACAAAAAAACAGAGAATTTGTCGGATTTGAATATTGCATCTAGGGGGGAATTTATGAGTAAAAAAGATAATGAAGGGCCTTGTGATTGTAAGGCATTGAAAATAGATACAGTTTGTGTACGCGGTGACCTGGATTATCAGAGCCGGGATGATACCGGAGCGGTGAGTGTTCCGATTTACCAGTCGGCAACCTTTGCCCATCCAGAACTTGGTCAGTCTACCGGATATGATTATTCAAGATTAAAAAATCCGACCCGTGATTATCTTGAAAAAACCGTTGCGGCTCTGGATAAGGCTAAATTCGGTTTTGCATATAACTGCGGACTTGCGGCAATTACTGCGCTTTTTGATGCAATAATTTTAAAAGAAGCCAAAGGCAAAAAATTACATGTTATCTGCTCGGATGATCTGTACGGCGGCACCGAGAGATTTTTAACAACAATCGGACAGAAACTCGGCTTTGAAACGTCCTTTGTTGATACATCAGATTTAAATAATGTAAAAAATGCCGCTAAAAATTCAACAAAAATTATTTTTATAGAAACTCCAGGAAACCCTCTGATGAAGATTACGGATATCAGCGCGACAGCCGATTTTGCCCGTTCAATCGGAGCCCTTTTAATTGTGGACAATACTTTTTTGACACCATATCTGCAGCAGCCGCTTTCTCTGGGTGCAGACGCTGTTGTCCAGAGCGGAACAAAATATTTGTGCGGTCATAATGATACTCTTGCAGGTTTTGTTACGACTAATGACGAAAAACTTGCAGAAAATCTTGAAATAATTACCAAAACAACGGGTTCGGCACTGGGCGCATTTGATTCATTTTTACTTATCCGCGGAATTAAAACCCTATCGGTTCGAATGGATAAACATTGTCAGAACGCCCTCAAAATTGTGGAATTTTTGCAGTCGAACAAACGTGTAAAAAAGGTTCTCTTTCCAGGCATAAAAGGAAGGGCAGGTTATGAGCTTTCGTGCAGTCAGGCCTCAGGTTTTGGAAGCATGATTTCTTTTTACGTGGATTCCGTTGACACTGTAAAGAGGATTTTGAAAAGTGTAAAACTAATTCACTTTGCAGAAAGCCTTGGCGGCGTTGACAGTTTGATTACGTACCCTGTAACCCAGACTCACGCGGATGTACCGGAAAAACTCAGAAACGCGCGTGGAATTACAGATACTCTTGTTCGCCTGAGTGTTGGAATTGAAAACGCAGACGACATAATCAAAGATTTGTCTCAGGCAATCGGCTGATTATTAACAGTCTGGTTTATACGGACTTGTTTTTAATTATTACATGCATTCACCAAAGAACACCTCCATCTTGTAGAAAGGCCCGCAAAGTTATATATTTTAACAGGATTAAATAACTTCAGCGCTGCTGAAATTTTGGAGATATAATTATGGAAAAAACAATTGCTTTGATTCCTGGTGATGGTATCGGTCCTGATGTTGTTGCAGAGGCCGTTAAGGTTCTGGATGCTGTAGGAGCAAAATACGGTCACAAGTGGACTTACAAAAATGTACTTGCAGGTGGATGCGCAATCGATAAATTCGGTCATCCTCTTCCACAGGATCAGCTCGACATTTGTCTCAATGCTGACTCTGTTCTTTTGGGCGCAGTTGGTGGTCCAAAATGGGATAACCTTCCTTCAGAAATCCGTCCTGAAAAAGCCCTCCTTGGCTTGCGCGGTGGAATGAAAGTATTTGCTAACCTTCGTCCTGCCGTAATGTGGAAACAGCTCAAAGAAGCATGCCCTCTCAAAGATGAAATCGTTGGTGACGGAATCAACATTCTTATCGTTCGCGAACTTACAGGCGGTATTTACTTTGGTGAACGCGGAACTTCAGAAGACCAGAATACAGCATGGGATACAGAAAAATATACACGCCCGGAAATCGAACGCATCGTTCGCATGGGATTTGAATACGCTCAGAAACGCCAGAAGAGACTGTGCGTAGTTGATAAGGCAAACATTCTTAACTCAAGCCAGCTCTGGAGACGCGTTGCTGAAGATGTTAAAAAAGATTACCCGGATGTAACTCTTTCTTACCTTTACATCGACAATGCTTCAATGCAGCTCGTTCGTAATCCGAAACAGTTTGACGTAATTGCTACAAGCAACATGTTCGGTGACATCCTCTCTGACGAAGCAAGCCAGATTACAGGTTCAATCGGTATGCTCGCTTCTGCTTCTATCGGCGACAGAAAGGGTCCTGGTCTGTATGAACCAATCCACGGTTCTGCTCCAGACATCGCAGGTAAAGATCTTGCAAACCCTCTTGCAACAATTCTTTCTGCTGCAATGCTCCTCCGCTACGACTTTGGTCTTGAAAAGGAAGCTAAGGCAATTGAAGATGCCGTTAATACTGTTCTTGATGAAGGATGGCGTACAGGTGATATCGCCGGCAGCCATCTTGAAGAACTCAAGGCTAGCGGTAAACTTGTCGGCACAAAGAAAATGGGCCAGCTCGTGGTAGAAAACATCAAATAATTGAAGCTTTATAAACGCCGCAAAGTCGTCTGACGGCTTTGCGGCATTTTTTTTTGCTTGCAAAGCATACTTTTATCAACTAAAATTAAAGAATATATGGCAGAATCCAATTCCTTTGACAGGCTTGTTTCAGGGCTTTCTTCCGGCGAACGCAAAGACATGCTGGAAAAAATGAAGGCTTCAACGTCAATTACCGAATCCCTGAGCTCTGAACTGATTGAAGATGATCCTGATGACAGTATAAGTTTTTCTCAGCAAATAAAAGAAGAGTCGATTTTTTACAGGATTTATCTTTGGATTAAAGCCTTGCTTGCCAGCACCACAATGGAAGCAATCTACAACGAAAGAAAAATCAGTCAGATTGCAAAACGAATCGACAAACTTTCGCCGGGGCTTATGGATTATAAGCGCGGACTTTTGCTCTCTTCTTTCTATGACAAACTCATGGAACTAAAAAAATGTGCTGACTTTTTTCGCCCGTATATTACAGTTACAGAAAACGATGACAGTGCCTATCTTGTATTTTTAGGTTCTCTCGTTATGACTGATGTTGAACGTCAGATGGATGAAGAAGTCGATCCGTATTCAATTCCGTTGACTGACGGACCTAAACCTGAGCAGAGAATGTCCCTTCTGCGCAAAATGGACGAAATTATCACACAGATTCCGCAGGGCCAGCGCAATATGATGTATTGTTCAGTGCAGGCTGCCGAATGGCTCAAACAGTTTACAAAACTTCCTTTCCAGAGACTGTTATCTGTATTTTCTACAGTTATCGAAAATAATTATTCTGCCGCTTTCAGCCAGATCGAAAGTGAAATCGGAACTTTTGCACGCGTATTGTGCAACGGTATGAGAATCCCGGACGAAGTCCTCGAGTCGCTTTTTCTTTTTTACCGCAGAAGCTCAGGCGCAAAGATTATGGATTCCCTGGATGAAGCGTCAGGAAAGGCTGCAGAATTTATGGAAAAGGCCGGCTCCCAGATTTCAATGATGAGAATGTTTATTACGACTGTTCCTCTTAAACTCATTGGACGGGTAGTGTACGCAGACGCTCAGTGGATGCCTAACAATTTTACCGGCGGAGAAGACTGGTACCAGCGCTACAAGGCAAACTGGCGCAAACTTTTTGACCAGAAATGGGAAGCCTGGACGCACGACTGCCGCAAAGAGGTTTTACGCCAAAATCTTAATCATCATTTTGGTCTGGACTCTTTCCCTCTCTTGCCGGAACGTCCGTGGGCACAGCTTTGGGGTGGAATTCCATTCCGCTACGAACTTACAGCGGGCTTTTTGAACTGGTATATGAAGGACATGTTCCCGGGGTATGAAATTGTTCTTAAGACAGTAATGCTTGAAGGCGACTTTATTCAAAAAGAAAACCGCTCCGAATACAATGACTCGTTTAACCGCCTGATTCAGGTATCCATTGATCTTGAAACTCTGAACCGTCAGATGGCAGGCGGCGGCGAATACGGTATTATTTTTACAAAACTCCAGCAGGACGAAAAACTGCGTTCTCTTCAGGCAAACTCAAAGGTCGAATCCATCATCCGTGGCGTTGAAGGTGATGTACGTTCAATTTTGAGTTCATTTGGCGAAGCGTGCCGCACACTTGAACTGTGCTTCAGCGGAATCTTCCTCGAAAAGAAAGACAGCCGTTATGACTCACTTTCAAACTTTAACCGCATCGGCGGAAAGAACAATGAAAAGTTCAAGGAAGATCTGACAAATGCGCGTGAGTCCCTTGCAGCCTGCTATTCAATGATTCGCGAACTGGAACCTATCGACACTCCGAGCCTCTTAAAATGATAAACATCATTTCGGTAAAGGCTGCAGTTCAACAAAAATCCGTTGATTCAACCTATATAATTCTTCCGTTTTATAAAAATTCAAAACCTCTTGAATCCGGAAAGCGCTGGGGTATGACTCTGCTTAAAGCGGGGACAATGCGTTTCCGCTGGAATGAAACAAATCCTGACCGGGACGTTATGCTCGATTCAATCTGTAAAGCTCAGAAAACAATCTGCACCGGATCGTGCTCCTCGGAAAAAAATATCTGTGACTGTAAATATCAGGTTGTTCCTCTTGAATTAATACACTCAAAGGACGTGATGGCCGTGTCAAAAGCTTCCGACACGCTCAATCAAAAAGCCGACGGAATTATTACCGCTAACAATCTTCTGGTGCCTGTCGTGACTGTAAGCGACTGTGTGCCGGTTTACTTTTATGACAACAACAAGTCTGTCTTTGGAGTAGTTCACTCAGGGTGGAAGGGAACAGGAATTATAGGACGTGCAATAGAACTTGCCGTAACAAAATACAATTGCAGCCTGGAAAACATCTGTGTCGCTATCGGACCTCATATCGGTCAGAAATGCTACTTTGTCGACGACGAGCGCGCTGAGTATTTTATAACTAATTTTGGAAGCAAAACGATAAAAAAAGAAAACTCTAAAAACCTGCTTTCCCTAACCGAAGCAAACCTTTTTGTCTTAAAAAATGCGGGCATAAAAGAAGAAAACATTGTTGTTGCAGAGGACTGTACATGTTGTACGACCTTTGACAACGAAAAGAACGTTTTTGGTTCGTTCCGGCGGCAGGCGGCCTTTTTACCGCCTGCTGTAAGTGCTGATGAACGCAGCCGCGCCATGACAGTGCAGGCTGCATTCGTTATATAACCAGCAAAAATCTATCCTACATGCGGTCCAGATAAGGAACGAGGACGAGGTTCATTGCTTCGCGGAGAACCTGCAAAGTAGACTGAACGAGTGTAAGGCGTGCTGAACGCAAAGCTTCGTCTTCGATGTTCATAATAGGGCACTGCTGGTAGAACTTTGCAAAGAGTTTTGCAAGTTCATAAATATAACCTGTCATTACAGATGAATCTTTATTTTCTGCTGACTTTTTAATTGTATTTCCGTATTCACCGAGGCACTTGATCAAATCCCATTCTTCCGGAGCAGTAAGCAATGGAGCGGCAGTTTTTGCGTCGCTTGCCTTAAAGCCCTGTTCTTCTGCCTTACGCATAATGCTTGCGATGCGGGCACCCATGTACTGAATGTATGGACCTGTGTTTCCGTTAAAGCTCAATGATTCTTCGGGATTAAAAATCATGTCCTTAACCGGGCTTACCTGGAGAAGGTAGTAGTGGAGGGCAGCGAGAGCAACCTTTTCTGCTACTTCATCCGGGCTTCCGACATCTTCTTCACGGCCGCGTTCCTTGATTGCCTTGAGTGCGTCTTCGTGGAGAGAGTCGATAAGATCATCGGCGTCAACAACTGTACCTTCACGGCTCTTCATGCGTCCGTTCGGGAGGTTTACAAGACCGTAGCTCAGGTGATAAAGCTTATTTGCCCAGTCAAAGCCGAGTTTTTTGAGGATGTAGAACAATACCTTAAAGTGGAAAATCTGTTCTGAAGCAACTACGTATACGAGTTCATTGAACGGCCAGTCGTCGTGGCGCGAAATTGCGGTTCCGATGTCCTGTGTGATATATACTGAGGTTCCGTCCTTTCGCAGGAGAACCTTTTCGTGGTCTTCGCCGTCCTTTCCCTTTCCTACAGCTTCTGTTACGTCAACACGTGTTGAACCGTCTTCTGCCTTAAAGAAAACTCCCTTTTCAACACCTTTTTGAATCTGATCCTTTCCCTTGAGGTAGGTTTCGCTTTCAAAATAGAATTTATCAAAGTTTACGCCTGTGCGTGCGTATGTTTCTTTAACGCCTTCAAAAGTCCAGTCGTTCATTGTCTGCCAGAGTTTTCTGATTTCAGGGTCTCCGGCTTCCCATTTAATGAGCATTTCTTCTGCCTGTTCGAGGGCTTGAGGATGTGCAGTTTCCGGCTTGTCCTTTTCGCCTTTGTAGTAGCGTTCAAATTCAACATAGCACTGGCCTACAAAGTGGTCGCCCTTGATACCGAGTGACTTGGGAGTTTCGCCCTTTGCTTCGTGGAAAAGTTTGTATGCAAGCATACTCTTGCAGATATGAATTCCGCGGTTGTTGATAAGGTCAACTTTAAAAACTTCTGCACCTGCCTTTTTAAGAATGCGGCTGATGGATTCACCAAGTGCGTCGTTACGCATATGGCCGAGGTGGAGGGGTTTGTTTGTGTTAGGCGATGAAAATTCAATCATTACCTTGTGGCCTTCAAGATGAGGCTTGCCGTCTGCACCAAGAGTTCCGTAGTTTTCTTTCTGTGCAGCAATGGCGTTCAAAATGTCAGCAGAAGCTGAGGATTTGTCAAGTTTTACGTTTACATAAGGACCGGCGGTTACAACCTGACCGATTGATTTTGCCTTGTCGCCGATTTTTGCGACAACTTCCTGAGCAATCTGCGGTGGTGCAATGCGCAGAAGTTTTGCAAATACAAACATTGGAGAACCAATATCACCAAGTTTTGTATCCGGTGAGTCCTGAACTACAATTCTGTCTGCGTTGAATTCGGCTGCATCCAGGCCTTTTTCCTGAATAATCTGAAGCACTGCGTCTTTGATCAAATCTTTGAGTACGCTTTTTGGATCTGCCATGATAATTTTTCCTTGTATCTGTCTATCTATACTTGAATTGTGATTTTTGATATTATAATAAAATCATTTGTTTAATACAACGACCGAGGGGGTCTATACACATTATGGAAGCAGTAGTAATCGAACAATACATTGACGATTTGATGACAAAATCAACAGCTGAATTCCCAATCTGGAATATCGAAAAGGCACGTGCCGGCAAAAAATCCGGCTGGGACTACATTGACGGCTGTATGATTATGGCTTTGCTTGAAATTTATGCTACAAGCGGAGACAAAAAATATCTCGAATTTGCTGATTATTACGAAGATTACCGCATCTCAGACGACGGAACCATCGACGGATATAAAAAAGAAGCATGGAACTGCGACGAATTGAACGGCGGTAAAAATCTCTTTACATTGTACCGCCTTACCAAAAAAGAAAAATACAGAAAAGCAATCGACAAACTTTATGAACAGGTAAAAGGTCAGCCGCGCACAAAAGAAGGCAACTTCTGGCACAAGGCAATTTATCCTGACCAGGTCTGGCTTGACGGTCTTTACATGGCACAGCCTTTCTACATGGAATACGAAGTTTTATTCAACAACAATAAAAACGTTGACGACATCTACAATCAGTTCTTCAACGTAAATAAAATCATGCGGGACAGTAAAACAGGCCTTTACTATCACGGCTACGACTCTTCACGCAAAATGTTCTGGGCTGACAAAACTACAGGTTTGAGCAAAAACTTCTGGCTGCGTTCACTCGGATGGTACAGCATGGCTTTGCTTGACACTTTGAACAAGGCTCCGGACCGCAACTGCGAAAACTGGAAAAAACTTAAGGCAATCTTTATTGACCTTTGCGACAGCATGCTCAAATTCCAGGACAAGAGCGGAATGTGGTATCAGGTTCCAAACTTTGCCGGCCGGGAAAAGAACTATCTTGAAACTTCAGGTTCTTCAATCTTTGCTTATTCACTTTTGAAGGGTGTACGCACCGGCATTCTTACTGACAAAAAATATCAGGAAGCCGGCGTAAAGGCTTTTGAAGGAATCTGCGACAAATATCTTAATACTGACAGCGGACGTTTGAGTCTCGGCGGTATCTGTCTCGTTGCAGGTCTTGGTCCGGACAAGGATCCTCGCCGCGACGGAAGCTATGAGTATTACATGAGCGAACCTGTCGTTCAGGATGATGCCAAGGGCGTCGGACCATTTATCCTTGCTTACAACGAATACAAACAGATTAAAAAATAATGAAACTGCTTGTAATCAGCGACATACACGGCTGCCCGGAACCTCTACGGAAGGTTCTGGAGACAGCCGGCACTTTTGATTCAATTATTATGTGCGGAGACTACCTTTACCACGGTCCGAGAAACGGCGTGCCGGAAGGTTATGATCCAAAAACCACATCATCAATTCTTAACAAAATCAAAAATCAGATAATCGGTGTGCGCGGCAACTGTGACAGCGAAGTTGACCAGATGATGAGCGAATTTATGATTATGGATTCGTTTTCGAACGTGCTCACAGAAGGTAAACGCATTTTTATTCACCACGGGCATCTGTATGAGCGTGATTACCTTAAAAAGATGCTTTCTCCGCAAACATTAATTGTAAGTGGTCATACCCATGTTGCATTGATTGAAGAAGAAGACGGGTATATCTTTTTTAATCCGGGATCGATTTCGATTCCAAAATGTGATTACGGAAAGTCTTACGGCATAATCGAATTGAACGGCGCTTCGGTTAAAATCCAGCTTTTGAGCGCGCTCGACAATTCTGTACTTCTCGAGAAAACTTTTTAGTTTTTATTTAAGGCCCAAAAGTTCTTTTGCGCTTCCAAAGGCCGTATTCTGATCAAGGGAAGCCCCTGCGTTCTGGAAGAGAGGCAAAAAATCATCGGCGAGAGCCTTTTTTCTGTTGAATTCCGCTTCGTCTTTTGCCGTGTAAATCGTATTCAAAATAAAATATACAAGCGGTGTGATGTTGCAGCTTTCTGTTTTAAAAGTCATTGAAGGCTTTGCAAGTGCGCTGAATTCCTGAAGGTACATTTTAAGGCTTTCTGTTGAATTAAAATTGATTAAGCGGTAAATAAATGAATTTGGCACCTGGGTTGTAGTTTTGTTTTTGTCCTTTGTTGTAAGTGAAAACTGTGCCTTTCCGCAGGCTTTGTCAGGATTTGCTCCTGCTCTGAGCAGAGTGCGGCACGAAGTTACGTCGTTGATTTCTGCTGCAAGGTGGAGGGCTGTGGTTCCCATTTTGCCTTCGCTCTGTTTTACGTATTCGTCTGGGTTTGTGGTGTTTTGGGCGATGTATTCAATTATTTTGTCGAGGGACTTTGCTTTTGAATCAATCTCATCTTCTTCGCAGTAGTATGCGTTGAACATGATTTTTGCAAGGCCTGACTTTCCGTAAGTCTGCTTCATCTGGTGCAGAATCGTAAAGTAACTTTCATTCTGTTTGATTTTTGGAAGCTGGGTAAAGTCAAGGCTTTCCATGAGCTGGTTTGTGCGGAATAAAACCATGTCATCTTCAAACTTCTGGCTGCCGCCCGAAAGTGTCCCCTTAAACTGAATTGCATAATAAAGGGCATTTACGCCTTCAAAAAGAACCTTGTCAAATGAAGTTCCTTCCGACAGTTTTTTGAATTTGTTAAAATCTGCCTGAGTAAGTGCAAGTAAAAGTTTGTCGCTGATGTCTTTTTTATAGTCCTTGACTGCGTTTTCTTTTGCTTTTGCCGCGTCTGTAAACATGTTTGGCGCAAATTGAACCCAGAACTGTTCTTTCGGGTTAAAGCTTTCAAAAAAATTGTCGTCGAGGCGGGCAAAAAGTTTTTCGTTTGAACCCCACTCCCAGAACTTTACCGCATCCTTTTTTTTGCCATAGTACATAAAAAGGGCAAACCCCTGCTGGATAAATGACGGGGTGTATTCGTCAGCGGATTGAATTTTATCAAGAGCTGCAAGATAAAAGTCGCGGGCCTCTTTTTCCTTTCCGCCGGCAAGGGCGACAAAACCTTTGAACCAGTTGATAAAAAAATCACTCTTGGCCGGAATAATATCCTTTATCTGATCGTAATATTTTTCCATATCCTCAGTTTTGTACAGATAATCTTTTACGATTGATTCGTAGATAAAAACGAGGGTCTGTTCTTTTGCAAGTGTGTATTCAAGTGTGTTTTTAATATCAGAGGTTTCTTTTTTTGCCGCCATGTTTTATTCCTTATTTTGTTAATTCTTTAGCGCGTTCCAGAGCCTGGTCAATGTGATCAAATATATTTTCGCGTCCAATTACATCTGCCATTCCTGTCTTTTCCAAAAGCATGTATGGCTGTGTGTGGATTCCGGAAATTACGATGGTAACCTTTAGTCTGTCGCAGACTGTCTTTGCCTGTTCAAGAGCACGGATTCCGCCGGCGTCAAGGTAGAGGGTGTGGCGCATGCGCAGAATCAGAACCTTGTATTTTAAGCCGGCCTGTTCAACTGCAACTTCAAACTTGCGTACAGTTCCAAAGAAGAGCGGACCGTCAATTTCGTAAACCATTACATTCTCTGGAACTTCAAGAGCCTTTTCGTCAACATCGTTGTTTGCAATGATTCCGCCAATTTGTGTTTCGCGGGCCGACTGAACTTCGCTCAGGTCGATCATTTTTTTGATAAAGAAGAATGCGGCAAGTCCGAGGCCTACTTCAATTGCAACTGTAAGGTCAACAAATACTGTGATTAAGAAAGTTGTCAAAAATACTGCCGTGTCTGACTTTTGGCCTTTTACGAGGGATTTGATTGCTTTAAATCCAGCCATGTTCCATGCAACGTTGATTAAGACTGCTGCCAGGGCCGCCATCGGAATATATGAAGCGTACTTTCCAAAGAAAAGAAGAATCAAAAGAAGTGTGATGGCGTGGATGATGCCTGCGACCGGTGTCTGACCGCCGTTTTTGATGTTTGTTGCGGTACGTGCAATTGCGCCTGTTGCCGGGATTCCGCCAAAAAGCGGGGAAGCGATATTTGCGATACCCTGTGCGATTAATTCGGTATTTGAATCGTGTTTTGAACCTGTCATACCGTCTGCTACTACGGCAGAAAGCAGGGATTCAACTGCGGCAAGAACTGCGATTGATACAGCTGTCGGAAAAAGATTTTTTATTGCAGAAATTGAAATTTCCGGGAACTTTGGAAGCGGCAGTGTGGATGGAATCACAAAGTGTTCGCGTCCGTCTGCAAAAAATCCGATTGTGTCGGTTTTTAATCCAAAGAACTTGTCGAGGAGAATTGAGGCAACGGTTGCAAGAATCAAAACAACAAAGCTTCCGGGAATTTTCTTTGAAAACTTTGCCCAGATAAAAATGAATGCAAGGCAGACAGCAGCCATTATTGTTGAATAAATGCTGACTGTTCCAAAACTTTTTGCGTACATGATTATTTTTGGCAAAAAGTCGCCCGGCATTTTTGAATATGTTTCGCCGAGGATTGTAACCGGAACAGAAAAGTCAGGAGACAGACCGAAGAAGTCTCCGATTTGTCCTGCTGCAATTGTAACTGCAATACCTGCGGTAAAGCCTGTTACGATTGTATACGGAATGAATTTTACAAGACCGCCCATTTTAAAGGCGCCGAGCAGAATCAAAAGAATACCTGCCATGATTGTAGCGGTTGCCAGTCCTGAAAGACCGTGCTGTGCAACAACTGCATAAACGATTACGGCAAAGGCACCTGTCGGTCCGCCAATCTGTACGGTTGAGCCGCCAAAAGCCGAAATACAAAAGCCTGCGATGATTGCCGTAAAAAGACCTGCTGCCGGGTTAACGCCCGAAGCAATTGCAAATGCGATAGCAAGAGGAAGGGCTACGATGCCGACGATGATTCCTGCGATTAAGTCGGAAACAAATGTTTTTCCGTTGTAATTCTTAAGTGAATTAATCATTTGGGGTTTGAACATAATAGAAAATTATGTCGTTTTTTAGCATCTTGTGCAAGGAACCGGGGGAATTTCAGGCGAATTTGCGGTTCGGATCAGATCTTGTTATATAAATACAGGAAATATGTTATAATTAAAGAATATGAAATTGCAGAAAGTAGTTTTAGCAGCGGCGGTATTGCTTGGTTGTGCCGGCTGTAAAAAGTATCCTGAGATGACGCTGGAAGAAATAGAAGCCTATAAAGCATCGGCGTCAAATACTCTTGTAGAAAAGACTGTTTCAAAACCGTTCAGGGATGAAGGCTGGGTTTTAGGAAAGAGCGGCGGTGTCTGGCAGGATACAATCAGCAGTGACCCGAAAAGCTTTAACCTTTTAATCGCCGAACGCGACGGCGAAACTACCGGCATTTTAAGTCCCCTCGTTGAATATCTGGTCGATTACAATACAGTTAAAAAACAGTGGGTTGCACGCTGCGCAGATTATAAAATCCAAAACAATAAAGACGGTTCCATGGATTTAACCTACACACTGCGTGACGATTTGTACTGGTCTTTTTATAAAAATTCAAAACCCCGGGTTAAAGTTACGAGCGATGACGTTGTCTTCTGGTACAATGAGATTTTCTGCGACAAAGAAATGGAATCTTCTTCGTATAACAGTCAGTTTGTCGATATGAGCGACGGAAGCGAAGGAAGAATCACAATTCAAAAAGTTGACGACAGAAGCTTTACATTCCACTTTCCGCGCTCTGAAGCAGATCCTCTTCTTGCGACAAACATGAGTTTTGGTCCTGCATTTTTGTATAAGAGTGCAAAAGATAAAGGTGGAGCAAAGGCTGTAAAGGATTTGTTTACAGTTGCTTCCGACCCAAAGGAACTTCCGAGTATGGGCCCTTATTTTATCAGTGAATACACACCGGGCCAGCGCATAATCTACGAAAGAAATGAAGATTACTGGGATAAGGATAAAAACGGCGAGAGCATTTATTATCCCCAGAAGAAAGTGATGAACATCGTAAGCGATGTAAACACAAAACTATTGTTGTTCAAACAGGGAAAGCTTGAAGACTACGGCCCGCTTCCGGAACAGCTTGACGATATTGTCGCCGGCGCAAACAATAACGGCACGGACGGATACACTGTATTCAACAGTGCGGGTTCGATGAGCGCTCCTTTCTGGACATTCAACCAGAATCCAAAAAACAAGGACAAAAAATGGTATAAATGGTTTACTGTAAAAGAATTCCGGCAGGCTATGAGCTGTCTTTTGAACCGCGAACGGATTATCAACCAGACTTACCGCGGACTTGCCGAGCCTAAATACGGCTTTTTTCCCGAAGCAAACGCCTTTTACAACGAAGAAATCTTACTTGAATACCGCTTCAGTCACGCTCAGGCGGATGCCCTGCTCAAAAGCGCAGGTTTTGAAAGAAAGGATGACGGATTTTTATACGACTGTGACGGCAACAGGGTTGAATTCAACCTGGAAATCACAAGTTCAAGTCCAGTGTACAGTGACATTGCCCAGATTATTGCCGACGAGTGTAAAAAGGCGGGAATTACCGTTAACGTGCGCCAAACTGACTTTCAGAAACTTGTAGAAGAATTGACTTCTACCTTTGACTGGCAGTCGCTCATGATCGGATTGAGCGGAGGTGCAATCTTTCCTACACAGGGAAGCAACGTCTGGCTCAGCAGCGGTAACCTTCATATGTGGCATCCGCTTCAGGAAAAACCGGCAACCGGGTGGGAAGAGCGCGTAGATTATCTTTACAATCAGGGCCGTTCAATCAGTGATGTTGAAAAGGCACGCCCTTACTGGGAAGAGTATCAGAGAATCATTCTCGAAAACTGTCCTGTCATTTATCTCGTGCGCAGCAGAAGTTTTTATGCTATAAATAACAGGTGGAATTTATCAAACGTCTATTTTGACAATATGGTTGGTAACGAAACAACACATGTATTTCTTAAAGAGTAAATAAAACGTCTTTCTAAAACTTTGGGAATGGGAGTATAATTAAATATGTTTAAAACAATCATTGCAGTTATCAAAATGGTAGTCTTTATGATCGGCTACCAGAGCAAAAAGCGGCGTGCATTAAAATACGATAAAGAGGGCAATATCGCAGAACGCGATAAAATTGTGCAGGAATGTGTTCCGATGTGGGCTCGCCGTGTAGTAGAAATCTGCGGTTCAACAGTTGAAGTTGAAGGAGTTGAAAAACTTCCGAAAGACCAGGCCTGCGTTTTTATCGGTAACCACCAGGGCTATATGGACATTCCCGTGATGTTCGGTTTTATTCCAAAGGCAATGACCTTCGTTGCAAAGGCAGAACTTGGCAAGGTTCCTCTGATTTCGCCATGGATGAGGCTTTTGCAGTGTACCTTTATTGTACGTGACAGTCCGCGTAAATCGGTAGAAGCCATCCACGCAGCAGCAGAAGGCGTTAAAAAAGGCTACTCACAGGTAATCTTTCCTGAAGGTCACCGTTCCAAAGGAAAACGCCATCTTGCATTCAAGGCCGGAAGTTTTAAACTTGCATTTTTGTCAGAGTCCCCGATTGTTCCAATCACAATTGACGGTACTTATAAAATCCTCGAAGAAAAGGGAAAACTCACTCCGTCTCAGGTAAAAATCATAATTCATGACCCGATTCCGACAAAGGGACTTACCCGCGAGGAACAGGTCATGATTCCTGCAAAAGTTCAGGAGATTGTAATGGCACCGCTTGATCAGGGCATGAGGCCTCTTTTACTTGAACACGATAAGAATTCAACAAAAAAATGATAAAAGATATAGCTGCGTCAATTATTGCACCGTGGAAACTTTTCAGACAGAAATGTCCTCTCTCATCGTTTATCGTAAGCCGGCTTGTAACGATGATTTTTATACTCTTTCTGCTTGGCTGGGCACTTTTTGGCCTGATGGCGCTCGCTCCGGGCGACATCGTAGACCAGATGATGCAGCAGCAGCTTTTGAGCCAGACCGACGCAGCAAGACCAGGCGGAATCACCGACAACGCCTTTACGGCAGAACAGCTTCAGAAGACCAGGGAAGAACTTGGACTCGACAAGTCGTTTACAGTCCAGTACTTTAAGTGGCTTGAACGTATTTTTGTAGACCACAATCTTGGAACAAGTTTAATCAGCCGCGCTCCGGTAAGTTTTCTGATAAAGAGCAGAATTGTAAACTCGCTCATATTGAATTTGATTTCCCTCGTTTTTATTACGATTATTTCCTTTATTCTGGGCGTTTATTTTTCGAGCAAGGCGGGAACAAACACTGATATTGCAGTAACCTTTTTTGCCCTGTTCTTCCATGCCTTTCCCGGCATTCTGCTTTTGATTCTTCTGCAGCTCTTTGCATCAGTTACGGGCTGGTTCCCGGTAACAGGCTATCCGGACTTTCCGTTTTCTGCTTCTCCGGTAAAATTTGTATTCAGTTACAGCTATCACGTATTTTTGCCCTTGCTCGCATCCTTTTTAGGCGGTATCGGCGGAACCATGCGCATGATCCGTTCAACAATGCTTGACCAGATGGGCATGCCTTACATTATGGCACTTCGTGCCCGCGGAATCAGCGAAAAGCGTGTTTACCTGAATCACGCTTTCAGAAACACATTAAACCCGTATATCACCGGCAGCGCAAACCTTCTTGCAAGTCTGTTTTCCGGTTCACTTATTCTTGAAATTATTTTTTCGTACCCCGGCATCGGTCGCCTTATGTATGAAGCGGTTTTGCAGCAGGACGTAAACCTCGTTCTGGCAAACTCAATGTTTATCGGAGCTCTTGTTCTTGCCGGAATGGTAATCAGCGACATACTGCTTGCCATAGTTGACCCTCGCATAAGATACGGAAAGGAGGACTAGAATGAAGCAGCTGTTTGAATACATTAAAAGCCGTCCTCTTGCCCGCCTTTCGCTGATTTTTTTGTGCATACTTTATTTATTCATGATTTTTGCGGAATTCATTGCACCGTACTCTCCGACACAATCCTTTGAAGAAGGAAGCTTTCATCCGTGCAATCTTGAACTTTCTACGCACGGGCTTGTTGCCCGCGAATACCGCGTTCTTAACCGCACTTCATTTTCATATGCAAAGGTAAAAGGCCTTTATCACAAAATCGGTTTTTTTGTAAAAGGCAGCGAATATAAAATCTTTGGCCTTATTCCCTGTTCAAGGCATCTGTTTGGCGTAAAGCCTTCCAAAAACGGAACTGTCTATCCGCTTTTTATTTTGGGAGCAGATAACCTTGGCCGTGATATGTTCAGCCGGATGGTTTATGGAAGCCGGATTTCACTTACAATCGGTTTTGTTGCAAGTTTTATAAGCCTCATTCTTGCAATGCTTTTTGGAGGCATTGCAGGTTATTTTGGCGGCGTCACAGATTGGCTGGTCATGCGCTTTTCTGAATTTTTTATGTTGATTCCGGGGCTGTATCTGATTTTGTTCCTGCGTTCGCTCTTAAATGCAAACATGGACAGCGGTCAAAGCTACATGGTAATTACGCTGATTTTAAGCCTTGTCGGTTGGCCGTCAACTGCACGAACGCTTCGCGGTATGGTTCATTCAATTAAACGGGAAGAATTTGTCCAGAACGCACGGTTGGAAAAAATCCCGGCCATTGTAATAATTTTTAAATACATAATTCCGCAGATTTCAAGTCTTTTAATCGTAAGCACAACGCTTGCAGTTCCGGGCTTTATTATGAGCGAAACAACGCTTTCGTACCTCGGACTCGGTATCTCAGACCCGGCAGTCAGCTGGGGTTCTATGATTAATCGCGAAATCTCAACTCTTTCAAATCTCAAAAACTTTCCGTGGCTTTTAAACCCGGTCTGGCTTTTGCTTCTGGTAACACTTGCATTCAACTTTTTTGGCGATGCGCTGCGGGATTTTTTTGACCCGTACCACGTGGTATTCAGGAAAAATAAAAAAAGGGCGTCGCCACTTCGTGGCCGAGCCTTGCGCACTTGCGCTGACGCTTCATCCCTCGCGCCTTGCGGCACTCGGGACTTTGGTGCTACAGTCTCTGACGCATTTTTAAGCGTACGCGGCTTAAACGTAACATTCAGTGTGCGGCGGGGGGTAAACAATGTATTTATACATTCCGTGCGCGGAGTTTCATTTGATATGGAAAAAGGTCAGATTCTCGGCATCGTTGGCGAAAGCGGCTCAGGAAAGTCTGTTACAACAAGTTCAATTCCGGGACTTTTGCCGTCAAACGCAGAAGTTACAGGAAGCATTGTTTTTAAAGGACAGGAAATCAACGGCCTTTCAAACGTCGAACTCCGTAAAATCCGCGGTAAAAAAATAGGCATGATTTTTCAGGAATCAAGCCGCGCCTTTGACCCGCTCCAGAATATGAAAAGCGTCTTTCTCGAAACTTTCCGTAATCTTGATCCAAAAATTACTGAAGAAGAAGCCCTCAAAAAAGCAGCAGCCCTCCTCGAAGAAGTCGGAATCGGTGACGCCAGAAACCGCTTAAAGAACTTTCCGCACCAGTTTTCGGGCGGACAGCTGCAGCGTATCGGAATCGCGCTTTCGCTTGCGCAGGGCTGTGAACTTTTAATCGCTGACGAACCGACAACTGCCCTTGATGTAACAATTCAGGCGCAGATTATTGAACTGCTCCGTGCCTTGAGAAAGAGCCGTTCTCTTTCAATTATTTTTATCAGCCACAATATTGAACTTGTAGGCCGTTTCTCAGACAAGATGATTGTAATGTACGGCGGCAAAATCATGGAAAGCGGAACAAGCGCTCAGATTATGACTAATCCAAAGCATCCGTACACACAGGCACTTTTGAGCGCAAGTCCTAAGTTTGGAACACATTACTCAAAAGAAAAACTTTTCTCGATTCCAGGTCGTGTGACAGATCCTGCACAGCCTGAACCGGGATGTCCTTTTGCACCGCGCTGTTCATTTAAAATTGATGACTGTGACAAAAGCGATTATTACTGTCATAAATGCGGGGGCAAAAAATGAGCGATAACATAATTCAAATCAAAAATCTTACAAAAAAGTTTTCGCTTGAAGCAGGCTTTTTTGCCAGAAAAGATAATTTTGTTTATGCCGTAAATGACGTAAGTTTTGAAATTGAACGCGGAAAGGCATACGGACTTGTAGGTGAGTCTGGCTGCGGAAAGTCCACAGTTGCAAAAATCATCACCGGAATGTATAAGCCGGACAGCGGCAGTGTCATATTCAGGCCGGCAACCGAAGGTGCAGGGGACAAGGATATTTCTCGTCTCTGTAAATACGTATTTCAGGATCCTGCCCGTTCGCTCAATCCAAGAATGAATGTTTATTCAATTTTGACAGACGGTCTTCGTTACAGTAAAAACTGGCCGGGAAAAGAAAAAACTCTTGAACTTGCCGGACAAATAATCCAGGAAATAGGTCTCGACCAAAGTGACCTGTACCGGCGCCCGAGTGAGTTCAGCGGAGGGCAAAGACAGCGCATATCCATCGCCCGTGCTCTTTTGATGCAGCCTGAACTATTAATTTGTGACGAAGTTGTAAGTGCTCTTGATGTAAGCATTCAGGGACAGATTTTAAATCTTTTACAGGATATAAGAAAAAAACGAAACTTAAGCTTTTTGTTTATTGCGCACGATTTACGTGTCAGCTGTTATTTCTGTGACAAAATCGGCGTAATGTACCGCGGTGTTCTTGTTGAAGAAGCAGACGCATCTGACCTTTACAAAACCTGCATGCATCCGTATACACAGCTTTTATTTGCAGGAAGCCAGGGGCAAAGTGGCAATTCAAACGGAGAAGTAAAAACCGTGCTTTCCAAATTGACCGGCTGTCCTTTTGCTCACCGCTGTCCGAAGGCTGATTCAAGCTGTCTGGAAAAACTTCCGGACTGGAAAGAAATAGGCGGCGGTCATAAACTCCGCTGTCACAAAATCTAGATTGTAAAATCCGCAAGTTTTTCAAAAGCTTTGCCCAAAAACAATTACTCTGTTATAATTTAGACATGGCAAAAACACAAAAAGATCAGAATATAAATTCAACAACCGAAGCAGAACTTGAAGCAAGTCTGCGCCAGATGTGTCAGATTATTTCCACTAATAACGATCCCCAGCTTATTTATGATTTTTTTGAATGTCTTTTCACTCCGAGCGAACGCAAAGACTTTGCAACCCGCTGGCTTTTGGTAAAAGAAATCGATAGGGGAACAACCCAGAGGGAAATTGCCAAAAAGTTTCGTATGAGTCTGTGCAAGATTACACGCGGTTCAAAAGAACTTAAAAAAGAAGACAGTGCCTTCCGCAAATTCCTTGAATTGAGCAAAAACCTCTAAATTCAATAAACTTCGATTTTTTTTCTTCCGATAATTGACGTATAAGAATGCGCGGTTTGTCAAAAAGTAATTTTAGGCAAACCAACAACGGGAGATGTCATGAGAAAATCAAGAATTTTAATTTCAATTTTTTCCATTTTAACTTTAATTATCTGCTTTTTGTTTGTTTCATGCGGTT
>JAILFZ010000186.1 GCA_024697295.1 Treponema sp.
GGAATCGCATTTATGATTCCAAACCTTTTGCGCCGTCTCTTTGCTGAAAATTCAATTTCAGTTGCCTTTATTCCGACTTTTAAATCTTATCTTGAATCCGACGACACTGACGCAAACGAAACAAAACAGTTTTTGAACGCAACCCTGACTCTGATTTCGTTCTGCACAACCTGCGTTGTAATTCTCGGAATCATTGTTTCGCCGTGGATTGTTCCATTGTTTTTTAAATCAGGCGACACTGAACTTTTGTCGGAAGCCGCACTTTTGACCCGAATCATGTTCCCCTACCTTGCGGTAATCTCAATTGCAGCATTTTTTCAGGGAGTTTTGAACGGAGTTAAGATTTTCAGTCCGTCTGGTTTTACGCCGGTTCTGTTCAATTCAATCGTAATCGCCGCCACATACATTCTGACTCCGCTTTTTACAAAGGCCTGCGGTGACCAGGCGATGAAGGCCCAGATGGCAGCACGCGCAATGTCGGTCGGCGTTCTCGCAGGCGGTTGTGTGCAGGCGCTTTTTCAGCTTCCTTTTGTTGTCAAAGCCGTCGGAATCTGCCGTTTTACAACAATCAAAAAGGCCTTTTCCAATCCGGGAACAAGACGCGTTCTTGCCCTGATTGGACCGACAATCGTCGGTATGGCTGCCTACCAGCTGAATGACGTTGTTTCTACCGCACTCGCCGGCCGCGCAGGTACGGGAATTGTAGCTTCGCTCCAGTATTCACTGCGCCTTCAGGAACTGATTTTGGGAATTTTTGCCGTTTCTATCGGAACAGTAATTCTTCCTGATTTGAGCGGACTTGCAAAACGCCAGAACTGGATTGAATTCAACGATCTGCTGTTACAGGCAATTAAAATTATTGCGATGATTGCGATTCCAGTCACAATTTATTCGCTTGTAAGCGGAAAGGAATTAATCTCCCTCGTTTATAAATCAAAGCACTTTGACGACAACTCGGTTAAGCTGACTTTGAACGCATTCAATTTTCATATTGCAGGCCTCTTTTTTATTGCATTGAACCGCATCGTCTCTCCGGCATTTTACGCCCAGGGAAACACAAAACTCCCGACACTTGCCGGCATCCTCGGTTTTGTCGTAAACATTCTTTGTGCGCTGATTCTCGTACGTCCGATGAGCGGCGGCGGAATTGCACTTGCCCTCTCTCTTGCAAGTTTTGCGAACACAGTTTTTTTGTTTATATTTATGAAAAAGTCCGGGGGAATAAACTTAAAGTTTCTAATAAAAGGAGCAGCCGGCTACTCGCTAAAAATGCTTTTGTTCTCGCTGATTGCAGGCGTTCCGGCCTGGTTTGTACACAGGGCAACACTCGGCTTTTTTGAAAGTCGCGGACGAATTCTTGGATTTGGCGGAAGCGTTGCAACGACTGCCGCAGTATTCTTTGGATGCGGACTGATAATTCTGCTCGTAACCAGGGATTCAATAATTGTTAAATTAATATCTATGATAAAAGGAAAAATAAAACGATGAAAAATTACTCTCAGGAAGAATTAAAAAAGATTTACAAGGCACGACGCCAGAAACTTTTTGCATATATGAAAGAACACGGGATCACCGCTGCAGTTTTTGAAGACTGCGAAGAGCGCCGCGATGTTGCAGTTCGTTATTTTACAGGTCATCCGTCTGACGCATTGTGGATTTGTTCGAGCGACGGCAAAAACGCACTTGTTCCGTGGGATGAAAACCTTGCAAAAGAACGCGCCGTTGACGTAAAAATCATTCCGTACAATAAATACGGCCGCGAAAACACCCGTACAGTTCATGAAGTGCTCAAAACATTCAAGCTCAAGGATAAGCTCAAGCTTGAACTCGACCCGTCAAGTCCTTACCCTCTATTTCTCGAATACCTGAACGAAATGGAAGAATGGGATATTCTTTGCCGCCATAATTCGGTTCATGACTTTGTAGTTTCGATGCGCGCATGCAAGGACGAATACGAAATTGAATGCACAAAAGAAGCTGCACGCATAGGTGACCTTATTATAGATAAAATTGAACAGGGAATCGATGACAATTCAATTAAAACCGAAACAGACGTTGCCCTTTTGATCGAGCGTGAACTGCGCGTACACGGATGCGAGCGCACAGGTTTTGATACTCTTGCCGCAGGCCCTTCACGAAGTTTTGCGATTCACGCCTTTCCGGGATACACCTCTGCCCCATGGCCTGGAAAGGGGCTTTCGATTCTCGACTTCGGTGTTGTTTTTGAAGGTTACACAAGCGACACCACAGTAACTGTCGTTAAAGATGCCACTGAAGAACAAAAGAAACTGGTTGAACTTGTAAAGAAGGCAGCAGAGGAAGCGCTTCCTTTCTACAAGCCCGGCGAACAGATAAAAATTGCGGCGCTTGCTGCGGATGGAGTTTTTGAAAGGGCAAAAAGAAAAATGCCGCACACTCTCGGGCACGGCATCGGACTTGAAATTCATGAATTTCCGAGGGTAAGCCCAAAACAGACCCCGGAAGTTATGTTTGAACCGGGCATGATTGTTACCCTTGAACCGGGTCTCTATGATACGTCTCTCGGCGGGGTCCGCCTTGAAAACGACGTTTTAATCACAGAAACCGGTAACGAAGTTATCACACACTCACGAATTATATACAGATAATTCCTTGAGCATTGCGTTTTTGAGGCTTTCGTCGGCGATTTGTCCTGCAAGATTTTCCATAATTCCGAAAACTTCGTGGACAAGTTCGCTGCCTTCCTTTGCTGTTGAATCATCTCCGGACCAGGCAGTAACAGAACCGTTTTCAATCATTGAATCTGCGGTTTTGTAGAGGCCAGGTGCCCCGGAAAGCCTTGTAATAATATAATCGAGCAGAATGCGTGTCTTGCTGGAGAAGAAGGCATCGCGTTTTTCTTCAGGCAGGAATGTAAGCATTTCCTTTAATTTTTTGAACATTTCAAGTTCTTTCCTGAACTGTTCAAGGCTTTCGTCATTCTGTCCGTACATATAAATATCATTGGTTTTAAGTTCAGCATCTGTAAACGGAGTTACATCCACTTCATCAGGAGCAACTGAATCATCTTCATTTGCAAAAAGTGCGTCCGGATTTTCTTCTTCCCCTGCGTCTTCAGCATCTTCGATGATGTCATCTTCAGGCACATCATCATCTGCTGCGGAAAGTGACTGCGCGGCATCGATTGCCTGGGCTGCATCTGCGGCCTGCTGGGCAGCATTCCAAGCCCGTTCGGCAGCGTAATTTGCCTTTTCAAGAGTGTCTTTTGCCTGCTGAACCTGGTCTGCAAGGTCACCAGAAAGCTTTTTGTATTCATCCATATCAATTGGAGCCGGTTCATCTTCCGGAAAATCATCCGCACTCTGAACGTCCTCACCTTCGTTTATTTTCTGAAGGTCATCCCCAGGGTTTTCAAAATCGCTGTCACCGACATCTTCGTCCTTAAAACCGTAGTCGTCGTCAGCCTTGTATAATTCGCCCCCGTCTGTGTCAACCGGAGCGTCATTTTCGTCAAGAAGATCGTCAAGATTCTGTACCCTCGTGTCGTCTTCCATATTTGCGTCTGATTCTTCAAAGAAAAGCGGATCTAAAGGCTCTTCATCCTTGAGAACGTCCATTCCCATTGAATCAAAATCGAATTCTTCCGGGGCCTGTGAGTCTTCAGTTTTTTCTTCGTCCTCACCTGTTGAATCGGCATCGCCGGCCGCTTCCTCTTCTTCAAACTCGTTGAGTTCGTCGGTGGGCATTGCAATTTCAAGACCGCCCGCATCAAATTCGTGTTCGTCAAAATTTGCCATGTCGTCGCCGGCATTTTGAACCGGTTCCGGCACTTCGAGGGCAGGCATCTGTTCAACCTTTTCCTGAAGGCTGTCTTTGTCTACGTATTTTTCTACAGTTGCAAGTGCATCATGAAGTTTTTTATCTTTCGGACTTACGTTAATTGCCCGTCTTACAAGGAGATAAGCTTCTTCCTCGCGGTTTGTTTTAATCAGAAGTTTTGTGTAGCTGTCGATTGCGTCTACCCAGAGCGGTTTTGAACGCAAAGCGCCTTCATAAGAAGAAAGGGCCTTGTCGATATCACCGAGGGCTTCATAGGATTTTGCAATGTTCAACAGGAGAACCGGATGGTTTGCATCAATATTGAGTCCGCGCAAATACGACTGGACTGCCTTTTCGTGGTCGCCCTGCTGTGCGTAAATTGCGCCGAGATGGTTGTATGCAAGAACGTCATTCGGGTTCATGTCGATGGCGTCTTCAAAACAGTTGACGGCGTCTTCGTAGTCGCCCATTGATTTGTATGTAAAACCAAGGTTGTATGAAATCTGAGGATTTGTTCCGTCGGCGGCGAGAGCCTGTTCAAGAACGGCAATCGACTCCTCGTAGCGTTTGAGGCGGCGGTAAATTCCGCCCATTGTGATGTACGGTTTTGCATCGTCCCGGTTCAGTTCTCCGATGCGCTTGTAAATCGGCAGGGCCTGGTCGTCACGTCCGCTTTTCATGTAAAGTTCGCCGAGTTTGTTTAAAAATTCAATATTATCCGGATTGTCACGCAAAAGCTGTTTATAAAGTCGTGCAGCAAGGTTAAAATCCCGTGCCATAAGGGCTGCGCGGGCTCTTGAAATCAAAAGGGAATTATCTGACATTTTTCTTCCTACCTTTTTACAAGATGCTTTGAAGGCCGAGCATAAACTTCCCTGGAAAGTTCTCCTCTCAGGCGGCCGTCAATGCTTGAATATGATGAAACGGCAAAATAGTAGATTGTACCGTTCTTAAGTCCAGTCAAAGTAATTGAAGTTGTGTTTCCAGCTTTTACCGGAGAAGCACCTTCAACTGCTGTGCGTCCCAAATATTCGCCCGGGCGGGTTCCGTAATAAACGTAGTAACCGGCAGCCGTATCATCCACTGAGTAACTCCAGGTCAAAGTAACCTGTCCGTCACCGCTTTCTGCATTTACAATAAACGGCGGAAGCGGAAGTTCGGCTTCCGTGTAGTTCAAAGTAAGCTGAGTGATTGAAGGTGTTGTTTTTCCCATTCCATCAGGAAGAAGTTCTGCGGCAACCTGGAAGTACATTCCCTTAACGTCTGCAATTTCATAACCGCAGGAAACTTCGGTCCATGCCGGGTATGAGTCAGTCCAGCCGTAGCAGTTGTCGCCTGCACGTACAAAAAGCTTTACGGCAGTTTCTCCCGGAACGTTCATCAAAGCGTCGATGCTGTCCAATGAAGCGGCGTGAGTTACGAGAATCGGCCGGCTGATAAAGCGGCCGCCTTCAACTCTGTATGGTTCGTTTCCTGTGCTGAAGATATCAGCACGGTTTTCTGTGCATGGGCTGCGTTTAATTCTCACATTGTCGATTTTTCCCGTAAAGTTCGGGCAGAGTTCGAGTTTTGCGTGGCGTCCGATAATCGGAACACAAATTGTTCCGTTTTCGTGGCCTGTCGAAGTAATATAGCTGATTGATTCAACATTTCCGTCTACGAGGTACTCGAGACAGCCTGTTTCTTCATCATAAGAAATCGTGTGGCGGCTCCATTCACCGGGAACGATTGCCCTGTAACCGCGGAGGACAACTTCTCTTGATTTGTAAGTTGGAAAAACATTTTTGAATTTCCATTCGAGGCGGTTGTTTGCAAAAACAGCATTTACAGTCTGGTACTCGCTGTAATCTTCGTAGCTCATTGCTGTTGACCAGTTGTAAATCTTTTCGCCGTTTTCTGCCAGAGAAGGATTAATCCAGAATTCAATACTGAATGAACCTGCAAGGCGTGTGCCGGTAAATTCACCGTCGATTGCATTAAGCGTGATTCCGCGGTCAACACCACGGCTCAAAGCGGCCCCCTTGCCCTTAATTGATTCAGAAGAAGGAACAAGGTGATTTTCTACTACAACGTATTTTCCTGCAAGGTCTTTTGCCTGACCGTTTTCAAAGGAAAGCAGAAGATCTGTTTCGCTGTCGAGGGAAGGAGACTGAGTTTCAAGTTCAATTGATTCAAAACCATAACGTCCTGAACCGGTTGTAACCCCCTCCATTGATGCGATATTATTCCAGCCGTTCTCACCGCCGAGAACAATTGTTTTCTGAACTGCACAAAGCGGAAAACTTACTGCAAAAACCATTACGGCAGCGGCAGCCAATCTGATACAAAATTTTGCCTTTTGTGCTAAAATTACATAAATTGAATTAAGCGATTTTTTCATATATGAATACACAAATTAATACGGCTTATGAAAAACTTCACCAAACCGCACTAAAAGCGCCCTCCTCCAGCGGTGTTTATATGTGGCGGAACCATGAAGGAACCGTCATTTATGTCGGCAAAGCCAAGAACTTAAAGAACCGGCTTTCCTCTTACTTTTCTGCGGGGCAGCACATCAAAACGCGGCTGCTTGTTTCAAATGCAGAAAATATTGAATACATCACTACGTCCAACGAGTACGAGGCCTTTCTTCTGGAAAACAACCTCATCAAAAAGTACAATCCGCATTACAACATCCAGCTCAAGGACGGAAAATCCTATCCTTCGCTCAAAATCACGAACGAAGATTTTCCGCGCTTTTATAAAACAAGGCTCATCAAAAAAGACGGCTCGCTTTATTTTGGACCTTATCCTGATGCGGGCGCGCTGGATACCTTTATAGATTCACTTTATAAACTGTATCCTGTACGGCACTGCAGAACTTTTAAGAAAAGGACTGCCCCGTGCATGTACTACCACATTGGCCGCTGTAAGGCTCCATGCTGCAACAAAATAAGCAGCGAGGCCTACAATGAATTTATCGAAGAAATCAAGGCTCTACTTGAGGGAAAAGGTGACGAAACAGTCAATAAATTACAGACAAAAATGAAGGAGGCGGCCTCTCAGCTGAACTTTGAAAAAGCTGCCCGAATCCGTGATTCCCTCAAGGCTCTTGCAATTCTTCAGAACCAGAACATCGTCGAAGATTTTGAAAGCGGAGACCGCGATTATATTGCCCACTGGCGCGAAGGAGAACTTGTCAGTTTTACAGTCCTCAAAATCCGCGGAGGAAAGCTTCTCGGACGCGACAACTTTCAGGCAGAGAGTCTGGACGACGATGGTGAACTTGTCGAAGAATTTGCCCGCGAATATTACACGGACAATTCAAATCTCCCGCCTGAGATTTACATCAGCGGAAGGCACGAAACGAGTTTTTTAAAATTCTGGATCAATAAAAACCTGAATTCAAAAAGCCGTATCATTCAAATATCTCAGAACGTTAAGGACGCTGACAGAAAGCACCGCGCCGCCCTCGACATGGCTCAGGAAAACGCAAAAGAAGACATCATCAGGCGCCTGCGTGAACGCGGCGACATTCCTGCAATGGAAGAACTCAGGGAACTTCTTGACCTTCCGCGGCTCCCGGTCAGAATCGAAGGTTTTGATATTGCACATATCGGAGGAAAGTTTCCGGTTGCTTCCCTTATCAGTTTTTACAACGGAAACCCGGACAAAAAGAATTACCGCTACTTCCGCCTGCGCACAACGAACGGAGTAATCGATGACTTTGCTTCCATGCGCGAAGCGGCAAGCCGCCGTTACAGCCGTTTAATCAACGAAGGAAAACCTCTGCCGGATCTGCTTTTAATCGATGGTGGTATCGGTCAGGTGAATGCGGTAGACGGAATTTTAAAAGCGCTCGGAGCCGACATTCCAATTGCAGGGCTTGCAAAACGCGATGAAGAAATCTGGCGCCCGCACACAAGCCGGCCGATTTGTCTTCCTAAACGCTCTGACGGACTGCGCCTCCTGCAGCGAGTGCGCGACGAAACCCACCGTTTTGCCACAAGCCGCAACCAGAATTTACGCACAAAAGAAAATGTCGTAAGTATTTTTGCCAGTTTGCCGCATGTTGGACCAAAACGCGAACTCCTTTTAATAAAAGAATTTACAACGCTCGAAAACCTTGCAGATTCCGATGCAGATACAGTTGCAGCCCTTTTGCGCATTAAAACACCCGAAGCCGGAGAACTCCTTGAAAAGGCAAAAGAACTCGCCGCCGAACGCAAAAAATCCAAGGAAACAAAGCAGCTTATTCTCAACAGCCGCCTAAAAAAAGCCGCTTCAAGTCCGGACAACGGCAGTGCGGAAAGCGCCTCCTACTCAAAGCGGCTCGCCATGGAAGCACTGGATTTGCCGGCAGTTGCGGAGGAATAAACCACTTTCGTTTTTCATCTTTCAATTTTCTCATTTCGTGTTACAATTTAAGAACGACAAAAAGGGCAAATTTCGAGTTTTTTAAATTATCAAAAAAACACAAATCTGCCTCTCAGCGAGAGCACGAGCACAAACCTCGCAGTGAGCAGAGCTCAGGCGAGTTTGTGCCGTAACCTCGCTTACGGCAGATTGAACCTTGCTGATATACAAAAACTCGAAATTTTCCGATTATAAATTAGTCGAACAAATGTCGAGTTTCTTTATCAGAAAAGACAATTTATGGAAACGGGAAGAAAAGCAAGCGGCTGCTGGAGCATTTTGAAGGATCGCAAGCGAGCCTTGGCGAGCGCAGTCGAATTCCTATTACCTTCAACTATGCGAAGACAGCCGTGCTTTTCTGGTAGTGTACATATAGTCGTATTATTTGTAATTGAAACTCGACATTTGAACTAAAAGTAAACACGGGAGGCTTTCATGGCAAAAAAAACAAAAAAGCAATGGTTTGAACACGAAGAATTCTGGAATAACTTCGGACCGATAATGTTTGATGCACAAAGATGGGCCGAAGCTCCTGACGTTGCCGAAGATATCAAAAAAATCTGCGGACTCAAAAAAGGAAGTTCAATTCTTGACGCCGGATGCGGACCTGGAAGAATCAGTATCGAACTTGCAAAACTCGACCTCAAGGTTACAGGCGTCGATATCATTCAAAGCGAACTCGACTGCGCAAAAGAAAGCGCGGCGGACGAAGGTGTAAAAATCGACTTTGTAAACGCTGACCTGCGTAATTATTCAACCAGGAAAAAATTTGACGCGGCAATCAACGTCTTTGATTCTTTCGGGTACTGCGACAAAATCGAAGAAGATGCCATGATTCTCAAAAGCATTTACGACAGTCTAAAGGACGACGGATTTTTTGTAATGGAACTCACATCGCGCGAGATTGCAATTCTCTACTTTACCGAAGGAGAATGGTTTGAACGTGCCGGAAAAACAGTTTTAACAGAATTTTCTGTCACAGGAGCCTGGGAAGGACTGCGCTCAAAGTGGATTTTAATCGATAATCAGAATGGAGAGCGAATTGAACATGAATATGTTCAGCGCCTGTATTCGGGAGTTGAATTAAAACGCCTGCTCATGGGTGTGGGATTTAAGTCCGTTGAAGTATACGGGGATTTTGATTTTTCTCCATTCAATGAAAAGGCCCGAACCGCTGTAATCGTTGCCCGAAAATAATATTAGCGCTCCGTAACTTGCAGCCCGACCGGAGGTTTTGAATTTTATGAACTCAAAAAAACTGATTGCCATTGCACTTCTTTCTCTTTTTTCGGCAGGTCTTTTTGCCGGCGGTTTTAATGACGCGGTTGACGATGCTCATCCACGCAAAAAAACAAAGACTTCTTCATCCTCTTCCAGCGGCTCAGGCGATCCCTGCGTTGAGGCGTGCACCGAGGTTTGCATCAGGTCAGCCGCAGAACTTCTTGCGGCAGGCTGGCTGCTCAACAACCTGACCTGCTCCTACACAAGCTTTCCGTACGAGCAGTTAAAGCCAAACTACGTTTATAACGTGCAGAACGGAAGTCTCAAAAAGGCACGTTTTTCTGCTTCAACGGCCTTTGTTTTTCTCAAGGGCCTCGGAATCGGAAACGAAACAATTTTTGAAGGCCTTTTATTCCCTGTTATCGGTCCTTATGTTGAAAACATCATTTTTTCAGACAAAAACGAAAAGGAAAAGGGTGAAGACTCAACAGATCTTGGCAATATCAGAATCGGCGGCCAGCTGAGCCTTCTGCAGAACGACTATTTAAGCTGTACTGCAATTTTACAGTGGAGCCACTGGTATCTTGATTCAACAATCGACACCAACGGAATCACAATCGGTCTCGACCTGCGCTCTTACCCGGTTTACCCGATTGCGGTAATGTGGCGCATCAACATGACAACATTCAACAACGACCTGTATGTGGTAGACTCTAACCTTGAAGGTGGAATTTTCTCGCGCCGCTACGAAGTTTTTGCCGGCTGGAAATACATGAGTGTCGGCAACGAATCAACCAACTACCGCTCCGATTACTGGAACGGCTTTTACTCAGGCATCCGCATTCATTTCTAAAACTCCAGACGGATTTACGATTGCGCGCCGGGCAGGATTTCGATATTATCTAACTTATGAACGCAATTATCACTGTAGTTGGAAGCGACAAAGTCGGTATTATCGCTCAGGTTAGTACCCTGCTTTCAGAACATAAAATTAACATCGCCGATATTACCCAGACAATTCTTTCGGGCAATTTTGTCATGATGATGATGGTTAGTCTCGACGACGCTGACATTTCGATTGATGAACTCCGCCAGATTTTGCACGAAACAAGCGAAAAACTTCATGTCGAAATCAACGTTATGGCAGAAAAAGTATTTTCTTCCATGAACCGGATTTAACAGTTCAATTCAAATCAAATTCTATCCGATAATCAAGGTATGAAAAAAAGATTTAGAGTAACTTACAACGCACCCGTAACTCTCACTTTTGCAATTATCTGTACCCTGATTCTCCTGCTCGACCAGTTTGCGCTCAACAGCAAACTTATTCCAGCGCTGTTTATCGTGCCGGGAAATGCAAAAGCTGCCGTGAGTTTTAACTGGGCTGCCCCGCTCGACTACATCCGCCTTTTTACCCATGTTTTTGGCCACGACGGATGGATTCATTTATTGAATAATCTTGCATTCATTTTACTGCTCGGTCCCCTGATGGAAGAGCGCTACGGCTCGGGAATGGTCTGCCTGATGATGTCGGTGACAGCCTTTGTTACCGGTGTAATCAACGTCTGCTTTATACCATCGTCTTTGATGGGAGCGAGCGGAATCGCCTTTATGCTGATTATCCTGGCGGCGGTAAGCACACTCAACAAAAATGAAATTCCACTTTCGTTTGTTTTTGTAATTTCAGTTTACGTTGCAAAAGAAATTTTAAGCCCGTCACTTTCAAATATTTCAACAATCGCACATATCGCAGGCGGTCTGTGCGGTTCACTTTTCGGTTTTCTCGTTTCTCCAAGGCGAAAGGCTTCCGCAGGTCCGGCAAAATCAAAGTCAGATTCCTCCGAACGCACATTAACCGTAAAAGAGCGCCTTGCCCAGATAGACCGCGATAGTCCGCGCTACAGTTCAAACAGAAGCACTTCCCGCGACGAGGACGCAACCGTCATAGGAACAATTAAATTATGACAAATCTTCCGCCGCGCACAAAAGAAAGGCTTATTATTCTTGAGCGGCTGCTTGAACGTCTTATCGAACAGCAGGAAGATAAAAACATCACGTCAAAAAAACTTTCGGCCCTGACCGGCTGGAGCGAAGACACAATCCGCCGCGACATTCTGCACCTGAACATGAAGGCCGGCAGCAAAAGCGGTTATTCGATTGTTGAATTAAAATCGGCGATTGACATCGCGCTTGGAATCAGCAGCTCAGGGCAAAAACACAATTGCTGCATCGTCGGACTCGATAAACTCGGTTCGGCCCTGCTCGAAAATTCAATTTTTGAAAACTCTCCGTTTACACTCGTGGCAGGCTTTGACACCAACGTCAACCG
>JAILFZ010000001.1 GCA_024697295.1 Treponema sp.
GTTTTCTTGGGAGTAGGTGGAGGATCAATAAAAGCACAGTACCGGCAAGTTGTTCTTTCTAGGCCTGTTCCCCCATTCAATTCAAAGGTTACAGTCTCAATTTCCCAGTCATAATAAAGTTCTACAACAGTGCTTCCGTCACCGTGTACTAATTGTTTTGGAGCATTTTTAGAAAGCACTCCGTTTTCTTTTGTTAATTCATCATTAAGCATACTTCCTGGTTCTGATAATGCAAACCAACTAATAGGTTGATCCGTAGTTCCATCAGTTCGATTTTCTGTGCTCCAAAGTTTATAATTATTTCCTGTCTTTTCCTGAAAATAATGATAAATTACATAAGGTATATCGGTTCTAGCTTCCCACTTTGCGTATAAAGAAATAGGTCCTGTACTTTCTTTTTTTATTTGATTAATAGTGGACCCTGCAAATGTTGAATTTGTGTACCAACCTTCAAAATTATAACCCGTTCGCTCTGGATTACAAAGAATTATCTCGTCTTCTATCGTATAAAAATTGGGATTTTCGCTAGAGTTTATACCACCATTAAGATAGTATGTGATTTTAAAAGACTGTGTCGTCCATTTAGCATATAAAGTTATGTTTCCTACACTGCCTTTTTTGATACTTACTACCTGTTCAGTTAACCCTTCGTCTGCATACCAACCTGCAAAATCATAACCGTCTTTTACTGGTGCTTTTAATTCAAAAGTTTCCTTTTCCACTGTATAGTAATTTAGATTTTGGTCATCATTTGTCCCACCATCTAAATTATAAACAATAGTATATTCAACTATTTCCCACATAGCTGTTAGAACAATATTTTCTTTCACAAAAAAATCTGATCCAACGGAAGTCTTTTCTACATTCCAGCCTTCAAATATATATCCTTCTTCTGTAAGGGCAGGTAACTGGTCGGAAGTCAACTTTGTACCCTTTGGACATTTAAAGCTCTTGGGTAAATTTTCTCTATCGTGTTGGCTGTAATAACTTACAGTGCACATATCAGGCTCATCTTCAAAAAGATGCATACAGGAACACAAGCTAATGCTTACAAAAAAAGCAAATACAGCAATAATTTTTCTTTTCATAAAAGGCTCCTTATAAACTCCGCGTTAGCGGTCGTGCAGGAGGCACGATATCGCAGTTTTGCCAACGGCAAAATCTGCCCGTGATAAAAAGTACACGGACGTACTTTTTATCACGCCTCCTTAATTACCTTTAATTAAACTCCAAGGCGGTTGATAATTGTATCGAGCATTTCGTCGATTACTGTTACATAACGGGCTGCTGCATTATAACCGTGCTGGAACTTTATAATATCGGCCAGTTCTTCGTCGATGTTTACACCGCTGATACTGTCGCGAAGGTCACGAAGATCGTTCATGATTGCGTTCTGGCTCAAAAGCATCTGCTCAGCCTGTTCGCCTTTAAGACCGACATTTGTTACAGATTCAGCAAAGTAATCATCAAATGTACGGCTGAACCCGATCATAACTGTTGTGTTACGCAGGCTTGCAATTTCTACTGCGGCTCGTCCGTCACCTGCAAGAGCCTTTCCGCGCGGGTCTGCAAATGCCGCTGCAACGCTGTAAGGGTCTGCTTTAAGTGCCTGGTTAACGGCAATGTATTCGCTTGGGTTTAATACTGGAGCAACTGAGTAATCTCCGCCCAGTACATCAACAGCATCTGAGCGCGCAAAATCATAAGCACCTTCTGCCCCGCTTGCCTGTAAAACTCCGGAGTAACCTGCAAGGAAGAGACCAGAGTCTTCCACATGGCGGATTACAAAGTCAGGATTTTCCATAGCATTTGAGGTAGTTGCCTTCAAAACAAGGCGGTTATTTCTATCGAGATAAGCTTTAACTTCACCTTCGCTGTTATTGATGCGGCCAATTACATCTTCAACAGTGTCATTTGCACTGTAAGCTACCTGAACGTTTCCATTTCTTCCAGAAAGTGTCATTACACCTTCAAAACCTATTTTATCCTTCAAGTTAAGTGAGTTTGTCCCGTTGAACTTAAATACATACGAAGCATCAACAGTTCCGTCACCGTTTGTGTCGTAATTTCCTTTGACATCATTTACAAATTCGTGGTGAACAAAGAAATCAAGTCCGGTCACATTGTTTGAACCGATTGCGTTTTTATGAACATCGTTTACCAGGTCTGCAAAGTTAACTGCCATTGTATTCAATGATTGAATTTCACTTCTTATGTCGCCGTCACGAAGCCCAAGCAGAGCACCGAGCTGTCCGCCCTGTACATTTGCCTGAATTCCTGTATCTTCCCAGACAACCTTGTCGTAACCGTTGTTGTTTACATCAGGAACGAGGTTAAAACTTCTCTTTACACTGCCCTGAACAAGAATTTCGCCTTCGATATGAACCATAAATTCATCATTGTCGCGGGTGTCTGTGGTAATATTTGCAAGCTGAGAAAGTTTTTCTACGAGAAGATCACGTCGGTCGAGCAAATCATTAGGATTGTCATCCATTGCCTTTGAACGTACGATTTCTCCGTTGATGTCTGCAATCTGTTTAGCGAGGCTGTTTATTTGTTTTACAGTTGAATCAATATCGCTGTTAATCAAAGTTGCAATACCGGAAAGTGACTTGTACTGCTGGCTGATTGCTTCTGCAAGAGTTTCTCCCCGTGTAACAACAGACTGACGGACAGCCTTGCTCTCCGGATAAATAGAAAGTTCCTGCCATGACTGCCAGAACTTATCCATATTTCCACGAACTGAAATTTCATCAGGTTCGTTGTAAATCTGTTCAATCATTGTGTAGTATTTTTCACGTGTTCCCCAGAAAGATTCCTGGTTTGTCTGGGCAACAATTCGGCCGTCAAGCATTTCGTCACGGAGACGTGAGATTGATTCAATTGTTGTACCCTGTCCAATCTGTCCCGGAGTTTCGGCACGCGTTAAATCCGGTCTGTACAAAGGATCAAAAGTCTTTACCTGAACACGCTGTCTTGAATAGCCTTCTGTATCGGCATTTGAAATGTTATGTCCGGCAGTTTGAATCTGCTGGGTGTGAGCCATTATGCTTCTTTTTCCAAGTTCAATTCCTGCAAATGCGTTAGCCATTTTTATCTCCTTAATTAAACAACCTGATTAAGGACAACGCTCTGAAGTCCGTTATCAACCATTTTTCCGCTTCTCGAATACACAGCATTGCGGCGCTGTGGAAGAACATCATCAAAAATTCCCTGCAAAAATTTTTTTGTAGTAGAAATATATTCATTGAGAACCTTGTTCTCGATTCTTGACTTGTTGAGTTTGCCGCGAACTGTTTTTACGACAGGAGAAAGATTTTCGTCAGCAAAGATGTCAATATTTGAACTGAGCTCGGTACGCTTTGTTTCAAGTTCAACAAAGTCATCGCTCATAACCTGCAGGTTCTGTAAGGTAGCTTCAAGTTCAATCCAGTTGCGTTTTTTAACACACTTGTGGACTACCTCCTGCTGTGACAAAATCTGATCGAGCAGATCACTTTCACTGTTCATCAAATTCAATATTTCATTTTTTACCTGAACCATCTGTTCCATATAAACCTGCCTTCAGCGGTTTTTAACCTCGGTTAAAAACCGGATAAACCCCTGGGTTAGAATCCGGGGTGAAACCCTTATACTCTTTCTCTGTTCAAATATCGGTATACAAAGAAGCCGACTTAATAAAAAAAATAATAAAAAATTCACTACAAACCTCATTTGCATTATTGACACTCAGAGCCCTTGTTTGATATAGTGTTTTAATCAGTTACACGGTGCCTGTAGTTCAGGGGTAGAGCGCCAGATTGTGGATCTGGTTGTCGAGGGTTCAAATCCCTCCAGGCACCCGACTCACAGCTGACCTACATAAAGATGTTAAGTTTTCTTACTTAGGTTGCTGTTACACGCGTTTGTAGCTCAACTGGATAGAGTAACGGACTTCGAATCCGTAGGTTGCACGTTCGATCCGTGTCAGACGCATCAGCTTTTGTAATTGATAAAGCAAATAAGGGCGACTAGCTCAGTTGGTAGA
>JAILFZ010000004.1 GCA_024697295.1 Treponema sp.
GATTTAGAATTTATTCCAAAACCAGAAGATTTTGTGCCAAAAATTGACCATTTTTTTGATTTTGATTTTTTTGTGCCTGCATAATTTGGATTTGAATTATGACTTCCATTTACCGCATAGCCGCAGGTAGGGCAACCACGGGCAAACTTGGACGGAGAACCGGTAGTTCCGCATTGAGGACAGCGGACAGAAGAGAAAAAGCGTCCGCAGTGTCTGCACATTTTTGCATCGCGTGGAACCTCGGCACCGCAGTTTTCACAAAAAAATTTAGCCTGTTTTGGAGAAGAAGGCGTCATACTGATTGAAAGAGCTCCAGTAAAAGAGTTTCGGAATTCGATTTGACAACAGAAGGGGCCTTTTTGATTGAATCATGGATTTTGAGAGTTCCGATATTTATTTGAGTTCCGGCAGAAAGATTTTTTGTCAAGTCTACAATGTCAGGTTCAAATTCAAAGGTCTGGCCGTTAAAGTTTTTTGTATTTCCGCTGACAAGAATACCTGTAAGCGGGTTTGTAAACATATAACTGCAGTAAATTACTTCCTGATTATCGTCTTCAATGATTTCTTCTTCCGTATCTTCAGGATAGCGTGGACGCAGTGCAAATTTTGCAATGTCCTCCTGCTGTGGTTTACCTTCTTCGTCAACGAGTTTACCACTGTAAATGTCGATTTCTTTAGTAAGGATTTTTCTAAGCTTATCAAGCCCTTCAACATCTACGGATTCAAACCAGCCGCGAACTTTTAAGGCTTCTGCTTTTTTAACATCTTCTTCATCGGGAGTACCGTCTGTATAAAGAACAACTTCCGGACGATAACCTCCAAAAGCAGTTTCTGCAAACTGAGTAAGAGTCTTCCAGTGACGCGGATAATCTTTAGTACTTACGAGGATTAAATGCGGAGCAATTTCTTCGATATTGTCCAGAGCCTTCAAAAGCCATTTGTAAACAATGACATCGTATCCGGCAGTTTCCAAAACCTGAGAAATATTTGTAATGGCAAGTTCATCGTCCGCAATAAGTAATGCTTTCATTTTACAAATCCATTATTCAGTTCCGAGGTTAGTTACGGAGTAGTCGTAAATCTGCCAGATTCCGTCACGCTGTTTTACTTTGTAAACATATCTCTTAACCTGTCTAAAGTTTGGATATTTGAACCATTGTGTGACTTGTACAGTACCGTCTGTCTGTGAATATGAAGTATTTTCAATTATAAATTTTTCCGGAACGGCAACGATGTCATAGTCAATGCGGTTCTGCATCAGGTCGGATTTGTAGTTTTCAAGCATGCGTGCCCTTTCATCCGGGCTTGAATTGTCATAACGGCGTTTCTGATCTGCGTTACGGAGCATCATTTCCTGAACATCCATATAGAGGAAGTACTGGTCCCAGAGTGATTTCTGGCGTGCAATTATTGTCTGTTCAACAACCTTGTCCGGGCTGATGCTTTCAGGTTTTAAAAGGGAAGCTGTCTTTTTTTCTACAGGGAGCATTGAAGAAGCAACTGCGTATGGAGCAGGGCGGATTTCAAGGCTCAATCTGTTTGAATCGATGCTTGTATATTTGGATTTATACAATTCCGGGTAGAATTTAAGTTCAAGATAATAAATTGAAGGTTCATCAAATTTGATGTAGTCCTTTACGTTTTCTACAAAGGAATAGGCTTCTCCCGGTTCAATTGAAAGTTCGCGGAAATAAACCGTCTGGTTTGTAGAGCGTTTGATTATAAGATTCTGTGTTGAAGGAAGTTCTGTATTTTTGATAGTGTGTGCAACAAAATCAAGACTGAACATTCTGTCGTCAGCAAGCTTAAAACGGAGAGTTTCTTTTCCTGTATTTACGATGGAAACACTTACGTAAATCGGATTATCTTCTGTCATATCAGGATAATACATGGTTCTGTCATAATACTTGATATTGACAGCAGCATTTGAATAATCCTGTTCGGCATTCACCCTTGAACTCTGTGCAGCAGTTAACTGTGCAAACAAACCAAAAATTGCTATAATACAAATAAGACTTCGTTTCAAAACATTGTCTCCTTTTACTTTTTAAATTATCGGATACTTTTAATGAAATCATTATTAACAAATTCTGTTGCAGGCCTTTTAAACGGCTGGGACGACTTTTCCACAGCAGTAAAAGATATAGCACAGTCTTCGGACTTTCCTAAAAACATAGAAGGTCTTCAGGGGGCAAGTGTTCCTTTCTTTGCAGCAAGCTGTATAGACCAGGCCAGAAACAAAATTTTACAGTCAATTCAGTATAGCGCAACAGGCCGTTATTCTCAAGGAGACAAAACCACACAGACCGTGGATTCTCTGGCAATGGACTTTGTTTTTGTAGTTCCGGATGAACGCTATGCCCTTGAATTATGCGCGGATCTTAAAACCGCATTTGACGACCAGGTTGAATTGTCAATTATGCCGTGGTGGGGTCTTGTTCCATACCGTGCAGCAAATCCCGGAAGCGCAGTTTTTGGTCAGCGCGCAGGCTTTCTTGCAAAACTTGCCTACCAGAAAAGACAGTTAAATACTTCTACAAAACCGCGTATTTTTATCGTTTGTCAGCGTGCATTCCAGGCGACGGTTCCGAGCCCCGACTATATGCGTTCACTCATTTTCAGCATTTTTAAGGGCCAGGAAACAGACCCACAGCAAATTGCAGAAAAACTTACCCGACTCGGCTATACGAGGGTTCCGCGCGTTACAGTCAGCGGCGAATTTACCTTACGAGGAGAAGTTCTCGACATATTTATGAGTTCAGCAGAACTTGCCCACCGTATAGTTTTTGATTTTGACACAATTACAAGCATAAAAACATTTAATCCTGAAACTCAGTCCACAATCGATTCTGTAGACAATCTCTTAATTTACCCAATGAAAGAAATCATCTGGAATGATGAATTAATCAGCCGTTTTGAAAACACCACCGAATTCGACAGCCATCTTGAACTTACAGAAGAAGCCAAAAAACGAAAAGAAAAAATGGTTTCGGATTTAAGGCAGTTCGGTCAGACAGAAGGCGAGGAACTTATTTATCCTGTCCTTTTTGATGACTTATACACGGTTCTGGATTATCTGAGTGAACAATCAATGGTCTTTTATTTTGACTGGGACCGTCTCTGCAACGCCCAGGAAAGTTTTAACCGGGAGTTTTCTGGAATGTACCGTCAGGCACGACAGGAGTTTCCGGCAATTGAAGTAAGCCAGATGCTTTTGCCTTTTGATGAGGTTGTAAAAATTCATCAAAAATCGGTTAAATTCCGCACGCTCCACCAGGATCAGGAGGAGCTGCAGAATAAAAACACTGATATTAAAATTGAATGCGGCCCTGCAAAAAGTTTCTTTGGAAACATCAATTATTTAAAAGACGAATTGAATAATTTAATATCCCAGAACTGGAATGTTGTAATCTTTGCAGATAACCCTAATCAGTCAGTCCGCATCAAGGAAATTTTATCTGATTTTGAATTAAAAATTCTTCCTTATCCAATCAGCGGCGGTTTTGCAATTGATAAAACCAAAACCCTCATAATTCAGGAAAATGAAATTTTTGGAAGGCGAAAGCATGTTCCAAAATCCCTCGGCAAAGTTAAGAGCCAGGCCATCGACACCTTTGTTGAATTGAACGAAGGTGACTTTGTAGTTCATGTAAATTACGGTATCGGTCAGTTCAAGGGAATCCAGCGTGTCAAAGCGATGGGAAACGAACGGGACTACATCAAACTCGAATACGCAGATGAAGACGTGGTATTTGTCCCGATTGAACAGGTTAACCTTATTCAGCGTTATATTGGAAACGAGGGCGAAAAACCTCATCTGGACCGGCTTGGTTCAAAATCGTGGGAAAACCGCAAAAACAAGGTTAAAAAGGCCGTCGAAGATCTGGCTCAAAAACTTATTTCTCTTTACAGCCGCCGGCAGGCAAGCCGCGGTTTTCCGTTCCCGAAGGACAATGAATGGCAGGCTGCTTTTGAAGCAAACTTTCCGTACGAAGACACGCCGGACCAGTACACGGTCAGCAAAGAAATCAAAGACGATATGGAAAGACCTGTTCCGATGGACCGTCTTGTCTGCGGAGACGTCGGCTACGGCAAGACCGAAATTGCGATGCGGGCAGCCTTTAAGGCAGTTATGGGCGGCAAGCAGGTCGCATTCCTTGCGCCGACAACAATTCTTGCAGAGCAGCATTACGAAACCTGTGTCGAACGCTTTAAAAACTTTCCGGTAAAAATAGCCCAGATGAGCCGTTTTATAGCGCCAAAGGAACAGAAAAAAATTCTCGAAGAACTCAAAAAAGGAACTGTAGACATTCTTGTCGGCACACACCGTATAATTCAAAAGGATGTTGAATTCCGGGATTTAGGCTTGATGATAGTCGATGAAGAACAGAGATTCGGTGTAAAAGACAAGGAACGGCTCAAAAACTTAAAGGCAAATATCGATTGTCTTGCAATGAGTGCAACACCGATTCCGCGAACCCTCCATATGAGCCTCCTGAAAATTCGCGACATGTCTCTTTTGACAACTCCTCCTCAAAGCCGTAAACCAATCGAAACAATCGTCGACGAATACACGGACGAGCGCGTTGTAAAGGCAATCCGACAGGAAGTTGAGCGCGGCGGACAGGTATTCTATCTTCATAACAGGGTTGAGTCACTCGAAGAAGTACGGCACCATTTGCAGCAAATCCTGCCGGAAATGCTTATTGACGTTGCACACGGCCAGATGAGCGTTGATGAACTTGATGACATCTTCCGCAGATTTAAAATGGGCGGTTTCCATATTTTAATTGCCACGACAATTATCGAAAACGGAATCGATATTCCAAACGTCAACACAATCATCATCGACCGTGCAGACATGTACGGTGTAAGCCAGTTATACCAGCTTCGCGGACGGGTAGGCCGGAGTGACAAAAAAGCGTACGCATACCTTTTATACCCCGAAAACAAAGTCCTCAGCGAAGTTGCAATGAAGCGCCTCCAGGTAATTTCTGACTTTACCGAGCTTGGTTCAGGCTTTAAGATTGCGATGAAGGATATGGAAATCCGTGGAGCCGGAAACTTACTCGGCCGCGACCAGAGCGGAGATGTTTATTCGGTCGGATTTGATCTGTACGTTAAACTTTTGAATGAGGCCGTTGAACAGCTGACTAATTCCAAAAATTATCAGGAAACCAACGAAGTCCTCATGGAACTCGAATACTCAGGCTTTATTCCTGACACATACGTTTCAAACCTTCAGATTAAGATGGAAATTTACAAGAAGATTGCTTCGATTCAGACAAAAGAAGAACTCGATTCAATGTATTATGAACTTGAAGACCGCTTTGGACCGATTCCTGACGAAGTGTACAGTCTTTTAAGTCTTGCAGAAGTCAGAATCATTGCCAGAAAACTTAGCATTTCGTCAATTAAGGAAAAGCAGGGCGTTATCCAGGTTGAATTCAGCAGGGTGAGCGACATCAAGGTTGACCGTGTCCTAAAACTGATTAAAGAAACAAACGGAAAAGTAAAACCAGATCCGGCACGACCAAACTTTATTTTAATGAGCACCGGCAAAATCGGCCTCAAAGAAAAAAGCGAATTTATCCGCGAAAAACTTGAATCAATGACGTAAAAAGCCCCGGTCAGTCATTAGACGGGGCAACATCCGGACTGCAGGCGGGCTTCTTTACGAGCCCATCTGGATTTCGTTGCAGAGCGCTTCGTACAGAATGGCCTTGTCGCGGTTGGATTCCCTTATATTGTTTGCAAGTCTTCTCGCAAGAACCGCAAGAACCCTGTAACCAAGAATCGGCTCTTTATCACAAATTTGAAGGAACTTTTTGCCTGACAAAGTCAAAGTAGTGCATTCAGTTTTTGCACTGACGGTTGCCGAGCGTGTATCGTTGGAAATAATTGCAGTTTCGCCAAAGAAGATGTTTTGTTCTGCATTAAGTGTTGCGAGGGCAATTACGTCTCCTGCAGGAGTTCCGCGGGTTATCAAAACAGAGCCGCTGTACAAAATGTAAAACTGGTCTCCTGTTTCGCCTTCTTTGATGATAGTCTGTCCCGCCCCGAATTTTTCTATGCTCAGGTTATCGTAAACTGATTTGAGGATACGGACATCTTCATCTTTTGTGATATCAAAATCAGAAAACAATTGAATTTTTACAAGCTTAGGAAGTACCTTTTCAAACGAATCCATTCTATTCCTCCCGGGCCCCGGCTGCGGTATTTTTGCCTCTTACAAAGATTGCCCTTGCATTTTTTGGAACGATAAAGTCAGCCGGCGGACTGAATACAGGTTCGTTGCTTACAAGGCTTTTTACCTTCTGAAGACTTCCAAGAACTGCATTCAAATTAGGGTTTTTCTGAGCCTCGCGGATGGCTTCCATTCGTCTTAAGTGAAAGTTTCCTGAGTTCAATAAAAGTCCAACCAGAATGCCGTTTTTTGAACGCAGTTTTGCCTGATGCTCTTTTAATTCGTTATAAGTTTTTCCGACAAAGCTCTGCGGAATGTTTCCGATCAAGATTCCCGAATCACTGTCGTCGCTAATTAAAGCACGGATAACGTTACTGTATCCCATTCCGCTCGAAGCCGTTGCAAGAAGGCGTCTTTCGTATTCCTGACTCAAAATGATTTCGTCACAATGGGCCATTTTTAAGTGCTTTTCAAATTTTTCGCTCATAAGTTCTGCGGCAACATAAATGCCGCGGTTCAGACTTTCGATTGTAAGGACTGCAAGTACAGTTCTTGAATCAATCTCGAGCATAGAGTAGGTTTTTGACTTGTCACAGATTACAAGCGCACGTTTTGCAGATTGAATATAGGCACGGTTGAGTGTTGCTTCGTCGGTAAAGTCTCCGGCAACATAATTTAATTCCCTGTATTTTTTCTGGCTTCTAATCTGCTCCATCTGCTCAGGTGCTTCATTGATGCAGACAATCATGTCGGGAGTCAGATCAGAGTTGGACAAAAGTACATTGTCGAGTATGTTTTCAAAACCGGCTCTCCAGCCGCAAAGCAAAAAGTGTCCTTCCATTTTATTCAATTTTTTTAACCCCTTATCATTTTTCATCTGAATATCAACAAAAATAGATGCAATTTTAGCCGTGATACAGCCAAAAAGCACAAGACCGGTCATAAGCATGGTCCAGCCGGCAGCGCGTCCGGGCAGAGACTCACAGACATATTCAAAGTAGTTTGCAAAAACGGCAACGCACATAAACCAGAATGTGTCGAATTTAGATACGATTCCGCTGCCTGTTTTTGTCTCAACGTTGTAAACCACAACACAGGCCACGGCAATCAACACCACGATTCCAAGGAGAATGTTAGTCAGAGGATCATGAAGTGCAAGCTTGATGCGCCGGAAAATCGAACTTTTTTTAGCTTTGGTTTTATTCTTCATCTGAAAAACTTCCTTACTGGTTTGCGCAGATTAAGATTGATTTTGCCTTTGAAGGAATTATGAAGTCGTCCGGCGGCGTAAGAAAAGGCATATTGTTTTCTTTAAGCAAAAGTCCCACAAGAACCTGATCTTCTTTTTTGCCCACAAATTCCATAAGTTCTTTATAAGTTTTTCCTTCATAATGTTCAGGAAGATTATCAATTATGATTCCAGAGTCGGCATCGTTACCGATCAATGATTTGATTACGTTGCTGTATCCCATTCCGCTCGATGCAGTAGCGAGAAGAGAGTGTTCATAATCCTGAGTCAGGAGAATTTCATCACAGTGTGCAAGTTCAAGATGCTCGCGGAATTTTTTATTCAATATTTCTGCGGCAATGTATGCTTTTGGATTTAAGTTTTTTATCGCTAAAACTGCAAGAACAGTCTGGCTGTCAACTTCAAGGTCAGTACGAGGCTTTGACTGGTCGGAAATTACCAGAACCCGTTCAGCCTTTTCTATGCGGGCGCGTTTAAGGGTAGGGGCATCGGCAAAATCACCTGCGATGTAGTTTATGTCTTTAAATTCAATCCGGGAACGAAGCTGTTCAATCTGCTCGGAAGGAGCTTCATTTACAAGAACAATCATGTCAGAAGCAATATCAGGATTGGACTGCATTACAGTACTTAAAATCTTGTCAAAACCGGCTTTCCAGCCGCAAATAATAAAATGTCCTTTCATTTTTCTAAGTTTTTTTAACCCCTTGTTTCCTTTCATTAAGATGTTCATGAAGCCGGATGTGATTTTACCGGTAATAAAACTGAATACAATCATTCCAAAAAGCAGAAGGACAAGCGATGCCATTCGTCC
>JAILFZ010000066.1 GCA_024697295.1 Treponema sp.
ACTCTTTCATATATTGAACAAAACTTCGCGGGTGATGATAAAAATTCAATCCGAAAAATTGAATTAAACTCTTTGTGCATAGATCTGGACGGTCATCAGGTGACTCTGGACGGCAAGGCGGTCGAATTAAAAAACAAGGAATTTGAATTACTTGCCTTTCTTGCCCTCCACCGCGGAATCGTATTTTCGCGCGAAGTGCTTTATGACAGGGTATGGGGCGAAGACGCTTTTGGTGACTTTAACACGGTAACCGTTCACATAAACCGTCTGCGGGAAAAATTAGAAAAAAATCCGCAGAAGCCACAATTTATCGTGACAGTCTGGGGTGCGGGATATAAATTTTTGTGAGTTTATAAATTTTTAATATCTGTCTGCTATGGTTGAGCCAATGGAGGTTCTGTTATGGCAGACAAAAAATTTAATATCGGTGTAAGCGACATTGTTCTTGCAGTCGTTTCTGTCTTTTTTGTAACGGGAATTTTCAGCTTTTTTGGCTCATGTGGTCCAAAAGCTGACGGAAGCTGGATGATGTGTCACTGGGCCGGTCAGGTCGAAAAAGGTCTTTCTGTTGTACTTGCTGTGATTAGTCTTGCCCACCTTTTTGTAAAAAATTCAAAAGTAAAGCTTGGTCTTTCTCTGAGTATCGTTCCGGTTGCTGTTTTTGCAGCCCTTGTTCCGGCTCACATTATTCCTTTGTGTATGATGAAAACAATGCGCTGTCATACTATAATGCATCCTGCAGTTGTAGTCATTGCATTTGTGCTTATCGCCGCAGCCGTAATTGATTCAATCATTCAATCAAAAAAATAAAATTTTTCGGAGTTATAAATGAAAATCCAGTCTCTGCCGTTTTTGAACTTAATCGGAAAAAAAGGACGTTCAACTGCGCTTTTAGTTTTTGCCGCCCTGTTGGCGTTTACAGTTTTTACCGGAGCCCTTGTTTTGACATCACTTAAAAACGGACTTGAAAGTCTTGAATTGAGACTTGGAGCTGACATAATTGTTGTTCCAAAAGAAACTGCTGAACGCAAAACATTTGAATCCATCCTTTTTAATGGAAACTGTACATATTTTTATATGGACAAAGGTCTTGTTCAAAAAGTTGCCGCTGTGGAAGGAGTTGAAAAGGTTTCGCCGCAGCTCTTTCTGGCTTCCATGAGTGCCGGATGCTGTTCAGTTAAGCTGCAGATGATTGGATTTGATCCCGAAACTGATTTTACGGTACAACCGTGGATCAGCAAAACTTTTCACGGAACTCTTGAACCCCTCGACATCCTTGTCGGTTCAAAAATCATAGTTCCGGAAAACAATAAACTTACTTTTTACGGAACTGAGTGCCATGTGGCAGGCCAGCTTGCCCCGACAGGAACCGGCCTGGATTCCGGCGTGTATTCTACAATCAACACAATCAAAACTTTGACCGGATCTATGATTACGATGGGCAAAAACATTGAAAAAAATACAAACCCGGACGACGTTGTAAGTTCAATTCAGGTAAAGGTTTACGATGAATACGCCATTGAGGATGTAGTTCAGTTTATAAACCAGAATGTTCCGGAAGTTACGGCTGTCCAGACTAAGTCAATGACCGTAAATGTCGGATACAATATGAGCAAGATTGCAGGTTTGTTAGGTACATTGATTTTTGTGGTCTGGCTTTTGTGTCTGTTTGTAATCGTAATTGTATTTACTATGATTATGAATGAACGCAAAAAGGAATTTGCAATTATGCGCGTTATGGGTTCAACACGGACAGGGCTTGCGGGTCTTGTATTCAGTGAATCCATGATTATAAACCTTACAGGAAGCCTCCTTGGAATTGCCCTTGGCGTTATGGTGATTATTCCGTTCCAGAGTTCTCTTGAAGAAAAACTTGCGCTTCCGTTTCTTATCGCGGGACCTGGAAAAATCGCGCTTCTTGCTTTGATAACAATAGTTGTTTCTTTGATAACCGGTTGTCTGACTTCTATTGCCAGTGTTCTGAAAATCAGTAAAATTGATACCGGTGTAATTTTGCGGGAGGGAAACTGATGCTCGTTGCTCAAAACGTTACAAAAAAATATTACAGGCCAACAAAAAACCAGAGTCATTTTGAAGCCGTTAAACCGTGTACTCTTGAACTTTTACCCGGCAAGCTTACAGAAATTACCGGACGCTCCGGCAGCGGAAAAAGCACCCTACTTTACATGTGCGCCGGTCTTTTAAAACCAAATTCTGGAACAGTGATGCTTGATGGAAAAGACTTGTACCGGATGGAAGACAAGGAACTTTCGCACCTTCGTAACGAGAGTTTTGGTGTAATTCCTCAGGGACAGAACGGGTTGTATGCACTTTCTGTTCTGGAAAACGTACTTATTCCGGCAGCGCTTTTAAAAGGAGACAGCGCAGATTACACAGAGCGTGCCCGCGAACTTCTGGACATGGTCGGAATATTGAATCTTGAAAACGCACGCATGAGCGAACTCAGCGGTGGCGAAATGCGCCGAATGTCGATTGCCCGTGCACTTTTGTTAAAACCAAAAGTTTTGTTTGCCGACGAGCCGACAGACGATCTGGATGACGAAAATACAAACATAGTCCTTAATCTTTTGCGTAAGACAGCTGACAGCGGCTGTGCGGTTATGCTAGTAACCCACGAAAGCGAGGCGGCCAAATATGCAGATATAATTTTAAAAATGGATGCAGGACAGTTACAGAAGTGATAAAAAAATATGATTCGCTTGCCGGCGCTCTGGTTGATTTATTTGGAAACTCAGTAAAAATCGCAAAAACTGACAGACTTACAGGTGGCGACATAAACAAGGCTTATGGCCTTACGCTCACTGACGGAACAAAAGTTTTTATGAAGGCAAACGCCAAAGAAAATTTTAACTTCTTTGAATGCGAACGGGCTGGACTTGAAGAAATTCAAAAATCGCAGGCAATTGCGACTCCAAAAGTATTGGGTTATGGAACCGATAACGGTGAGCAGGTGGGCTATAGTTTTTTGCTTCTTTCTTTTGTTGAATTAGGAAACTTTGCCAAAAACTTCTGGGACGACTTTGCACAGAGCCTTGCAAAAATGCACCGCTTTTCCGGCTCAGAAAGCGCAAAAGGTTTTGGCTTTTACCAGGACAATTATATCGGCTCGCGTGCTCAAAAAAATACATGGACCAAAAGCTGGATAGAGTTTTTCCGCGACAACCGCCTTGCAGTTCAATTTAAAGACGCAGACAAATATTTTGATGAGTCTGACAGAAAACGGATTTCTAAACTTCTTGATAATCTTGATAAATATCTGATTGAATCCGATTCACCTTCGCTTTTGCACGGCGATATGTGGGCCGGAAACGTAATGTGCGGTCCTGAAGGAAAGGCTGTTTTAATCGACCCGGCAGTCTACTACGGCCACCGCGAGGCCGACCTTGCAATGACAGAACTCTTTGGCGGATTCAACAGCCGCTTTTACGAAGCTTATAATGAAGCTTTTCCGTTGGAAAGCGGCTACGAAGACAGGCGCGATTTATACAATCTGTACCATTTGTTGAACCACCTCAATATGTTCGGGCAGAATTATCTGGACGGCGTCCGTGCAATTCTGCGCGAATATACTGAGTAATCACACATTACTTATAGAAATCTCCTATTAAAAAAATAGAAAAATAGTATTAGAAACTCTTTTTTTAATCATGTATAAAGGACTTAGTTCAGTAAAGGAACAGGAGAGAGCTTTTACTGAATAAAAAGGATACCGGTTGTACCTCCTATCAGGCCGGTATCTTTTGACCATTTTCTTCGTATGAAGAAATTATCTTTATAGTCAGTTAACTGACAGATTAAAAAGAGGAGTTCATCATGAAAAAGTCCCTTAAATCTTCAATTGCCTTAGCTTTAATTGTTCTGGCTGTTTCTTCAGTTTCAGCAGAAATCAGAATCAAAGAGCAGGCAAGAATCCGTACAAGCGCTTATTCAGTTTCAAAAACAGAAGGCGGTGATAAAAAGGCTGTTCTCTGGAATCTGAAGAATGCCAGCGCAATAGACTACCTTAATTTTTATGCTGACAATGAATATGCCGGCGTCGCAATTGAATCTGCAATCAATGCAGGATTAAAAAACGGAGCCGATGCAATCACGTTTGATACCTATTACGGTTGGCTTAATTATGGTGCCCTGAAATTTACTTTCGGTGACTATGACAGCCGTTTTACAAACCGCTACAACGTTACAGCAACAGAAGCCGGACTGCTCGATTCTGATATTGCAAAATACGGCCTTTCGAATAAAATTTCATACGGCCTGGCAGCAGATAAAACAGGTAAAACCTGGCTCTATGATTTTGGAAACGTAGCTCAGCCGGCAGGGGGAGAAAATCTTTCCCTTATCGCAGATTATACACTTTCTGATATTGCCGGCGGCAAGCTTCTTTTAAAAACAGGATTACTTGACTCAGAATATGATAAGGGAACAGAATTTGAGCAGAATGCGGGATATGTTTTTGAAGCCGCATGGCAGGGAGAATCTGCAAGCCTTGATTTGATTTTTAAGAATCCGGTTAACAAGGCATTCGGCGGAGCTGCTTACCTCACATACAAACCGTCTGATGCACTTGCTGCTGTTGCCGGTTTTACTGCCGGAGTTGAGACAGATGTTATTGATCTTGCCTTTGCAGTTGACGGAAGACTTCAGTATGCGTTTTCCAAAGAGTTGAAAGCAACAGCTGTTGCAAAATATTCTTCTTATAAGGCAGATGGAGCAGATGATGCAGAAAGTGCCCTCGAAGCAGGCGCAGAACTTTCTTATGCTGCAAGTGACAGCTTAGTATTTGCTCTTGATGCACGTCTGGATTTAACTGATCTTGATGATAATGAAGGAAAGGACCTTGGAGAAAATACGGTTACAGTATCTCCGAGAGTTAAAATCAGTGCAGGTCCTGCTGCGGCAATTACGGCAGCCGTAGAATTTACACAGGCCCTTAACAGCGGAGATAATGATGCTGCTGTTAAGACAAAGGTTGATGTTCCTGTAATATTCCGTGTAAAGCTTTAATCAAAATTAAATTTTGTAAAATACGTCGAGTCAAGGCACACATACGCTTAAAGCCTTGACTTCGCCGTTTTTAGGGTTTGTAATAAACCCTAAATAAAAAACGGAACTGCTGGAAAGACAGCATGTTCCGTTTTTTTTGCCGGTGTCAGAGTATTCAGACAAAGAGGGGAAATCTCTTATTCAAGTCCCTTAAATTCATAACCGGCTTCGGTTACAGCGTCTTTAACGGCGCTTTCACTGATTTCTGCACCGTTTTTAACTGTGAGCACGGCTTTTTTTGCTTCGTGGCTGGCCTCGGCTTTTTCTACTCCCGGGAGGGCTTCGAGAGCTTTTTTAACGTGCATTTCGCAGTGGCTGCACATCATTCCTTCAATAAGAACTGTTTTAGTCATTTTTGACTCCTTTATTTGTTTTGTTTTTTTGTGAATATTGAACATGTTTAATCTTAGCGCATTGCTTACAACACAGAAACTTGAAAGACTCATTGCGGCGGCGGCAAACATCGGGTTAAGCTGCCAGCCTGTGGCTTTTATAAAAACCCCTGCCGCAAGTGGAATACCTGCCGCATTGTAAAAGAAGGCCCAGAAAAGATTCTGGTAGATGTTGCGGAGGGCGGCGCGGCTTAAGCGGATTGCTGCCGGAACATCTTCCAGTGAACTTTTCATAAGAACAACGTCTGCGCTGTCAATTGCAACATCTGTACCGGCTCCGATGGCGATTCCGGTGTCTGCGCGGGTGAGGGCAGGAGCATCGTTGATTCCGTCTCCGACCATGGCAACTTTATTTTTTGAATTTTGTCTGTTTTTGCGGCGGCCGTTTTGAGTGCCGGAAGATTCTTCCTGGAGTTTACGGATTACTTCTTCTTTTCCGTCTGGAAGAACGCCTGCAATAACTTCTTCTACTCCGGCCTGTGCGGCAACTGCACGTGCTGTCTGTTCGTTGTCGCCCGTGAGCATTACGACGCGGATTCCCATCTGCTTTAATTCTTTTACGGCCTTGGGGCTGTCTTTTTTGATTGTGTCTGCAACTGCAATTATTCCGAGGAATTTATCATCAAGGGTAAAGAAAAGAGGTGTTTTTCCGGTTTGAGAAAGGGACTGTGCTTTTTGAAGCATATCCTGAGGAACAGAAGTTTTTGTTTTTATAAAATCAAGCTTTCCGCCCGAGAGATTTTTATTTGACAGGTTTGCAGAAAGACCGTTTCCGGGAAGGGCTTTAAATCCGCTTACTTTTTGTGCATTAATGTTTTTTTCCGTACAGGCCTGAACTACTGCCTTAGCGAGAGGATGTTCGCTCATGTTTTCAAGGGAGAAGGCATAGGAAAGAAGCTCTTCTTCCGTTGTGTCGGGTGCGGGGAGAATGTCTGTTACCTGTGGCGTTCCGTTTGTGATTGTGCCTGTTTTGTCGAGGACTACTATTTGAATTTTACCTGCATTTTCTAGGGCGGCAGAGGTTTTAAAGAGAATTCCGTTTCGGGCGGCACTTCCGTTTGCGACCATAACTGCAACCGGGGTTGCAAGTCCGAGTGCGCAGGGGCAGCTGATTACGAGCACGGCTACAGCGCGTGTAAGGGCTGTTCCGGCATCTGAACCGGTAAAAAACCATGCGGCAAAGGTGATAAGTGCAATGACAATAACTGCCGGAACGAAAATACCTGATACTTTGTCTGCAATTTTTGCAACCGGGGCTTTTGTTGCGGCCGCATCACTTACCATGGCGATAATCTGAGAAAGGGTTGTATCTTGTCCGACCCGTTCTGCACGGCATTTTAAGAATCCTGAAGTGTTTATTGTGGCGGCGCTGACAGAGTCCCCGGCTTTTTTGTCTACAGGAATGCTTTCGCCTGTAAGGGCAGATTCGTTAATGGAAGATTCGCCTTCGAGGATGATTCCGTCAACAGGAATGCTCTGTCCAGGGCGGACAATAAAAATGTCGCCTTTTTTAACGTTCTTAACGGGAACAGTTATTTCTTTGGAATCAATAAGGAGAACTGCTGTTTCCGGAGAAAGCTTCATGAGGCTCTTGAGGGCATCGGTTGTTTTTCCTTTTGAGCGGGCTTCGAGCATTTTGCCGGTCGTGATTAAAGTTAAAATCATTGCGGCCGCTTCAAAATAAAACTCGTGCATGTATTTTATAACGGCCTGGCTGTCACCTTTAAGCTGGGCACCTGTCATCAAAAAGAGGGCGGCAGTGCTGTAAACAAACGAAGCGAGTGAACCGAGGGAGACAAGGGAATCCATATTCGGCGAAAGGTGAAAGAGGGATTTAAAACCGCTTATAAAGAATTTCTGGTTTATAACCATGATGAGTGCAGAAAGCAGAAGCTGGTAAAGACCCATTGCAATATGATTCTGATCCATAAAAGGCGGAAGAGGCCAGTCCCACATCATGTGACCCATGGAAACATATAAAAGCGGAAGCAGAAGAATGATTGAGGCGATGAGTCTTTTTTTAAGGACAGGTGTCTCTTTGTCGGCAAGTTCATCTTCTCGGACCGGCTCAGAAGCAGATGAATCACGGTCTGCTGTTTTTAAGGAAGCTCCGTATCCTGCTTTTTCGACGGCTTCAATAATCTGAGCGTCGTCTGCAGTTCCTTCAATACCCATTGAGTTTGTAAGAAGACTTACCGAGCAGGATTCAACTCCTGCAACCTTTGAGACAGCTTTTTCTACACGTGCAGAGCAGGCAGCACAACTCATTCCTGTAACTGTATATTGTTTCATAAAAAATCCTTTGACTGTTTAGGGCATCTTAGAAAATTCAATTTAACAATTATTCAAAGATACACTTTAAATATAATATTTTTTTCGAGAAACGGCATTTTTTTCTTATAAATAAATGTACATCGGTTTTAAAAGAATAATGCTGGAATATGCTAAGATACCTCCCTTTTATCTTACCGCATTATTTTTTACGGCCTTTTCGGCTGTTTTGGTCTTTTTTCTGCAGCAGGCTGTTTTTTACTCTTGTTTACTGCTGCCGGTTTTTTGCCTTCATTCCTGTTGAAAGTCGCTTTTAGATAGAATTTTTCTATCGGCTCGTAACCTAGAGGCGCTACAAGCTCATTCCAGTTTTTCGGGAGCTTGATTTCTGTGGTGACAAAGTCGCCGCCTGGCATGACCTGTACTTTATTTCGGTTGGCGTCTCCGGTAACAAGGATTGCCGTGTCGCCTTTGTTCATGGTGGCTATGGTCATAATCTGGTCTTCTTTGATAAGGGGGCGCAGCCACTCTGGAGTGGGCGTCATTTTTGCCTGCTCTGCCTCGTCTTTATTTAGCATTTCGTAATGTTCGTCAAAAGTGCGCCTTTTGTACTGCTGGCTTCCCGTGTTGGCCCAGTAGTGGGCGTAAGTGCGCAGGGCAAGAGGGCGGCGGGCAGTTTCAATTAAAGCGTCTTCTAAATCAGACTTTGTTTTGTATTCCTTTGCAAGGTCTTTTGCCACATACTCGGTTATAAAAATTGTGCGTGGCACCTGCGGCTTTGTGTTTCCAAGGCCGTTCTGCTGTTTTTCGGTGATGTCAAAGGCCATAAGGTTCATGATTTTTTCCGGGTCATCGGTTGCCGGAGTGATATTGTTTCCCCAGGCAAGGGCACTTCCGGCGGTGATGGTGTTAGCGTTCAAATCAAATCCATGCTGAACATGATAGGGTTTCCAGCCGATGCGGGCGCAGGCTTCCTCATCCTCGCTGAAAACAAAGGGCGTCAGGTAGCCGAAGGAGCCCATGCGGTTTTCCTTGACATAATAGCCGCCGATGTTGAGCATGGCCAAATCAATGAAGCGTCCTAAAGCCTTGTTTGCCTTTTCGCTTATCATTCCCTGCTGATTGTCTATTCCAAGCTGGCGGGCAAGAGGACCGTTGAGGAAGGCGAAAGGACTCCAGCCGTGGGTCGAAGCCAGGGGCTTTCTCCATTCACCGTTGTTCATTCCCTGGACAAAGGCGATGCAGACCGGCAGGAATTCAGGTGGAAGACCTGCCATGACGGCATTTGCTGCAACCGTGTAGACAGTACATTCCCGGTAGGCAAGGGCAAAAGTGCCAAGAACATCACTTCCCTTAAAGCCTGTGAATTTTAAGTATTCCTGAATTTTCTCGTCTGTGGGCGGAACAACCGGAAGGCCGTCAGTCCAGCCGTTAATCTGCATGTATTCCTGAATCTCATCGTAGTTTCCGTAATAGATGATTTCATCTGCCGGCCTTTTTCCTTCAGGAGCATATTTTGCGATTTCTTCTTTTGTAATCTGTGTGGTAAGGGCTTCCTTAATCTGGGGCCAGAGGACTTCCCTTGCATTCTTTTTGAGTTCATCAGTGGAGTGAGAAGCAAAGGCCCCGGGGTATTCTGCCGTACGGAGAACGGGGACGCCGCGGTTTACGCCGGTGGAATGAACCTGGGCAACAAATGTGGGAGCCGCAACTGTTACAGTCGGAATTCCAATATATTCGGCTGCAATGGAATCGCCGGTTTCTTTTGTGGTACAAAGTCCGCAGCCACAGTTTCCCACGATGAGGGCATCCACCTTGAGTTCTTTAAGCCTCTCCTGAAAAGCCTTTGTCTTTTCTGTCTGACCGAAAACGGAATAAGGCCCTGCCTGTCCAATGTCGTCGAACATATAGATTTTTGCCGAAGGGAATTCTTTTTCGATGCAGCGTTTAAGTTCGTTGTGAGTTGTGGGTGCCATAAAAGAGCCGCCAACAAGGGCAATTGTCTTTCCTTTGAGGGTGTTGAGCCGCTTTGCCTGGCTAATCATGGCTACATCGTGATAGCCCACAGGCGAAACAATGGCATAGTTTTCACGGCCGTCGTCAGCATACTGGGGAACGAAGCAGACTCCGTCCACACATTCATCGGGATTTGTGGAATATTTAGTTTCTGCAAATCCCAGGGCGCCAAGCATCATTCCAAAAATCAGGGGTGACAGCATTTTCTTCATATATCCTCCAAAAATTCTAATCAGGAATCTAAACTCTTATATAATGACAACCCTGAAAAAAAAACCTGGTTACATAAGAGTTTTCTTATCGATATGGAAGGAAAATTGATGCGCCAGGGATTGAAGCACCGCCGAAAGGCGTCCGTCACGCAGTGAGGGATGAAGCGAAAAGCGAAAGTGCGCAAAGCCCGGCCGCCTGCCGGTGCAGGCGGGGCGCCCTATTCTAAAGCCAGAACCCACTCTTCTTCTTTAAAACCCGTGCAGACACATTTTTCTGTGACCAAAAGGGGGCGCTTTACAAGCATGCCGTCGGAGGCTAAAGTTTGAACTGCTGGTCTTCGCTCATTGAGGGAAGTTTTTTTGACAGTTGGTTTTCCCTGTAAAGCATGCCGCTGGTGTTAAAAAAGCGTTTAAGGGGAAGGCCTGATTTTTTATGAAAGGCGCGGAGGCTTGCTTCGTCGGGGTGGTCGCCCTTGATGTCGATTTTTTCGTAACTTATCTTTTTTGAATCCAGCCAGGCCAGGGCCTTTTTGCAGGTAGAACAGCGGTCATAACAGTAAACTTTTATCATGATTTTCTCCTTAATTTTTTCTTCTCAATAATTTTACCAAAACTTAACATAAAAGTAATCGCTTTTTTTTTCTTTTGATATACACTTAAGACATGATATATCTTTTAGAAGACGACGAGTCAATTCAAAAACTGATTATCTATTCCCTCAAAACACAGAATATGGAATGCAGGGGCTTTATAGTCCCCTCCCTTTTCTGGAAAGAAATGAAAGAAAATCATCCGGACCTTATTCTGCTTGACCTTATGCTGCCTGAAGAAGACGGTCTTTCTGTCCTGAAAAAACTCAGGGACAATTCTGCGACTTCTGGAATTCCAGTAATCATGCTCACCGCCAGGGACACAGAATTTGATATGGTAAGCGGACTTGATGCCGGGGCTGATGATTACATAACAAAGCCTTTCAGCATGATGAATCTGATTTCCAGAATAAAGGCTGTCCTCAGACGTTACGAAAAGAAGACTCTTTCTCAGGTTATGACTGCAGGCAGTCTTAAGATAGACAGCGGCAGCCACAGGGTTTTTGCAGACGAAAAGCAGATTTTTCTTACCGTTAAGGAATTTGATCTTCTGCTGATTCTTATTAAAAACCGGGGAAAAGTTTTTACCAGGGAAGAGCTTCTAAATTCGGTATGGAATATCGATGCAGATGTAGAAAGCAGGACCGTCGATGTTCATATAAGGACTCTAAGGCAAAAGCTTGGAAAATGCGGTGACATGATAGAAACAATCAGAGGCGTCGGTTACGTAATAAATGATGCAGGGAGTATTGATGAAAAATAAATCCTTAACATTCAGAATATTTATAAACACTTTCCTGGTGGGGACTCTGGTTTATTTTATCTCTGCCTCAGTATTTATATCAAATATGCACGATTATTTTGAAGAGAGGCTTTACTCAGAACTTGAAGCCGAAAGTTTTTTTCTCGAAGAATATGTGCTCAATTCAAGACTGGATTATCTTTCTTCACTGAATACAAAAAACCGCATCACTCTTATACATTCTGACGGAAGCGTTTACTTTGATAACACGGTAAAAACAGAAAAGCTCGAGAACCACGGCCGCCGAAGTGAATTTATACAGGCAAGCATGAATGGTTCCAGCCGTATTTCGCGCTTTTCTTCTACCATGACAGAAAAAACTCTTTATTATGCCCGGCTTTTGCCTAATTCAGACATTATGAGGATAAGCTGCGACCAGCGTTCTGTATGGGTAATGATTCTTGGAATGAGTCAGCTGCTTCTTTTTATGCTGGTGCTGGCAGTAATTGTCTCCGGAATTGCGGCTTCCTTTTTAAGCAAAAAACTTGTAGAACCCCTTAATAAAATTGATTTTGACAATCCCCTTGCAACAGAGGTTTATGAAGAACTGGAACCCTTTACCCGAAGAATTGCAGAAGAAAATTTTGAAAAAGCCCAGAGAGAAGAATTAAGGCAGCAGTTTTCTGCCAATGTCAGCCACGAACTTAAAACACCTTTAACAAGTATAAGCGGCTTTGCTGAAATTCTGCGGGCTGGCGGAACCGACGAAAAAACTACCCGGGATTTTGCAACTACCATATACACAGAAAGCCAGCGCATGATCAGTCTGGTTAACGACATTATCAAGCTTTCGAAACTGGACGAAAAATCAATCAGTCTGGAAAAAGAAGAATTAAGCCTCAGGGAAATCTGCCGGGAAGCCATGGAATGCCTTGCCCCTCAGGCAAGCCAAAAGAAAATAAGTGTAAACCTGAGCGGAGATTCCGGTTCGATAAAGGGGGTAAGACCTGTCATTTACGAAATGATCTACAACCTGATTGATAATGCCATAAAATATAACAGGGAAGAAGGCTCTGTAGACATCAACATAAGAAATATGCTTTCTGATAATCCCGACATTAAGGGAAGAGTCATTCTTTCAGTAAAAGACAGCGGAATAGGAATTGCCCCCGAAGAAAAAGAAAGGATTTTTGAGCGATTTTACCGGGTAGACAAGAGCAGGTCCAAGCAAAACGGAGGTACCGGGCTGGGGCTTTCTATCGTAAAGCATGCGGCAAAATACCACGATGCAAGCATTCTGCTTAACAGTCAGCCGGGAAAAGGCAGTACCTTTAAAATTGTTTTTCAGGAATAAATTTTACAAAGATTTAACATAAATATAATTATCAGATAAGATGATTTGGCCTATATTAGACCTATGATTTTTTCCATAGCAGCCCAGGCCGCAGCTTTTATTGGTGCTTTAAGTCTCCTCCTTTTTGGAATGAATATGCTTTCGGACGGTATTCAGAAGGGGGCTGGCAGCGGACTTCAGAAACTGCTTTCTAAAATTACCGAAAACAGATTTTATGCTGTTTTGACCGGTCTTGGTGTTACAGCTTTAATTCAGAGTTCCGGTGCTACAACCGTTATGGTTGTTAGTTTTGTTAATGCAGAAATTCTTTCCCTTGAACAGGCCATCGGTGTAATTTTTGGTGCAAACATCGGTACAACCGTAACAGCCTGGATTGTTTCTTTTTTTGGTTTTAGTTTTTCTATTTCTGCTGCAGCAGTTCCTTTGTTTGGTTTTGGTTTTATCCTGAGATATTTAAAGAAAACCAGACTGCACAATTTTGCAGACTGCTTTATGGGTTTTGCCCTGCTTTTTCTGGGTCTGGGCCTGCTAAAAGAAAGTCTGGATTTTGGACCGGCAGCAGCAAAGATTTTCCTGGCAATTTCTGATTTAGGACTGGCAGGCATTATTCTGGGAGTTATAATCGGGGCCTTTATTACTGCCCTGATTCATTCAAGTTCTGCCATGACGGCCATAGTTCTGACTCTGGCTGCAAACGGTTCTTTAAGCTGGGAATTGAGTGCAGCTATTGTTCTGGGAAGTAATATTGGCTCCACTGTAGATGCAGTTATGTCGAGTATGGGAGCAAATACAAACGCAAAGAGGACAGCCTTTGTTCACCTTGCCTTTAACATAAGCGGAACTCTTCTGGCCCTTATGACTTTCAGACCTTTTCTTGCCCTTATAGATTATATTGTTCCGGCAAGTCCGGCAGAAAACATTACCAGCCATATTGCCATGCTGCATACTGTTTTTAACATATCAGCCACAATTGTTTTTATACCTTTTGTAAATCAGATTGCTAATCTTGCAAGAAAAATAGTCCCTGAATCCACAAAGGAAAAAGATGCCCACTATCATATGCCGGCCATTCTGCCTCACTCAAGGATGAGTGCCGACCTCTATGCAGTTCAGATGCACGCTGAAATATCGAAAATGGCTACAAAGGTTATGGAAATGTTCGATTCAATCTGCAACAGTTTCTACAATCCGCCTTCCAGTGATTCTCTTAATGAAAATGTAAGCCGTCTTGAAAACTATATTGATGAAATGAACGACAGCATAAGCGACTTTCTGCAGAAATGTTCCCGCCTGCCTAACGCAAACGCCAGGGACCGCCAGTATTTTTCTAATCTGCTGCATATTACCGATGCTCTTGAAAATCTTAGCGACGAAACCTGTTCTCTTATGCATACCGCCCGTAAATATATTGGAAGCGAAAATTACAATTTGGCAGATGAAAGGACAAAGGAAATTACCGATTATCTTGAACTTGTAAGGGTCTTTTTTGAACAGGCCTGCACATTTTTCAATATCGGCACGAGTGAGGGCGAAAAGAGAAACAGCGAAGCTCTTGAAACAAGAATAGACGAAACAAAGCACAATCTTAAAGAAGAAAGCCGCAGAAGAATTGAAAAGGGAGCCGATGTCAGAAAAGAACTCCAGTATATTGATATGGTCAGAAAGATTGAAAGGGCCGGCGACTGCGTATGGGCAATTGTTCAGGCAGTTTAGATTATTTTTTTTAGCGCTTTAAAAGCCGTTATAAGTAAAAAGCCCGGCCGCCTGCCGGTGCAGGCGGGGCGCCCTTTGTCTTATAAAAAACTACCGGATAAAATTCGTAAAGATTTTCTTTTCGGCTTCTGGCTGTGGGATGCCGGCTTTTTTTCCGGCTTCGATGCTTTTTAAAATCCAGGCCATGTTGCGGCCGATGGAATGCATGATCTGGATGCCTTCTTCATCCTTGAGCACGTCGTTTCCGTTTGAACCGTGAACCATATTCCAGTAGCGGGAGGTGATTACAGGCTGCTGTGCATAGGTGATGTATTTATTGAGCACATCAAGGCAGGCGGTTGTTCCGGCTCGTCTTGCAACGGTAACTGCTGCTGCAGGCTTAAAGCGGAGGAATTTTTCGCCCTTCCAGTAGAATCTGTCTAAAAAAGCGATAAGTTCGCCGCTTGGGGACGCATAGTAAACAGGGGAGCCTAAAACCATACCGTCGGCTGTCTGGATTTTTTCAACTGCTTCGTCTACCAGCCGGTCAATCTGTCCGTTTAAGGCGCGCTCTCCCACCCAGAAAAACTCTGTTTCGATTCCGTTTTTGTTAAGTTCTTCGGCAACAAGACTTAAAGCGGTGTAAGTGCTGCCTTTTTCGTTACGGCTTCCGTTAAAAAGAATAACTTTCATAAAAACTCCTTATAAATTCCGCGTTAGCGGTCGTGCAGGAGGCACGATATCGCAGTTTTGCCAACGGCAAAATCTGCATGTGATAAAAAGTACACGGATGCTCCTGTGCGCAAGCACAAAGTTTTATAATTTCCTATATGCAAACGACACGAAGTGGCGTATGTACTTTTTATCACGCCTCCTTATAAAACCCCGGCTAATTGGGGTTAATTCAGTTTGAGCACGCTCTGCCAGCCTGCTTCATAAAAATCGTGGATATTTTGTGCGCATTTGAGGCCTTCTTCAAAAGGAATGTCGTGAACAATCAGTTCAAAGATAGCCGCAAATTCAGCAGAGATGATGATGTGTTCCAAAGTCTGGTCAAAAGCATAAGGATTGTAGCCCTGTTTTTCCATTTCCTTATAAAAAATATGGGTCATCTCTATTTCTTTTTCAATCATGTTGTTAACAAAGTTTTCAAACTCGGTTCCTTCGCTGGCGTTCAAAATAAGACGGAATGTATCCTTTTCCTTGTAGGCGTACTCATAAACCTGCATGACTCCCTGCTTTGAAAACGTGGCCATGTTGGCCGCCCATTCGGATTTCGGAAGTTTTTTAAACTGCTCGATTAGGCTGCCAAAAAGGTTTGCGACATAATCTGCGTGCGGCTTTACCAGGGCAGAAAAAAGTTCTTTCTTGCTCTTATAATAGCCGTAAAAAGCGCCCGTTGTAACTCCCGCTTTTTTTACAATTTCGCGCAAAGAGGCACCACGAAATCCATTTTCCAGAAATTCCTGAGTCGCAATTTGATTGATTTTCTTTAAAGTAGTTTCTGCCATGAACAAAGTATAGGACAGAGGAAGGATATTGACAATAATATAACACTGTTATATAAGTTAGATAGTTAGCATGTGCTAACAAAAAAAAAGAGGCATGATAAAAATTACGTCCTTGTAATTTTTATCATGAGCAATTGCATTCTAAAGCCTGCAATTGCGATTCGCGCCCTCCATGGCGCGCGGCTATCGCCGAGGCTTTATAAGGAGGAAAAACAATGTCAGGTCAAAAGCAGAAATCTCTTCTCACCTGGATTTTCACATTTGCCGGCAGTAAAAAAACTGCATACATCGCAAGCATTTTTCTTGCAGTGCTTAGCGTCGCCTGTGGAATCGCCCCTTACATTTTGATTGCAAAAATCGTACGCAATCTTCTTTCCGGAGTGCGGGACTGGAATGTGTATCTGCATCTGGGAGGGATCATCATCCTTTTTTGGGCTGGAAATGTTCTCTTTCACATGTTTTCAACAACGTTAAGCCATGTTGCAACATTCAGCCTGCTTGCAAACATCAGAAAAAAGCTCTGCGACAAACTTACGCGTATTCCCTTAGGCTCAGTCCTGAACTTGCCGTCCGGAGCGCTCAAAAACATACTTGTTGAACGGATTGACAGCATGGAAACGACTCTGGCCCACATTCTGCCTGAGTGGACGAGCAACCTTCTGCTTCCGGTGTTAATGTTCATCTACCTTTTTAATATTGACTGGAAGATGGGACTTGCATCCCTTGCAACTCTTCCGATCGGAGTTATAGCCTCTTCATTTATGATGATAAACATGACCGAACGATTTCAGAATGCCATTGAAAAGACAAAAATCCTCAACGATACGGCTGTGGAATACATCAACGGAATCGAAGTCATAAAGGCTTTCGGAAAGTCAAAATCATCCTACGAAAAATTCGTCACCGCAGCCCGTGAAGGCTCTGACTGTTATGTTGAGTGGATGCGGGACTGCATCTGGCCTTTTACCATTGCCTTTGTGATTGCACCTTCAACCCTGCTTTCAGTCCTTCCAATCGGCGGATATTTCTTTTTGAACGGAAGCCTTTCCGGAACCGATTTCATAACAATCATAATTCTTTCGATGAGTGTGATTCAGCCTCTGCTCACGGTTTATTCATATCACGATGACATGGCAAAGGC
>JAILFZ010000073.1 GCA_024697295.1 Treponema sp.
GACTAAACGCCTGCTTCCTAATCCTCATGACCGGACAATGTTTCTAAAAAGTCTAGTCAAGAGGAAAAAACTAAAAATTTAAATTTTTTTTCATTTTTTTTAACCATATTTTAAATATTTATGCTATAATAAAGAACTTGATTAAGTCATAAATTTTGACAAAGAAGTTAGGAGCAACTGTGAACAAACGCGATTTTCCAAAAATCCATTTTTACGATCAGGATTTTGTAGACATTTACGACAAGACTTGGGCATGGTTATCTAACTTCTGGATAGATTCCAAAACTGGTGAAGTTTCAAATGACGGATATTTCATTTACCCTGAAGATGAAGGCAAAAAGCTTGTCATCGACCAGTTTGAATCCATTTTTTCTTCATTCTTTCTGGTATATTCAAACAGAAACTATCCGGCAAACCAGAATCTCGACTATTTTTACAGCAAACAGGAAGAAAGCGGTGCAATCCGCTGGAAGTACGACATAAAAACAGGCGAAGCAGTAAAGACTTCGGCAAACCCTGAGGGAGTCGGTCTTCCTCTGTTCGCATGGGCTGAATTCAACCTCTATCATAAATCTGCAAACAAGCGCCGAATCAAGGACATTATGCCTGTTCTTCAGAACTACATGAACTGGGTAGACAGCACATACAAGCAGCCAAACGGACTTTACAACGCACCGATGGCAGCAAGTACAATGTCAAATTCACCACGCAAGGACTGCTGTTATCCGGTTGATTTTAACTCGGCAATGGCAATCAACTGCGCACATATGAGCGCACTCGGTGATATTCTTAACGACAAAGAATTAAGTTTCAAATACAAGAAAGCCTACTTCTCGCTCAAAACACGTATCAATTCAATGATGTGGGACAGCGAAACAGGTTTTTATCACGACCTGGACAAGAACGAAAACCGTCTTGCTCAAAAAACAATCGCAGGATTCTGGCCGCTTCTGGCAGAAATTCCGAACGCCGACAAGGCAGATGCTTTAATTGAACATCTTTCTAACCCAAACACTTTCGGAACTGACCATCCGTTCCCTACTTTGAGTGCCGACAGTCCGGATTTTAATCAGGAGGGCGAAGGATTCAGAGGTTCGGTTTATCCTGCATTCAACTTTATGGTTATCAAAGGCCTTGAAAAGTATCAGCGCTATGACCTTGCCCGTGAATGCGCAATCCGTCACCTTTACTTTATTCTCGAAGGCTTACAGCCGGTTGACGGCAAAAAAGGCGATATTTACGAAGCATATAAACCTTGTAAAGAAGGCAAATCTACAATGGCCAAAGACCCGAACTTTCCGAAAGTCCGCTATCTCCAGGCAGCCGGTTTGTCTACAATTGCATTGATGATAGAAAACGTAATCGGTCTTTCAATTTCTTTGCCGCGTAAGACTGTAGACTGGATTATTCCAAACCTCGAAATCATGGGTATCGAAAAGCTCTCGCTCAAACGCAACCTTATAACAATTTTGAGCAACAAAAGTGCCCGCGGATGGGAAATCCAGATGGAAAGCGAAAAGCTTTACTACTTTACAATCAACATTCTTGACCAGAAGAAAAAGACACTTCCAATTCCATCAGGCAAGTGTTCTATGCTTATCGATAAACTCTAATACTTTTTATAGAATTGCAGCGTGTCTTATCGGCACGCTTTTTTTTTCACAAAAAAAATCCCGCAGCCTCTAAGGACCTGCGGGAAATTTTTGAACAGCAAAAACTATTCTTCTTTTTTATATTTGTCAGCTACAGTTGCAAGGTTGTTAACCATCAGAATCGGCTGACGTGTTGCGTCGAGCGCATCCCGCCACAAAGCACCTTCCGGGTCAACAAAGTTACGGCGTTTTGTTACCATTTCTATCGGGATGTGAACATACTTTCCGTTAACAAGTCCAACTACCATTTTAGTCTTTCCTGCCATAGCCGCGTGAACAGCATAACTTCCGAGACGTTCGCAGTAAATAGAGTCATTTGCTGTCGTTACAGAAGAACGAATCTGATAACTTGGGTCTACGTATTTGAGGTTAATGTGAATTCCCTTGATTTTAAAGTAGTTGATGATTTTATCGCGCAGGTACACCCCAATGTCACCGAGTTTTTTGTTACCGCTGGCATCAGTTTCGTTTATATCCTTGAATAATTCCTGGCCGGCACCTTCTGCAACTACGATTACAGCGTGATGGCGTTCAAGAATTCTTTTTTCGAGGTGAGCCAGAAATCCATTCGGTCCGTCCAGTTCAAATGGAACTTCCGGAATCAGACAGAAGTTTGTTTCGTGGCTTGACAATGCAGTTGCAGTTGCAATAAAGCCGGATTCGCGGCCCATGAGCTTTACAAGGCCGATACCGTTAATCTGACTGAATGCTTCCATATGAATTGAAGTAACGGCTTCTGTGGCACGCTGAACGGCTGTTTCAAAGCCAAATGAGCGGTCGATGAACAAGAGGTCGTTATCAACAGTTTTTGGAATTCCGACTACGGCAACTTTAAGACCACGTTTTTCGATTTCGTTTGCAATGTCGAGGGAGCCGCGCTGAGTTCCGTCACCGCCAATGATAAAAAGCATGTTGATATTCAAAGATTCAACAGAGTCAACAATGTCGCTTACACGGTTTCCGCCGCCACGGCTTGTTCCAAGGAAAGAACCTCCGATTTTGTGAATATCATCTACGTTAGCAGGAGTTAAGTCGATTGTGTCAAATCCGCTTTCCGGGAAAAATCCCTTAAAACCAAATCTGAATCCACGGATTTTTTTAACACCGTAACGATAATAAAGGCAGCGTACAACTGCACGAATTACATCGTTAAG
>JAILFZ010000152.1 GCA_024697295.1 Treponema sp.
AGCCGCACTGGCACTCCCGACATTTGCATTTTCTGTAAAAGTTGGTGAAGAAGTAAATTACCTGCCTTGTAAAACATCAAAGGCAAAAGTTTCTCTGGTTACAAAAATTGCACCATCAGTAAACGGAACATACGAACTTACACTCAACGACGGTAAAGTTGAATGCACATTCGCCGTAAAAGAAGGTGAAGATTTAATTCTTTACTCAAAGCCGGACAATTCTAAAACAATCATCACACGTGCACTCCAGATTATTTCTGTGAAAAACAATGTAATTGAATTTGAACCGGCACAAGCAAAAGGAACAGACAATTCAAACGCAAAATAATTAATTCGTAATCCCAAAACAGGCCGCTCAGAAATGAGCGGCCTGTTTGTTAAATAAATAAAGATTATTTTTATTTAAATTCTAGAAATTATAAAACTTATGGGTTACAATTAATTTAATCGTCCGGCGTATGCTGGAATAAAAATCAAAGAAAAATGAGGAGTTTTTAAATTATGAAACTTTCTAAAGTTCTTATTGGCAGTCTCTTTGCTGCCGCAATGCTTGGTCTCTTTACAGGATGTGCTGAGGAAGAAGATCCAAATGACATGCTTAAAAGAAGCGGAGATAACTGTACAATTGAATACACCAATGATACTACCGGTTACAGCCGCGGCTTTGAAAGTTTAAAAACAGTGCACTACGATGCTGTCTGCAAAATTTCAAATACTACTACTAAAAACAAAACAAGTGGTGATGGTGTAATGGGCTATATTTTTGCACTTACACAGAATTCAGACAAAACTTATAACTTTGGACTTGCAGGTGTACGCAACAACAACGGAACAGTTGAAGGTTATGTTTCTTATTACAAGAATATTGGTGGTGCATATTTAAGTTCCGGCAACAACTTTGCTGATAAAAACGGTATTTTAATTGGTAAGGAAGGATGTCTGGCATCAGAGGATGATCTTACAGTACATAAAGTTAATGGAAACGACTATTCATTTGTTACCATCAAGGAAGGAGCCGGTACATCTTTTGATGTTTGGATTAACGTAGTTGCAAATGACGGATCTTCTACAGGACGTACAGAAGAAGCAGGTTCTTATACAGTTTCTTTCTATAATGGGGATCCTCTTAGAACAACATCTGCATTAGGTTCAAACACAACTTATGGAGATGGTGGAGCAACTGCTGTTAAGACATGTATAATTCCAGCATCTGATACAGGACTTTCTGAAATGACAAAGCTCGACCTTGGTTTCTATGCAAATGTTTACGGAAGTTCAACCCTCAAAGGTACATGGGAACTTTCAGACATTGAAGGCGAAGGCGAACCTGTTGAATACGTTGACTAATTTTTGACAGTCATAAAAACGAAAAAGGTCATTCTGATTATGCAGAATGACCTTTTTTTATATAATCAATCTTTTTATGTAATTTGCTTAAATATTAAAAAATTTTTATTGTGGCAGAAATACCGGTCAAAAATTCTCGTGCTGAAGCACCACTATCCTGATACGGGTATGCAGTCCACCCGTAATAGATTTTACCACGAAGAGTTTTTGTATCCAAATAGTTTAAAGAACAGGACAGGTCTAAAAACTCATTAACTGTAAATATTGCTTTTATTCCGGTTTTAAATGCTGCCAGACACCCGTCCTGTATCATATGAAGAATCTTTCCGTCACCTGAATCATGATGCTTATCCTCAGCAGAGAAATAAAGATAAGGTGAAAAACAGGCTTCTAGCATAAATTTAAACCTATCCTCTTCAAATATCATTTTTACCCCTGCCCATGTATAAACAGAGTGCTTTTTATAATCAATTTCTGCAATTTGAAGACGCACATAAGCCTGTTTTTCTTCACTCCAATAACGCTCCGAAGGAAAAACTTTTGCTTCTTCCTCATACCACCAGTGATCTTTCATATCAGATGAATATGCGGCTTCGCCATAACGGCCTTTTGCCCCACGCTCACGGTAAAAGGAATCATATTGATAATCAATTCCGGCAAAAGGGCAAATTGAAAATTGCCTCGAAATTTTTAAATCATAATAAATGGAAAGTCCGGCAATATAATTTTGGTCACTGATATTATCTCCCCACGAATATGACGTTTTCATTGAATAATCAGTTTTACTAAGCCAGTCAGAATCCCTCATCTGTCCAGAAATATCATTTGCCGCACCCTTTAGTTTAAGATCAAAATGAAGGTTTTTTACAGACATATCTACATTTGCGCCATAAAACCATAGTTTTTTTTCCCATTCAAGAAGACTCCGCTTTTTTGATTTGTCTCCGCTTTGATAAATAATCTCTTTTAAGCTTCCATTAGCATAAGAAAATTCAGGTTCTACAGATAATTTAAATAACTGAGAATTAAAAACTTGGGCAAAGCAGGCCGTGTAAAGAAAAGAGAAAAATATAACAAAAAGATATTTTTTAACAAAAATAAAACTCATAATCTTTTAAGCAGTCCCTCACAGCCTTTTGTAACATCACGCCAGGTTTCTTCAAAATTACCCGTATACCACGGGTCGGCCACATCGCGGGAAAGACCGCAGTATGACATCAATTTATGGACCTTGCCTTCCGTATCTGAACCGACGCGGCGTTCAAGATGACGCTCGTTTTCGCTGTCCATGATGATTAAAAGGTCAAAGTCGTTGTAATCGTCAGGGGTTACAATGCGGGCGCGGTGGTCCGTGTAGGGAATGTGATTTTTTTGAAGAATCCCGATTGTGCCCCGGTGCATTCCGTTGCCGATTTCGTCGTAATCTGTTGCGGCGCTGTCGATATAAAACTCATTCTCACGGCCGGCAGTTTTTACCATGTGCTTAAAAACCATTTCTGCCATTGGTGAGCGGCAGATATTTCCGTGACAAATAAAAAGAATTCTGTGCATTTTGCTACTGTAACAGAAATGCTTATTTTTCTCTAGAGAACGATTTTTTATAGAAAATTAAAGGGAATCTCTAAAAATTGCAATTTTTAGAGATAACACTGAAATTGCGATGTTTTAAGTCGTGATATTACAACGACTTAAAACTCGGCGGCAATCTCTAGAAATCTACAAAAGTTGATTTCTAGAGATGCCCTAAATTTTTACAGTTTCAAGGTTGTTTTTTAACTCCAGCACCTTCTCGAGCGGAAGAGAGCAACAACGTGCAATAATTTCTGGTGGAAAATTTTCCCGTAAAAAATTAACTGCATTTTCAACAGCCTTAGCCTGTGCGCCTTGCAAGATACCATCTTCGTATGCTTCCTGCCGCTGAACTCTTATATCATCTTCTCTTGAATATTCTCCAAAAATCATGCCACGGTCCTCCCTTTTTAGTTTTTCAAAGTAATCGGCCAAAAGATTTTCTGAAATACACCTGTCAAGTGCATATCCGACTGTATCTTCAAGCCCCTTTTTCCTTGCAATTATAACATAGTCTGTAAATTTTGAATATGCAAAAAGTGCAGTACTTTTAGCTAAAATGGGAAGACCTTCCTTAAAATTGATATTAAAGACTCTGACCGTCAACTCAAGACAAGGATTGATACTTTCCTTCGTAAAAGAATCAGAAAGCTTCATTACAGACTCTTTCGGATAACTTATCTGTCCATTGTAAAAAACATAAAATTCCGGAGCTGGTAATTCAATCAGTTTTTTTGCATATTTTTGTTCTTTTTTATACATTTTACTGTACATCGCGGTTACATATTCAAGACATCTAAGCGGCATATTATTATTGATTGTACTCTGCTGTTCTGCAAGAACTATAATCTTGTCGTTAATCCTCATTGAAACATCATTGTTAATACCAGTGTAAACTATATTTTTTAATGTGACAGGTTCAATTATGACTTCCTCAATTTTTAAATTTGTGTCATGAATTGCGTTATAAAGTGAAAGAAAATTCTCTTTTGCGTCTTTACACTTACCAAAAAGATCCACAAAAAGTGAATCGCGATAATTATGTCTTGTTTTCATGTATTTCTCCAGCAAAAAAACATTCAGAAAAAAATCCTTACACTATATTTATTGTCACTGATTGTTTAAAAATGCTAAAAACTTATAATTTTTTTTTGATTTTTTTTTCATTAACTGCCTCAAGTGTAGATATTGTACATTACAGACTAAAATCACTTATAAAATTCCACAAAAGAATATATACTAAAAAATATGATTAAACGTTCAGGTTATGCTGATTTACCCCTTCATACGGGCACGGTTCCAAAATGGCTTGCTGACCGGATGATGGCGCTCGGCACTCAGATTATCGAAGCCCTTGTGATGAATTACGGCAAAAAAGAAGCCCTTGTGCGTTTAAGTGATCCGCTGTGGTTCCAGAGTCTTGGCTGCGTGCTTGGAATGGACTGGCATTCTTCTGGAATTACAACAAGCGTTATGTATGCCTTAAAACGCGGTCTCAACCGGCGCGCACGTGAACTTGGAATTGTCGTATGCGGAGGGCGCGGAAAATATTCAAGGCGCACACCGGATGAACTCAAGATTTTAGCCGACATGACGGGCATGGACGGAAACAAACTCATAAACTGTTCAAAACTTGCCGCAAAGGTGGACGGAACTGCAGTTCAGGACGGATTTCAGCTTTACCAGCACAATTTTATTTTGAGC
>JAILFZ010000154.1 GCA_024697295.1 Treponema sp.
GAAAATGGGTGCAGGCAAAGAAGATTGAAGACATTTCTGGCTTCACACACGGTATCGGTTGGTGTGCGCCACAGCAGGGAGCATGTAAGCTCTCTCTCAACGTTAAGGACGGTATCATCGAAGAGGCTCTTGTTGAGACAATCGGCTGCTCTGGTATGACACACTCTGCTGCTATGGCATCAGAAATCCTTATCGGAAAGACTTTGCTCGAAGCATTGAACACAGACCTCGTTTGCGATGCTATCAACACAGCTATGCGTGAGCTTTTCATGCAGATTGTTTACGGTCGCACACAGAGCGCATACTCAGAAGGCGGCTTGAAGGTCGGTGCTTCTCTCGAAGACCTCGGAAAGAACCTTCGCTCACAGGTTGGAACTATGTTTGCAACACGCAAGACAGGTCCTCGCTACCTCGAAATGACAGAGGGATATGTTGAGACTTGTGCTGTTGACAAGGACAACCAGATTATCGGCTACAACTGTATCAACTTCGGTAAGCTCATGGATGCTCTCAAAGCTGGCGTTGACCCGAAAGAAGCAATCGAGAAGGCACGCACACACTACGGTCGTGTAACTGCTGATCAGGGTATGGTGAAACTCATCGACCCACGCAAAGAGTAGGAACGGAGGTATAAGTAAATGGCATTATTTGAAGATTACGAAGGCCGTATCCCACAGGTAAACAAGGCACTTAAAGAATATGGTTTCGCTGAGGGCGAAGCTGGTTTGAACGAAGCTCGTGAGCTTTGCAAGGCTCGTGGTTTTGACCCATACGAAATCTGTCAGTCAACACAGCAGATTTGTTTCGAGGACGCAAAGTGGGCTTATGTTCTCGGTTCTGCAATCGCAATCAAAGAAGCAGAGAAGACAGGCGACAAGACTGGTTCAGCTGCTGCTGCAAACATCGGTAAGGGACTTCAGGCATTCTGCTTGCCAGGTTCAGTTGCTGATGACCGCAAAGTTGGTCTCGGACACGGAAACCTCGGTGCTCGCCTCTTGAGCGAAGAGACACAGTGCTTCGCATTCTTGGCAGGACACGAGTCATTCGCTGCTGCTGAAGGTGCTATCAAAATCGCTGCTAACGCTAACAAGGTTCGCAAGAACAAGCTCCGCGTTATCTTGAACGGTCTTGGAAAAGACGCTGCTCAGATTATCAGCCGCATCAACGGTTTCACATACGTTCAGACAAAGTTCGACTACTTCAACGGCGAGGGCACAGACAAGGCTCTTACTGTTGTAAAAGAAGTTCCATACGGTTCAAACCCAGACCGCCTCATCGTTAAGTGCTACGGTGCTGACGATGTTCGCGAGGGTGTTGCAATCATGTGGCACGAGGACGTAGATGTTTCTATCACAGGAAACTCAACAAACCCAACTCGCTTCCAGCACCCAGTTGCAGGAACGTACAAGAAGGAGAGATTGCTCGCTGGCAAGAAGTACTTCTCTGTAGCTTCTGGTGGTGGAACAGGACGCACTTTGCACCCAGATAACATGGCTGCAGGTCCAGCTTCATACGGCTTCACAGATACTCTCGGACGCATGCACTCAGACGCTCAGTTTGCAGGTTCTTCATCAGTTCCAGCACATGTAGAAATGATGGGCTTTATGGGAATGGGCAACAACCCGATGGTAGGTTGTACAGTAGCCTGTGCAGTAGCTGTAGCTGGTTCATTCTAATTGAACTTCGCATGCTACCGGGCAGCCGTGCGAGTTTCCACGTTTTTTTGCGAAAGCAAAAAATGCGAGCCATTGCGAGCAAGTGGAAACTCGTTAAGCAACCGCTAGGTTGCGACTTGTACTGTAGCATGTGCAGTTGCTGTAGCAGGTTCATTCAAGTTCTTTATTGAATTGACAGGGACGCACTCAAGCGCCCCTTTTTGTTTGGCTGTTGTCTTTATTTTCCAATTGACACAACCAGAATTTTTTAAGAATATTGTTATAAATAAAACAGCTTTTAGCAAAAAAAAATTATGGAAATTGAAAAAATAAACAGACAATATTTAGAAACCCTGTCCAATCCTCAGCTTATTTCGCTTGGGGATGAACTTGGTATTGATATACCTGAAGATTTAAACCGCAACTTTATCATCGCAGAACTCCTCGAAGCTGTCCTCGAATACGAAGAAGACAACGATATCGAAGAAATTGTTACAAGCGAAGAAGATGCCCCTGTTCATGACGAAACAGAAAAACTTCCGGATTCTTATAACGAAACAACAATTACCGCGCTTTTAAGAAACCCGGCCTGGGTTTATGTATACTGGGACATCAAGGCTGCTGATTTGACCAGACTTTCAGAAGACCTGTCTTACCGTTCAATGTGCCTGCGTGTTTCTTTCTGGGAAAACGAAGACGATGTAAACCCGGTTGAATCCTTTGACGTTCAGGTCGGGGACAACGACAGACAGCAGTATGTTCTTCTCACACCGGGAAAAAACTTTGTACGCATTGACCTTGTGGCCCTATATCATGGTCACGATGACGAAAACCTTGCAATAACGCCAAAAATCGCACTTCCAAAGGGCGCCGTAGAATTGAACGGGGCTCTTCCTGGTCGTGATGTTGAATTTCCCAAGCTCGTTGAGCTTTCAGGTATGAAGGAACTTCTTACTCTGCATTACGAAAATCACAGACAGTTATTTTCCTGATTTTGGGGGAGGCAGAGAATTATGTCAGCAAAAAAATTATCCATCGTAGTGGTTGCACATCAGCCATATATCAGACACACAGAAGGGGAAAACTCTCCGTACGCACAGCAGAATGACATTCTCTTTAGTGCAATCAGCCAGACTTATATTCCTTTGATTAACATGCTTCACAAATTCGAAGAAGAAGGAGTCAACGCAAAGTTTTCTCTCGTTCTTTCTCCGGTTTTGTGCGCAATGCTCGACGATAAACTTCTTCAGGATCAGTATGTTTCATGGCTTGACCGCTGCATCTGCCTCGGCGAGCACGAAGTTGAACGAGTGAAAGACAATGGGGAACTTCTTGAACTTGCCCGAATTCAGCTCGAAAAGGCAAAAAGCAACAGAAAAGACTTTGTCGAAAAATACCACTGCAATCTTTTGAAGGAATTTGCATATTTCTACCAGAAAGAAATGATTGAACTCCTCGCCACCTGCGGTTCATACGCCTTCCTGCCTCATTATGCCGATATGGAAGAAATCCTTAACGCCCAGGTTGAAACAGGAATTTTCTCACATAAACATTTTTTCTCTACCGCACCGGAAGGCTTCTGGCTGCCATACATGGGATACAGCCAGGGAATCGAAAAAATCCTCCGCTCATACGGCCTTAATTACACAATTCTTGATGCAAAGTCGGTTTTGTTCTCTCAGGATATGCCGGAAAAAGGAATCTACGTTCCTGTACGCTGTGGTAACTCACTCGTAGTTTTTAGCGGTGACGCCCTTACCCCGAAGGATATCGACGACAGCGAAACTGGATTCAGTGCAAATAAAATTTACAAAAACCAGCACCGCGATATAGGCTACGAACTTTCAGCAGAAGAACTCGGCTGTTTTATAAAGGCCGACACGGCGCGCGTCAATACTCTTTACCGCTACTGGTCAAAGGACGACGATTCAAATTCAATTTATGACAGCAGAAAAGCAAGTGAACAGGTTGTTGAAGACGCAAAATCTTTCTTAAGCGCCAAAAACGCCAAACTTGAAGAAGCTTCAAAACAGATTGATGAAGATGTTTGTCTCGTCTGCTGCATCAACGCAGAAAGCCTCGGTCAAAGCTGGGCCGAAGGTATGGATTGGTTTGAAAATGTTCTCCGCTTGAATAAAGACAGCGACTTTGCAAGCTGCGCCCAGATGTTAAAAAATCAGTTCAGGCTCGAACGCATTACTCCGTATCCTTGCGCCGCAAGCGGAACCGGTTATGGCGAAGATTTACTCGACAGTTCAAACAGCTGGATGCTCCGTTACACACGCAAAATGTGCGAACGCATGAGTGACCTTGTCGGAAGATTTCCGACGGATACAGGCTTAAAAGCGCGCCTGTTGAATCTCGGTGCCAAAGAATTGATGATTGCACAGTCAGCAGAGTGGAGCAAAATGCTTCATAATTCATCATCGCCTGAGTACGCAAAATACAGGTTTACTGCAAGCGTAACTGCCTTTACAACTGTTTTTGATTCCCTCGGATCAAATGTTGTAAGCACTGAATGGCTCACAAAACTCGAAAAAGAACATAATCTTTTTCCTTGGATGAATTTCAGGATCTTTGCAAAGAAGATTTAGCGCTCAAGAGTTCCAAAAGTGTTGATTTCGTCATGAATCAACAAAAGCTGCCGGGCAGTGTTTATTGCTTCGATGGCCGGGTCATAGCGGATACCGATGTTTTTGGAAAGTTCTTTTGCTTCCTGCCATTTTTGAATCGCATCTTCGATATCATTTCTTGAACCCTTCGAATATAATTCAATTCCTTCCACGTAGCGCAGCTGAACCTGTGACTGTATGTTTGAACGGCCCTTGTCTCCAAGATTCAGTTTGGCTCCCAGACTTATGTGGTTAACCGGATTGAATGAAGAAGTCAAGTCCAGTGTGTAGTTGACATTCATTTTTACGCCTTTAACGTCAAACTGGCTTCCCATGCTGAATCTCGGGTTTGCGCCCTGTAAGCAGAAACCAAGTTCAAAATCAAAGAACTTTGTAATTTTGAATTCTGCGCCGGATGCAAGAGACCAGGTTTCGCTTGATTTAAAATCAAGCAGGTTGACCGGCTTTCTGAATTCGGCCGTAAAAAGAACCGGTTTAATAAGGCGGTAACTTAAGCCCACGCTCACGCGAGTCGGAAGGCTGTCATCAAGTTCAAATTCAGTATTTAGTCCTGTAAAGGCAAGCCCAATGTTATTGAGCGCAAGTCCAAAGGTGAGGTTTGGCTCTATTGTGTTGAACGTCTTGATAAAATTAAATCTCATCAAAAGCCCCGCGTCCGCCATTAGGCCGAGGGCCGACTGTGAAAAGCCGGAGCCGCTTTTAATTTCGTCAGTCTGGTTGTCTGTGTAGTCCGGCATGTTGCGCCAAGAACCGCGCACGTTAAAGCCTAGTGCGATTCCCTTGAAATTGTAGCCTGCAAGAAAGTTGTATGAGACATTGATGGCAAAAGAAGTTTCGCTGTAATAACTTGCTGCAACCTTGTCACCGTAAAGATTGTATTCGCTGAATGGTACATAAAAACACTTTAACTGTGCCCCCACGCCGAGATTGTTGAACCGGGTAGCTGCCTGCAGGGATTCCATCGCAGAGTCTGCAATCCAGGAGTTGTGGAAAAAGGCGGTTTCAGAGTTTTTTAGAACCGAAGAAGCGGCCGGATTGTAATCAAAAAATGAAATGTCATCGGCAAGACCTGTAAAACTTGTTCCAAGGCTTTCTACACGGCCGCCTGTCGGGATGTTCAGCGAGCGGAAAACAGTAGTTCCTGCATTGTCGTCGCTTAAACTGTCAAAAACGTCTGAAAGCTTGTTGTTAATGTCCTGTAAATCAAGGGCCCGGGCACAAAAGTTTACCGACAGGCCTAAAACAAGGGCCGTGCAAATGAGACGGTTTTTTCTGACAGCAGAAAGTTGAATTTTCATTTTCTTCAGGTATAAAGCCGATTATTCGGGATATCCTAAAATATATCGAATTATATGTAAATTTTCGGATTTTTTTCTATAATGCTTAATAAGATTTACCGAAAATAAGAAAAGATAAAATGGGTTTTTGCAAAAACAGGGCATTTTTAGCGCTAAATTTTCTCTTTCTGGCAGTTTTTCCTGCATTCACTCAGGTGCAGGACGGCAAGGCATCCGAAGAAACTGAACAGACCGTCATGTCCCTTTCGCAAATCGATGACCTTATTGAAAAAAAAGAATATTCAAAAGCACTTGAACAGCTGTCGCTTTACATAAAAATTCACCCGGAACAGTTTGACAAATCCCAGAAAAGAATCAGCCGTATCCTGAACGCAAGGGACGGCTTTAATACCCTTGCAAAAGAACTGTCCGGAAAGATGCAGCAGTCAGAAAACCTGGATGAGTCTTCCGCCGCCCTTGCGGACGAACTTGATACCCAGAAGATGGACATCATCGTAACCCTCGAAAAATCCGAGCAGAACCCGCCTCCGGAAATCGTTGCCCTGACAAACGATGCCCGCCGGACGGTCCGCCTTTCTTATTACATTAACCGTTCAAACCTTATTATCAGCCAGGGCGTTGCCATGATAAACGGCGCCCGGGATAATGAGGCAGACCCGTACAGCAGCGCCGCCGAAAAGTTTAAGGAAGCCCTGTCCCTTAAAACTAACGACAGTGATGTTGTGTTCGAAGGCGAAAAAGAAATTCCTGTTGTTTATCCTGAAAGCCTTAACGCAGAAGTTCAGCGCCATATCCGACTCGTAGACCGTTATTCCCAGTCACTCAAGCTCCAGCTTGACGCGGCTCAGAAAGCCTATGACGCCTACATTCTGAGCCTTAAAAACTTTGACAAGGCTTCTTCTGTCCAAAACCTTAATCTTGTAAACGACACCTTTACGGCCCTTACAAATACCCGTAACCAGATTTACCGCGAAGGTCTTGAATTAAAAAAACTGGATGAGCGCGCACTGTCCTTAAACCCGGGCCTCGGCAATACGTCTTACATCACATTCAGCTGCTGGTCCGTAACAGGCACAGGTGTAGATGTTGACTCAGGCATTGTCGGAGCGGTGGATTCGTTCTGGAATACCCGTGTTGAATCCATGAAGCAGACCGTTTACAACACTATAAAGGCAACTTACGAGCAGATTGCAGAAGCCTTTGACATTAAAACTCAAACTTCATTCTCTGCATCCGATTATGCTTTGATTAACCGTTCAAGAACTGACAGCGCGGACTATGCTGACCAGGGTATAAAAGTCCAGTCACTGTATAAGCTGGTTGAATCCAGTCCGGCCCAGAGCTTTACAAAGTATAACGAGAGTATGAATTTTGCCGCCGCCTACAGCCGCAACGAACTTCGTTCACTTTTTACGACTGACAGCGCAATTCAAAACCAGAACAACCTTGTTGACAATTACAATCCGCAGAATCAGGACGCTGCACAGACAGCCGGAGTTTTGCGGGGATATATTCAAAATTATAACCGCCAGATTCCGCCGCTCAGCTCACTTGAATCGAGTGCCCTTGTTGCAGAAAAAAAGGCCGGCGCCGCTCAGACAGCAGTTCCTGTTCAAAACGCAAGACGCACTACGAGCGGAGTTCAGCTTGAAGACAGGGAACTTTTCTTTGATGAGCAGATTGCATTCTTTGAAGGCGCTGTAAAAGTTTCTCGCGAAGAATGCGTCAGAAGGGCCGGTCTTTTGTGGGGCATGATTGCAAGACATTACTCAGAACGGGCTGACAAAGTTCTAGCTGACTTTACGCTCAGAAACGTTCATGCAAAGACCTTGCTTGACGGTGTGGAAGAAAGCCTTTCTGCAGGTTCAGAAACAAGTAACGCAAAAATCGTAAAATTCTATCCGGGCCAGGCCAAAACCGAAGCCGAAAAATTGAATTCGGATATTCAAAAAGAAAAAACAGTTCTCGTCTCTTATAACACAAGCCTCAATGACGGAAGACAGTACTATGACAGCGTACCTGACTATGCAAACGGAGTAAAAAATATAGAAACTGTAATTGCAGGCCTCGACGCACTTGTTGTCCAGAACAATCAGATTGCCGCCACTGCAAGGCAAAGAATCCAGCTTGCTTCAAAGGATGCCAACGAAGCCCGCCTCAACTACCAGAGGGCAGTTGCAGCCTTAAATAAAAACCAGTTTGACGAAGCGCGTAACCTTCTTGATGTTTCCAGAAAAAAATACAATTCATCCCTTGCCCGTCAGGAAGACGCCGAATTGCGTGCAGAAAGTGACAGGCAGCTTTTTAGTCTTGATGAAGAGATTTCCAAAAAGCAGAACGAATACGTTGTACGCGAAACCCGTTCCCTCAAGGAAAGTGCGCGCAACGCATACTATAACGGTAACTTTGATGCCGCCGAAAGCAATCTTATCAAGGCTCGTACATTGTGGGCCGTCACAAACGTTGAAGAAGACCAGGAAATTACAAACCTTCTCGCGCTGGTCAACACCGCGCTTTCGATGAAAACCGGACGCGTTATTGCAAGTACGGACCCGTTGTATCCTGAAATGTCACAGATTCTTTCCATCAGTAACCAATACTATGACCAGGGCGCAAAACTTATGGCCGACGGAAAGCGTGATGAAGCAAAGGCAATCCTTGAGCAGGCACGTGCAAAACTGCGCACCCTGCAGCTGATTTACCCGTTGAACCAGGATGCAAGCCTTCTGATTCTTAAAATTGACCGCCTCGTTGACCCTGACGCCTTTAACGCAATGTTTGAACAGAAAATCCAGACGGCCCGTGTTGAATACAAAAACCCTGCAAAACAGAATCAGGCCTACGCAGACCTTCTTGACCTGCAGCAGATTAACCCCAACTACAAGGGACTTGCATCTTTAATTCTTAATATTGAATATGAACTTGGCATAAAGCAGAGGCCGATTGATAACAGTTCAAAAGTCCGCTCTCAGAACCTTACAGAACAGGCAAGAAAACTTTATAATAGTGCCAACGGAAACGAAAATTCCTTGAAGAGGGCAGTTGCCTTGCTTGACCAGGCAATCTCCCTCAACCCGAATAACTCTGCCGCAACCGCATTAAAGGATAGAATCCAGACTTCCATCGGTGGTAAGGCAACAGATATTCTTTCCGCACAGGATGAGCAGTCATACCAGCTTGCCGTCCAGGAAATGAACCGTGGCAACATTATTAACGCAAACAACCTCGTAGAAGACTTGATTGCCAAAAACGGTCAGAATAAAAAATTACGCCAGTTAAGGCAGCGTATCAAGGCTTTGATGTAGTATGAATTATTTGAATACGGCTAAAATAAATAATTTCTCTTCCCTCAAAAAAAGATTATGTCTTTTAGTGTGCCCCGTGGCCCGAACCTTCATAGGACTTTTTTTTCTGGGAGCTGCCGTATTAAATCCTTCAAAACTATATGCGCAAAACTCATTCTACTGGGACAGCCCAAAATCTTTGATTCAGGAGAATGCGCAGTTTCCGCAGGTGCTTGCCTCTGAAGACACGACTTATCTTTTTTATGAGCAGGTTAATTCAAATTCAACCATCAGCATAAACCTTGCCAAAAAACAGAACGACGTTCCTGAATGGCAGAATCCTGTAAGCATTGCCGGCCCTTTCGGCTACTCGGGCGAAGTTCCGGACCTGTATTCGGCGGCTATTGCACCAAACGGAACAATTGCAGTTGCCGTCCTTGTTTCTGACCGTGCAGTTGCCGTTTACGTTTCGCATGACGGCGGCGCTAATTTTGAGCGAAAGGAACTTCCACGCCAGACTCAGCAGGTTGTAGGTCCCCGTCTTTTTGCTTCAAAAAACGGTTCATTCATTTTGTTTGCTGCCCTGGGGGCCAACGAAACTTTCTCGCTTTTAAGTTCAACTTCGTCTAACGCAGACAGCTGGTCAACTCTCACACCGTTTGCTCCAAGCGTTACTGTAATGAATCCGTTTGCGCCTGCACTTTTGAAAGTTGCTGACGGTGACCTCGTTGTATTCCAGGGGCAGTATCAGTACATGAAGGGCGGGGATTCAAGACGAAGCTACCAGTTGTACGCAACAAAAAGTACAGACGGGCTTAAAACCTGGTCTCCCGTGACAATCGTAACAAATGAACGCTCAATAATATCTTCTGCAGGCACTTTTGAAACTTACAATAACCAGCGCCCGGTTTTGTATTCAAGCGGAATTAAAAACTATCTTGCATGGGAGCGCACTTATTATACGAGCGAGCAGTCCCACATATGGGTAACCGAGCTTTCTGATAAAGGAAACATCTCTGGCGGACTGATTGAATTAACGACGTCCGGAGATGCACACCGGCCGATTCTCTTTGATTACAATAACACCATAAATGCAGTCTGGTTTGATAACCGCCGCGGTTCAAACTCGCTTTACATGGCTTCAAATAACGGGTTTATCTGGGATGAGTCGAATCTCGTTTCCATGCCGACTTCCTCAACATTCGTTTATCCGGTTTTGACAAATGCTCCCGCAACCGGAACCGACGCTGCTTCCAGGCCGCCGGTTCAGCTTTCTTTTGTATGGCAGCAGGAAGTTTCAAAAAAGAAAGAAGGCCAGTTATACGTTTTGTATCCTGATACGACCGTTATGCCTCCAAAAGTTCTTGCTTCAAACTTTATCCAGGGAAAACGTTCTACAGCACAAAAAGTTAAGGCGAGGGTAGTGCTCCCTGAAGACTCAAGCGGAATCGCAGGATTTTCATGGATCTGGACAACTGACCCTTCACAAGAGCCTCCTGAATACCTGATGAACCTCCCGTCCGAGCTCAATTTGAATGCGAGTGCAGATACTGACGGCGAACATTATTTTAAAGTTCGTGCAACTGACTACGCGGGCAACTGGTCAAAGTCTGCATCAATTGTTTATTACCGCGACTTAACTGCGCCTCTTGAACCTGTTATTATTCTTCCTCCTGTGGACTCGTATGGCTTTGTTGAATCCAATGCATTCTCAATCAAATGGCAGCATGCAGAAAGTGATGACGATGTTGCAGGTTACAGCTGGGCAATTAACCTGGTAAGCGGTATCGATACATCAATTACAACTTCAAGAAGGCATCCGAACCAAAAGGATGATTCGTATATTTTGTCTCAGGTTGAACTCATTAATTCGAGAAAAGACAAAATCCTTGATTCCTTCAAAAAACCGCCTGCTTTCAATCAGGGCAGTAAAACGGGCGTTGAGTATTCAAACCTCAGAAACGGTATTTACACTTTCTCAGTCTGTGCAATCGATACGGTTGGAAATATAAGCAAACCTCAAGTGGCTTACTTTATCGTAAATAAATACGAACCGTCTACTTATATCAGCGGCCTCAAAACTAAAAAAGACGACTTTGGCGACCTCCAGATTTCGGTTTACGGCCAGGACTTTAATTATGACGGCGTTGTAAAAGAAATATACATCGACCGTGACGGAAAGGCACCTTACGACAAAACACTCACGCTCAAACGCGGAGATTACCGCATTGTATACAATTCGCTCATCACAGGCATAAAACTTTCTGAACTTGAACTCGGTAACTACGGAGTATTCCTCAATCATACAGACCGGGGAATTTATCCAGGCTCAAATAAAATCCGTACAAACCGTTTTATCGTAGATGAAAGC
>JAILFZ010000176.1 GCA_024697295.1 Treponema sp.
CTTGTTAACGACACCGCGCGCTTTACCGTCTTTGTTTTTTCAATTCTTGGAGCACTGATTCTGCTGATTCAATTAATCCGCTTTGCCCGCCACAAGTTGAATATTGATATTCCGTCCAGAAATTCAGCTTTGTCGCTTGCACGGCGGGCCTGCCTTACAGTTTTTGCTGCAATAAAGGCTTTTATCCGCCTCGTTGTAACCCTCGTAAGCGGACCGTATGTGATATTGATTCTTGCAATTGCAGGCCTTTTAGTATTTGGAATCAGCTTTTTTATTGCCAATAAAATTTATCACGATGTCCTTCTTCTTGTTGAACCGGTTCTTGAGCGCCTCCTGTCTACCGGCAAAAACTCCGTTTATCCGTCAATCTTTTACTATACCTGCCAGCTTGTGTGCATAAGCATCATTCTTTTGTACAGCGCTGTCCGCGAAATTCAGGTACAGAAAACTTCAGTTCAATCATAAATATAACTTTTTAAATAGAACATTGCTTTTTAGATTTATTATGTTACCATTCAAGGATACAACTTAGATTCACGGGGTACAATCTATGGAATCAAAACATAAAGGTTCATTATTCGCTAAAATTTTAAGCGGTTATGTTATTGCGATTCTTTCTATCGTGATTCTGACATTTATTATTATACATTCATCCCGAAGCTTTTCAGAAAATGCAGAAATCGTAGATAAAGTAATTCTTCCAAACACATTAAAAGCAAAAGATTTGCAGATTCATGTAATTCAGGTGCAGCAGTGGCTTACAGATATTTCTGCAACGCGCGGGGCTCCCGGCTATGATGACGGTTTTGATGAAGCAAAACAGCATGCAGAGGCATTTACTTCAATTGTAAATGAATTTAAAGAATTCTATCAGAATCAGAATGATGATTCCAAAGTAGCTTCTCTCGAATCCATGCAAAAAGCCTTTGACGGTTATTATGCCATGGGGCAGGAAATGGCTCAGACCTATATTGATTACGGGCCTGCAGAGGGTAACAAAATTATGGAAAAATTTGACCCTTATGCAGAAGAAATTGATGAACTTGTAACGGCCTTTGTTGATAATATGAGCCTAATGCTTGTAAATAATATTGATGAAGTATCTGAAGATTCAAAAAATCTTGTAAAGCGAACTAAGGTTATCAGTGTTATTGATATTATTATTTTGTTAGTTCTTGGAATCCTGATTTCCCGGGGAATCGTTAAGCCGATAAGGCGCGTAGTTGCAATTCTTAAAGATATCAGCGAAGGCGAGGGCGACCTTACAAAAAGTATCGAAGAAAAGTCAACGGACGAAATTGGTCTTATGGCACGATACTTTAACGAAACCTTTGCAAAAATCAGAAATCTCGTAAGCATTGTCCAGACACAGTCGCACAATCTCGGAGTCTGCGGCAGCAACCTTGGTTCAAATATGACAGAAACAGCGGCTGCAATCAATCAGATTTCTGCCAACATCAAGAGCATTCAGAATCAGACAGTTAATCAGAGTGCAAGCGTTTCAGAAACAAGCGCCACTATGGAACAGATTTCGGCCGGAATCGATAAACTTAATTCGCTCATCAAGGAACAGTCTGCAAGTATCAATGATTCTTCTTCAGAAATCGGCAAATTAATCCGCCATATTGAAGAATCTACAGAAACTTTGACGAAAAACAACGAAAACATCGAGCACCTGACAGAAAATTCTGAGCTCGGTAAAGTTGCGTTGCAGCAGATTACCGGTGCGATTGAAGAAGTTCAGGTTGAATCCCAGGGTCTGCGCGAAATAAGTGCTGTTATTCAAAGCATTGCCGAAGAAACAAACCTCCTTGCGATGAATGCGGCAATAGAAGCGGCTCATGCCGGTGAGAGCGGTAAGGGTTTTGCCGTTGTAGCCGCTGAAGTTCGTAAACTTGCAGAGTCTTCAACCAAGCAGACAAAGACAATTGAAGCAGCCCTCCAAAAAATTACTGCTTCGATTGAAGATGTAACAAAATATGCTCAGGATGTTGTCGAAAAATTCCGGCTCATCGAAAAAGGCGTAAGTACTGTTTCAAAACAGGAATCTACAATCCTTAAGACGATGGAAGACCAGACAAACAACAGCCGGAAGGTAATGGATTCGATTAATATAATTAACGACATTACTAAAAAAGTTCAGCAGAGCTCTGTCGAAATGCTCGAAGGCAGCCGTCAGATTTCCAAAGAAGCTCAGAATATGAATATAATTACCCAGGAAATCAACGGCGGTATGACCGAAATGGCAACCGGAGCCGATCAGATTACCGAGGCAGTTGCCACAGTAAACGGACTGACCGAAGAGACTAAAAACAGCATAGACTCACTCACCACCGAAGTTCACAAATTTAAAGTGTAGAGAGAGAACCCTGTTCACCTCCGCGTAATTCCGGACCCGCGCAGCTCACTCACGCCGCCTGCTTTTTTGACGGCCTCAATCTTCTGAGGAAACTCGTTGATAACTGCGTCGACGTGAGTGATAATTCCAAGCATTTTGCCCGAGTTCTGGAGGCGCTTGAGTGCGTTGATTGCTTCGGTGAGCGGGTCGCCGCTGAGCGTTCCAAAGCCTTCGTCCAGAAAGAGGGAGTCTACACTTATATTCTGGCTTGCAAGTTCTGCGATTCCGAGGGCAAGCGACAGACTGATTATAAATTTTTCGCCGCCGCTCATGTTGGAAACCGGCCTGTCTTCTTTTGAATCAGGATAGTTTATGTCGTGGACCATAAAACTTACAGAATCATCCTTTTGAACGAGAGTATACTTTCCGCTGATTCCAAAAAGGTATTGATTTGCCTTTATAATCAGATTTTTAAATGCAAGTCCCTGAACAAAAACATCAAAGTCAGAACCGTCTTTTACACCGATTATATCTTTTAATTCATTCCACAAGGTAAAACGTTCGAGGGCAGCCTCATATTCCTTAATAAGTTTTTGGTTTTCCTTTGTCTGCTCTTCGTTGGCTTTTAGCGTTTGTTGAATTGCACCGATTTCGCCGGCCGATTTCGTTAACCGTTCTGTTACTTCGTCCTTTTCGCTTTGAAGTTCTTCCAGAGTTTTTTTTGTGAGAGCCTTTTCTGCATGCTCTTCGTACTCGGCAGAGGCGGTTTTTAAGTTTGCCTTTGTTTCTGAATCAAGCCGTGCAAGTTCATCTTTTTGTGAGCGGAGCTGTTCAAGTTCAGTTTCGTCAACAAGGCATTTATTGAATTCCTCCGCATCCTTAAAGCCATTTTTTTTGAGTGCCTCGTCAAAGGCTTTTTTTGCCAGTGAAAGTTTTGGTTCATCTTTAAAAATCTGGTCGTTTAAAAGTTTAATCCGCTCTTCAGCATTATTTTTATTTGTTGAATTTTCACTGTAAACGCGTTCGGCATTTTCTTTTGCTTCTTTTAAGAGCCTGTGTTTTTCGTCGCAGAGATTTCGTTCTTCTTGAACGGTTTTGGCGCCAAAAATCTCAGTCCGCATCTTTTGGAAAGACAAAAGTTCTTCTGTCAGTTTTTGAACTTCTACGCTTTCTGCCTCAAGAGACTTTTGAAGTACATCTGTATTCAGCGAGTCCAGCTGCAGACGGGTCTCGGCAAGCAATTTTTCTGTTGTGCCGAGATTTTCTTCCATGTTTTTGTAGGCTTCGGACTTTTTTTCGAGTTCTACAATTGCAGATTCTGCGTCCATGGTTTCTGAAAGGCTATAATTCCATACGGCCAGAATTTTGTTGATTCCTTCCTTAGTTGTCTGAATCTGTTCAGAAATGTCTGCGGAAAGCTTTCTGCTGTTGTTCAAATCGGCATGCATTACGGTAAGTTCATTTTTAACTGCATTTTTCTGGTTTTGAATATTGGAGATTTTTTTGTTTAAGCCTGTGATTCGTTCCGCAAGATTGTCACTTGAAGCGGCCGCTGGGAGCGAAGAATTACTGCCGTCATCGCAGAAGGGATGTTCGACAGAGCCGCAGACAGGACATGGCTTTCCTTTTTCCAGTGTTGCCTGAATCAAATTTGCCACAGAAATATATTCGGTAGAAACAAGAGTTTTGAGTTCATTGTTAAGCTGGAAGTCAGTTGATTCAAGAGTTGAAAGTTCGCTTTCCGCCGCTGCAATGTTG
>JAILFZ010000204.1 GCA_024697295.1 Treponema sp.
ATTGTTCCGCCGATATCAGTTACGGGTTTTGAATAAACGCTCTGGAGGTATTCAAATCCGTCGCCTTCGATTTTAAACAGGCTTACGATTTTATCAGATTGAATCAAAACAAGCCCGTCACCGCGTCCATTCACGCTGAACTTGTCGTAACGTCCGTCAAATGCTACGGGAAGGCGTCCGATAACGGTTCCGCTTCCGACCATTTTTGAATAAAGACCGCGTGTGTATAATTCGTTTGAAGAGATTCGGTAAACAAGATCACGGTCAAGATAAATCAGATTTTTAGAATTGGCCCAGCAGACGCCTGCAATCGAGCCTTTTCCGATTTTCCGGAATTCTTCTGTCATCTGTACTTTCTGAAAGGCAGCCTTCGGGTCGCAGAAATAAATACTGTCGCCTTTTTCGTACAGGAGGCTTGTGCTTTCAGGATTCCATAAAACAGGTACTCTTTCAAAATCAAATTCGGCGTGTTTGTTGAGTACTGTTTCCTGCATTGTAGAAGCATTTTTTAAGATAAGTTCTCCCGAGCTTACCTGTGTTTTTTTAATATAGCAAATCCACTTTCCGTCAGGACTTACGCTCTGAGCTTCCTGTTTTGAACTGAAACTTGGGATTGAATCAGTTCTTTTAATCCACGAAATTGTATTGTCTGCTGTTGAATAGCGGGCGCTTCCGTAGCGGTTTCTGAGCTGTAAAACTGCACCTTTGGAAAGAACTTCCATTTTTTCCGGGTAGCAGGTTAGAATTTTGATTCCCGACAAAGTTGATGCGTCTGCCATAAATCCTGTTGAGTACGACGGGCTTCCGCTGATTGAATGATTTACATTGAATACAAGCTGATTGTTTTCGTTTAAATCCGGGCTTTCAAAAGAAACTTCTGCGTAAACACAAAAAGCGGCTGCACAAAAAACAACCGCTGTCAGGCCCCTTTTCTTAATTGAATTAAAAAGGTCTCTTATCATTTAGCCATCTCCGCACTCAAAGCAAGAATGTTCAAATCCTGCTCCAGGTCATCAAGTTTTTTTCCAAGACTGGCAAGTCGCCTTACACGGTCTTCCGCCTGCTTTCGTTCAAGATTTTTAAATACAGCATCTATTGCCGACTTTTCATCGGTTTTCATTTTTGGCTGTCCGCACCATGGACAGTAAATAAAATCATTATCAATTGTTCTTCCGCAGCCGCCGCAAACGCAAACAGTACTCATCTTTCTGTAAAACTCCATATTCTATCTTTTAAGCAAAGTCATAGGATCTACAAGCTTTCCGTTCTTGTAAACAGTAAAGTGTAAATGTGGACCAGTTGAATATCCGGTGGACCCTACAAGACCGATTTTAGCACCCTGTGCGACAGTTTTACCTGTACGGCAAAGAGTTTTTGACATATGGCCATACAAAGACTGATAGCCGTTACCATGATTGATTATAACATAATTTCCGAAAATGTTGCTCCATCCAACGTAAACAACTTTACCGCTCATTGCAGAATAAATTGGAGTTCCTGTAGGACAAGCCATATCAACGCCTGTATGATTTGAACGGACACCTGTAAACGGATCGGCGCGCGGCCCGAACAAAGACGTAAGTCTGTAGCGGTCCTTGATAGGATAACTGAATAGTTCACCCATGGCCTTGCGGAGCGAACCTGAGTCCATCTTGGCGCCCGGAATAAAAAGTTCCTGACCGACAGCTAAAGTTCTGCTTGATAAATCGTTTGCGTCGAGGATTTCTTCAAGGCTTACGTTGTATTTTGCACTCAATCCTGTCAAACTCTGTCCCTTGGAAACAGAAATGCTGATTCCGTCCTGATTAGGGATGCGCAGCTTCTGTCCTGCACGCAGGGTTCTTACGTTTTCAATATCGTTAACGGAAATAAGTGTAGAAATATTGGTAAGTCCGAACTTCAATGCAATTGAACTGATGGTGTCACCGCTTTTTACTTTATAATTCTGGTAGGAAATAACCTTTGTAATGCCGAGAGAAGACATTGTCAAAACAGAACCGTCATCAGCAAGAACGTTTCCGTTTTCATCAAATTGAACATCCGTTCTGTCCATTGCAAAACTGTCCATGGCAGAATTCAGGAATTCAATTTCCGTATCGCCTGCGTCAGCAAATTTTACAGGGCCCGCAAAGCTCTGAAAGTAACCGATGGCTCTGTACATTGTTATAAAAGTGAATGAACAGAACAGGGCTGCAATCAAAATTCGACTGATATGGCGTGTGCGGATTACCGGCAGCTGTACCCGTGGAATCGAAGCAAACTTTACTGAATGCAGGCGCTCTTTTACCTGCGAAAAATCAAATGATCCGGCTCTTGTTTTTAATAAAAAACTTTTTGAAGGAGAACGGCGTCTAACGGCTGAGCCCGCTCCCACGTAATTGATTATTTCCATATATCTATTATCGGAGAGCAAAATTCGTTATATTAGTAAAAAGATGTTACAGACACAGATATCATCATCCACAAAGTCAATTATCAAAGTAATCTCCATCGGTTTGATTACAGGGCTTTTTTTAAAGCTCTTTGTAATCGACTTTTTGCATGTTTCAGGTACATCGATGGAAGGGACAATAAAAGACGGCTCCGTAATTGCCGTAAACCGCCTTGCCTATGGAATTGCAGTTCCCTATTCGAGCAAACTTTTAATTCAATGGAACAGGCCAAAAGAAGGTGACATTGTAATTTACATGTACAACAACAAAATCGTTGTAAAGCGTTGTATCGCAGTTTCCAAACAATCGCTGGAATATTCAGTCAATTCGTTATATAATCTCAAAATAGGGGATAAAAATATTCCGCTGACAAAAGAGCAGTATTTTAATTTAAAAGACTGTTCTATGGTTCCGGAGGGCTATATTCTGGCCATCGGGGATAATTACGAAAAATCCGTGGATTCAAGGGATTACGGTTTTGTCAGCGTACGGAATGTGTTGGGAAAAGTAATATGCAAATAAATGGCTACCTGAAAAAAAATCGTGTACTCATTCTATGCGCTCTTGCAATTGCTTTTTCTATTTTTGTTTTTTACAAATACACAATCCTCGCCTTTGGAAAACTCCCTGAACCGGCGGCAGCTTCTCCCACAATTCAACGAGGCTCGATTGTAGATAAAAACGGAAAGCCGCTTGCAGTTTCTGCAAACTTTTATCATGTGGGCGTAACACCAAGTTCAATCAAAGACCTTGCCGAATTTGTAAGACTATTTGCCGGTCCGCTCGGCTACACGGAAGAAAAACTAACACTTTTGATTACTTCTTCCAGATCGAGTTCTTTTACCTACATTAAAAAAAAGATTGACCAGGAAACTTACGAAACTTTAAAAGAAATAACCGACAAAAACTCTCTTTTCAGTGCAGTCCGCTTTGACAGAATCCCGGGTCGCATTTATCCGGAAAAAGATCTTGCAAGCCAGGTAATCGGCTACATGGGTAACGACGGTACAGGTCTTGCAGGAATTGAATATACATTTCAGGACACTTTGTCGCCTCCGGTAAATCCGGACGGGCCGATCGAAACTCAGGGCAAAAACGTTTACCTTACAATTGACGCAAACCTTCAGTTTAAGCTCGAAAAAATTGCACAGAAGGCAATTGAAGATACACAGGCCGCAAGCCTCATGCTCATTGCAGCAGAAGCAAAGACAGGCGAAATTCTTTCATACATAAGCCTTCCTTCCACAAACCTGAACGAATACACACAGGCTTCCATCGAAGAAATGAAAGACCGGCCGGCAACCGAAAGTTATGAACCAGGTTCCGTTTTTAAAATCTTTTCGATTGCCTCTTTTTACGACAGCCAGGCAATCAGCGACAAGGACATCTTTCTCTGTGACGGAGTTTACGAAAAACGCACAAACTCAGGTGAACGCATCCGTATCACCTGTCTTGACCACCACGGCTGGATTACAGCCCGCGACGCTCTTAAATATTCCTGCAACGACGCTCTTGCACAGATGTCAGAACACATAGAAAGCGAACAGTTTCTTGCACGCATAAGAAGTCTCGGCTTTGGCACAAAGACCGGCATAGAACTCCCGGGCGAAACTTCAGGTGCAGTACGTAACACAAATGACAGACTCTGGTCTGCCCGCTCAAAACCTACAATCGCAATCGGTCAGGAAATCTCCGTCAGCGCACTCCAGATGGTTCAGGCGGCTACAGCAATTGCAAACGGAGGCTTTCCTGTCCAGCTGACTTTGATTAAAAAAATTACAACAATGGGTGGAGTTGAAGAATACGTACACGCTCCGGCCTTTAAAAACCAGGTTCTCCATCAGAACACAGCAAAATACATTTTGAGCTGTATGGAAACCGTTGCCCAGAGCGGAACCGGAAGCCGCGCCAACCTGGGTGATATTTCCATCGGTGTAAAAACCGGTACAGCCCAGATGGCAGATCCAAAAACAGGCGGATACAGTAAGACAGACTTTATTTCTAACTGTATCGCAATTTTTCCGGTAGAAAATCCGGAAATAATTCTTTACATCGTAATCGAAAAGGCAAAGGGCGAAACCTACGCCGGCCGTATCGTTGCCCCGGTAATCGGACAGGCTGCAAGCGCCATCATCGACCACCTCGGAATGAGCCGCGGAGGAGCTGCAAGCCTTGCTCACTCAGGACTGATTGCAATTCCACAGGATGAAGAAATTAAAATCGGCTCAGTAGTTCCGGACTTTACGGGTCTTCCAAAACGAAGCCTTCTACAGCTTTTAAACAAACCGGAACTTAAACTCAAAATCAACGGCGACGGATGGGTTACAGGCCAGACACCGGCGCCCGGCACAACGCTCACACAGGACACGGAAATTGAACTCTTTCTGGAATAAAAACCTAACCCTTTTTGAACAGCGCTTTCCGGCCCTCGTACAGCAGCTTGGTCTTTCCAGCCACAGCGAATGCGACTTTGACTTTTGGGAGCTTTTACCTTCAAAATCCCTCGAATTAACCGCAAAAGAAAACGGAACATTTTTACATTCAAGTTACGCTCCAAAACGCGAAGCAGAAACCCTCGTAAAGCAGAGCCGCACATCAGAAACTTACGGTGCAGTCTTTTTTTCTATGGGCTTAGGCTACGCCCCCTTAAAATGGGCAGAACTTTACCCAAAAGACACAATCATAATTGTTGAACCAGATCCCGACTATTTTATAGCCGCCCTCAAATATAACGATTTTACGGCTCTCTTTAAACAAAAGTCTTTGATTATCGCCCTTCAGGCTCCAAGTCAGAGTGTAATTCAACTGATTGAATCGACGACGGGCTTTAACCACGCCGCCTTTATCCAGAATGCGGCGCAGACATCTCACAACAAAAATTATTTTGAATCAATCCACGCCTTAATCGAACGTAACAAACAGAAGGTAAAAATAAATAATTCAACACTCGAAAAGTTTTCCAGCCTCTGGCTCAACAACAGCTGCAGAAACCTCAAATACTTTGCTGAACTCGATGGGGTTAATATTTTTAAAGACCGGGCTCCAAAAGACATGCCTGCAGTCCTGATAAGCGCAGGTCCAAGCCTCCACGAAATTCTGCCTCACTTAAAAAAAATCAAGGAGAGGGCGGTAATTATCGCCGTAGACACAGCCCTGCGCGCCCTGCTCAAGGCCGGCGTTGAACCTGACTTTATAATTCTGGTGGATCCGCAGTATTACGCTTACCGCCACATTGCGGGGCTAAAAAGTCCTTCGAGCATTTTGATTACAGAAAGCGCCGCCTACCCTGCCGTTTACCGTTTTGAATGCAAAAAAATCGTTTTAACGTCTTCTCTCTTTCCGCTCGGACAGTATTTTGAAAAGCGGCTCGGTACAAAGGGCCAGCTTGGAGCCGGAGGTTCTGTAAGCACGACCGCCTGGGAATTTGCGCGCTTTGCAGGCTTTACAGACATTTACTGCACGGGACTTGACCTGGGCTACCCGCTTTTACAGAGCCACATTAAAGGTTCAACCTTTGAAGAAAAAACTCATGCTTCCTCTCAGAAACTACATCCTGCGGAAACGGCTCTTTCTACAAGTCTTTTCCAGGCAGGCAAAAAGCTGGACAGGGACTACGAAGGAAAAACTCTTTTTACCGACGACAAGATGAAGATGTTTGCCTGGTGGTTTGAAAGCAGGACCCAGCAGTTTAAAGAAGTTCACTCATACTCGCTGAGCAAAAGTTCTTTGTATATCCCGGGCTTTTCGTACAAAAGCGTTCAAAGCCTTCTGGACCTGCCTGTTCAGGAAAAAAAACGAATTGAATTTTTAAACTCCCCTTCAGAAGCGGCTGAAGATGCAATAAAGGCATTTGATAAAGTCTTTATTGAATTTCAGGATGGAATCCAGAGCCTTTACGATACCGCTGTCAAAGGAATCCGCACTGCAGAAAAGGCCCTCCTCACACCGCAGCAGTCAGTTCAATACACGCAGGAATTACAAAAAATTGACAATTCAATTATGACCAGCCAGTTCAAGGATATTGCAAGCCTCGTCTTTCCAACCGAACAAAAATTGAATTCAATCATGGAACAGACGGTCCTTCCGGACGATCCGGTAAAAGCAGGTTTTATCAAATCAAAAATCATTTATGGCCTGATAAAAGACGCAATTCAGCAGTATCAGAAAAAATTTTAAAACCGCACTAAAGATTTTTACGCGTAAGACGATAATTTAAATGTCATTTGTTAAATTGCAGGACGTGGGATAGTCACTATCCCAAACATCCAGACGCCCTGTTTACAATAACTGACGCGTCGCCGTTCGTAAAATAACGGCTCTCCATGTTAAGAAAGAGAGGAAATGTGTAAGATTTCTTCTCTTTTTTTTTGAATTTTTGCAAATTCCGCTCAAAAACCTTGAATAACAGCCTGTTTTTAGTTCAGAATACTTATGAAATCGCGCCCTTCTGCCGATATTAAAGAGTGGAGGACTCATGAATTCTTTTCCGGTTACAACCTTAAAGGAAAATACTTTTTTTACCCAGGAACTTGTATTAGACAAACAGTTTATTCTTCTCAACCCTACATGCCCTTTTAACAATGCGCTTAAAAAGGCTCTTCTGGAATGGGATTTTAAGGTTGTATATTCTGACGGAAGTATCGGTTCCGGAGCTGTAGCAAGTCCGACTCCACAGGATTTTGAACAGGTTTCCATAGAGCAGGTAGATCCAACTGCAAATGATCCCAAAAAGCCTGTAATGGGCGACAATGTAAAAAAAGCCCTCGAAGAAGCACATCAGGATTTAGCAAATAACGAAAAATCACGTATGAGCGTAGTTCAGACCGTTTATAACGAATATATGAACTACATCACGGCCGTTTACACTCATTACGCAACTCACAAAGTTCTCGATTACCAGGAACTTTCCAACACTGTAAAAGATTTGTGTATATTCATTAAAGATAACCGCCGCTACGTTCTCAGAATTACACCTACTCTGGAAGCCGCAAATAAAAACTTTATCGTAAGTCACAGTATGCGTTCAACAGTTACCGCAATTGTAATCGGTCTCCAGCTGCGCATGCCGCTTACCAAACTGATTGAACTTGGTGTTACCTGTATTCTGCACGAAATCGGCCAGATTCGCCTTCCTCCTCAGCTCTACATGACAGGTAAACGCCTTTCTGCACCGGAACGCGCAAAACTTGCAACACATCCGGTTATCAGCTTTAACATTGTAAAAGAAAACGATTTTCCGCTCGCCGTTCAGCTCGGAGTCCTTGAACACCACGAACGCGAAAACGGAACCGGATATCCGCGTAAACTCACAGGAAACAAAATCTCCCTGTACGCAAAAATCATCGCAGTTGCATGTTCTTTTGAAGCAATTACCGCTCCACGCATGTTCAAGGAAGCACGTTCAACTTACGATGCAATGATTGAAGTATTAAAGAACGAAGGCAAACAGTTTGACGACACTGTTATCAAAGCCCTTCTCTATTCCCTTTCTCTCTTTCCTATCGGAGCCTACGTTTACCTTCAGAACGGTAAAATCGCTCAGGTTACAGACGTTAACCCGTCAGACCCGCGCAACCCTGTTGTACAGATTCTGGGCGAAACTGACGAAACAGGCGGTCCAAAAACAGTTCAGACTGATAACGGCACAATGAGAATTGTCCGCGTCCTCAACAAGGCAGAAGCGGCAGACATCTTAAAGCAGTTCAACATCAATAAATAAGATTTAGTTAAAGAAGGCCCGCGTTTTTTCGATTTCTTCGTTGAATTTATCATCAACTACAGGCGGATTTTCTGCAAAGTACATAATCTGCTGAAGCTCTTCCTGGCTGTGAGCACCCCATACAGGTACCGCATAATCGTACTGATTAAAAAATCCAATCGACAACGGAATGTCAGTGATAATTCCACCACAAAGAGGCTGCATGGCAATAAAGCCTACATCTTTTTCGCGGCAGTCAAATACAAGTTCCTGGATTTCTTCTGAGCAGAGAATGTTAAAAGGGTATTGGAGGGTTTCCCAGGGCACGTCTGAATTCAACACGTCCCTGGCTATTTCAAAACTTTCTGTACATACACCAAAGTGATGAATTACTGAAGATTTTTTTAGCTCAAGCAGTTTTCTTACAACGCCGTCGTCACCGTCCATTACAGGCAGAAAAGCCGGGTTGTCCAGCTGATACAGGTCTATATAGTCTGTTTTGAGCGCGGTAAGGCTTTTATCAATATCCATTTCGATTTCAGAAGCACTGCGGGCGCGGGTTTTGGTTGCAACATAGATATCTTTCCGGATTGTTCCATGAAGCGCGTTTCCAAGACGACGCTCGCTTTCTTCTGAAGACCGTGCGGTATCAAAAAAGTTTACTCCTCCCTCGTAAGCCGTGCTGATAATCTTTGCTGCCTCTTCGTCATCGCTCACATTTGCGAGAGCCATGGCGCCGAGGGCAGTACGGCTTACGAGAAGGTTGGATTTGCCAAGAGCAACGTAATCCATCCGGTTTATTTCTTTTCTACCGGTTTGTAAGATTTAATTGCATTAAACAGGAATGTGTGAAGGTCAGAAAGTTTTACACGATCCTGTTCCATTGAATCTCTGAAACGTACAGTTACTGAATCAAAGTTTGGAGAATCCTTGTCGAGTGTGTCATAGTCAACTGTTACACAGAATGGAGTACCAACTTCGTCCTGGCGGCGATAACGCTTGCCAACAGTACCGGATACGTCGTAATCAGTAACAAAGTCTTCCTTGAGAAGATGCTGGATTTCTTTTGCTTTTTCGGCAAGACCGTCTTTCTTCATCAATGGAAGAACTGCAACTGTGATTGGTGCAAGACGAGGGTCAAGGTGCAATACAGTGCGGTAATCTTCAGGTTCACCAGGTTTAGCTACGTTCTGTTCTTCATATGCTTCGCAGAGGAACATGAGGAAGTTGCGGTTAAGACCAGCAGATGTTTCGATTACGTATGGAACATATTTTTTGTTTCCGTCTTCCTGATCCATATATGACATATCCTTTTTTGAATATTCCATATGCTGGCTCAAGTCAAAGTCTGTACGGCTGTGAATACCTTCTACTTCTTCAAATCCGATCGGGAAGTTGTATGTAACGTCGTATGCGTCTTTTGCGTAGTGAGCGAGTTTGTCGTGGTGATGCCACTTGAGGTTCTTTTCTGCAATACCGTATTTGAGGTAGAATGCCCAGCGGTCTTTTCTCCAGCGGTCAAAAGTTTCGTCTTCTGTACCAGGTTTGCAGAAATATTCCATTTCCATCTGTTCAAATTCGCAGGTGCGGAAAATGAAGTTTTTGAAAATGATTTCGTTGCGGAAGGATTTACCAACCTGAGCTACACCAAAAGGAACCTTCATGCGGTTTGACTGAACGATGTTCTTAAAGTCAGTAAAGATACCCTGACAGGTTTCCGGACGGAGGTAAATCAGGTGACTTTCGTCTGCAATCGGGCCCTGATAAGTTTTGAACATAAGGTTGAATTCGCGGACTGCCGTATATTTGCGGTTCTTTGAACCACATGTAGGACAGTTGATATTTGCATCGATATAAGCCTTCATTTCTTCGTGGCTCATAGTGTCTACCGGTTTTCCAGGATCTTTGTCCGGATTAGCGGCAACAAAATCTTCAATCAATTTATCAGCACGATGACGTGCATTACATTCAAGACAGTCAACCATTGGATCTGAGAAGTGATCAACGTGACCGGAAGCTTTCCATGTTGTGTGATGCTGGAA
>JAILFZ010000021.1 GCA_024697295.1 Treponema sp.
CTCGTAACAATTATTGGCCGTCCTTCTGCCGGTAAATCCACCTTTTTAAACACTGCCTCCGGCGAAAAAATCAGTATCGTCAGCGAAATGCCTCAGACAACACGCAACGCCATCAGGGGAATCGTAAACACTTCCCTCGGACAGATTGTTTTTGTTGATACACCGGGTTACCACGAATCAGAAAAAAAGATGAACCTTAAAATGCGCACAATCGTTGCAGACCAGCTTTTGAGCGCGGATGCAGTTCTGTACGTTGTCGATTCAACAAAGGTGTGCGGAAGCGAAGAGTCCCTTATCACGGCCCTTCTCAAAGATCACCAGAAAAAAATTGTCGTTGCCGTAAATAAAATTGACCAGAAAAACTCCCGCCCGCAGGAAGTAAGAAACTTTCTTAAAAAAGAACTGCCTGACCTGGAAGGCGCAAAAATAATCGACGTAAGTGCAAAAGAAGACAAGGGAATCAACGAGGTTCTGCGCGCAATCTATGACCTTGCGCCGGTTGGGCCTCACCTCTATCCTGAAGAATTTTATACTGATCAGGAAGTTGACTTCAGAATTGCAGAAGTTATCCGCGAACAGGCAATCAACCGCCTCGAAGATGAAATTCCTCACTGCCTTTATATTCAAATCGCAGACATGGAAATGAAGACACCAAACAAGATGTGGTGCCGCGCATTCATCTGCGTAGAAAAAGAAAGTCAGAAAGGCATTGTAATCGGAAAGGGAGCATCGATGATAAAAACAATCCGGGTTGAATCAATCAAACAGCTCCGTAAGATTTTTGATTACAAAATCGATCTGGACCTGCAGGTTAAAGTGGACAAAAACTGGAGACAGAACGACCTTCGCTTAAACAAGCTGCTTAAATAGTTCAAACTGGGCATCGCCCTGATACCTGAGCATGCTCGTACCGTTGCAAACCTTACAGCCTGCAGCGTCGGCCCTTGCCATAATCGGAGTTACTTCCGGCGAATAAACTATATCGTAAATAAATTCGTTTCCCCTGAAGTCGTAGAACCAGATCGGGTCGTTTTCCTGATTTGACTGCTCTGTTGAACCCATTCCCTTAGAAGTTGTCTGAACAAAGATGTCCGAGTATTTTTTAAGTTTTTCCAGTGACTCAGGCCCGAGGGTTGCGTATTCAAAACCATATTTTTCGGCGATAAGCCTTGCCCTGGACAAAGTCCTGTTGAATACACAGGCCTTTGCGCCGAGACTTTTTATTACCCAGGCAATTGCACGGCTTGCACCGCCGGCTCCGAGAATTGCTACTTTTTTGTGCTTTAAATTTTTAAGGCCGGTAAACTCAAGGAGGGCTTTTTCAAAACCGATTGCGTCAGTGTTGTACCCCTTCCAGGCGTCTCCGTCCCTGATGACTGTATTGCAGGCACCGATATCTTCGGCACGCGCGTCAATTCTTCTCAAAAGTGGAATTACAGTCTCTTTGTGCGGAATTGTTACAGAAAATCCCTTGATGTCGAGAGTTTCTGCAAAAGAAAGTGCGTCTTCAATTGTTTCTGATTTGAACGGAACATAGACTGCGTTCATTTTGTTTTCTGCAAAAGAAGTGTTATGAAGTTCCGGGCTCGATGTAACAGTCAGCGGAAATCCTGTAATACCGAAAATCTTTGTCTGGTCGTTAATCTGCTGGAATCTGTACATTTTGGAAAGTGTAATCGGGTCAGTGTGACCGATTGCAAGAAGGTTTCCTAAAAGTTCCGTCGGGCTTGTGTAAGTCAGATATGAATGGAGTTTTTCGCTCAAAACGCGTGTCGGAAGACCGAGCGGTCCCATGGCACACAAAATCTGCTGTGTTCCGGCCATAGTTTCGGCATCCTTAAAAACTTTTGTTACATCGCTCAAAGTGTGCGGCATAAAGGCAATCTTTGGAATTTCAAAACCGGTAGTACGCATTTCGTTAAACTTTTTAACAATGTCGTGTACCGGGTCCTTCATATTGTGGTATGAACGGATAATTTTTGTTCCAAAAGCCTGTGCTGCATCTTCCAGGCTTGGCACATGAAAGTCTTCTTCAAAGTCAACGTACGCAAAGTTTTTTGTCGGATCAGAATCCGCAAAGGCAAGTCCGCGCGCAAAAAGCATTGTTCTTGATGACTCGCCTTCCATGTAGACACCTCCGTCAATACGGCGGCGGATAGTCAAAATGGCCGGCACATCAATCATCGACGGAAAGTCGCGGATTTTAAGGCGCTCATCCTGCTCCAGAAAGTCTACGCGCAATTCAACAAGGTCGATAAAGTCACGATATTTTTTTGCAATTTCAACATCTTCTGCAAGAGTTTTTCCGGTGAGACAAATACAAACTAAAGGTCGGGCCATTTTTTATTCCTTATAAACACCGCGTTAGCGGCGCTGCATGGAAGCAGCGAACCGCAGTTTTGCCAACGGCAAAATCTGCATGTGCAAAAAAGTACAAGGACGTATTTTTTTGCACGCTTCCTTATAAACACCGCGTTAGCGGCGCGGCATTCTTAAAATTTAAATCAGTTAACGGTCATTCTGCGGGCTTCTTTTTCTGCAACGCGCAGAATAAGTTCAGTGCCGCTTTCTACAGCGTATGGAATGCTGAATGAACCGCCTGTATGGTCAAGAGTTGCCATGTTAAAGCGGAGGCCGTCTTTCTGGACAGCTTCCACAGTCATGCTTACAGGATACGGATAGTCAGGGAGTGATGTTTCAAAAATACCGTATACAAGACCGTCTTCGCTCTTTACAGGCATGGCAAATTCAACTTCTACGCGGCTATAGTTCGGAACAAATTCTTCTGTAATTTCCTGCTGGCGTACGATTGTTCCTTCTTTTTCGTCTTTAGAAGCCTTGTGAGCTTTAAAGTCGAATACAAGTTTTGTTGAAGGCAGCAATGAAAGCATTTCATTAAGTGTTTTTCCAACATAGCGTGGAACGCGTGTGTTTTCAAAACTAGGTCCGCGGCTTACAACCAGCTGAACCTTTACTGGATCAGAAATCTTTGTTCCTGCAGGCGGGTCCTGTTCAAGGATTGTGCCTGCATCAGAAAGGTCTGCCTTATAAACAGGTTCATTCAAAACAATCAATGCACGTGAAGAACCTGTAAACATTGTAGTCAGATCAAGTTTTACGTCATCATATTTAAGGCCTACGTATTCGCCGACTTCGCTTACAACGGCACCACGGCTTACTGTAAGATTTACGCGGGTTCCGGCCTTTACGATCGAACCTGAATCAGGATTCTGCGAAAGAATTGTGCCTGATTCTTCTTCGCTGTATCTGAGCTGGATTTTCGGATAAAGCTCTTTAACCTGCATTTCCATCAGGGCCTGGGTAAGTTCCTTGCCTTCCAGCTGTGGAACAAGAACTTTTTCCGGACCTTTTACAGTTGCAAAGAATACTGCAAGACAAACCAGAAGCATCAGTGCCATTGCAAGAATAATTGTTACAAAAAGAGCGCGTCCGCTTGACTGCAGGCTCTGCATTCCTTTTACAAAACTTACGCGGCAATCCTGAATGTTAAAGTTGCGGATTTTGTCCCGGGTTTTTGCCAAAAATGCTTTTAGGTTAAAGTTGAATTTCATAATCTATTCCTTTGTAGAATTTAGTTTATATTATCACCAAGTCGGCTTCCGATAAAGTCCCGCGCCCCGTTCATAAACGATTTGTGGTCCAGGGGATTTTTTCCCTGCCACTGAAGCTGCTTTACAAAAAGGCTTGTTCCGCTGCCGCAGGCAATCTGGATTCCTTTTGACTTGTCAAAGGCAAGGACGGTCCCAGGCTCAGCGTCTTTTGCACCAGTCGTTCCTGCCGGCAGATCTGAAGGCTCTCCCTTCAATATCAAAAGCTTTTTGTCACCACTCACTGTTGAAGCAAGCGGCCACGGGGTATATGCGCGGATTTTTCTGACGATAAGATCCGCAGTTTCGTTCCAGTTGATGATTCCGTCTTCTTTTTTGATAAACGGAGTGTAGCTCGGTTCGCCTTTCTGTTCTGCACCTTCAGGAATTTTACCCTCAGACGCGATGGATTCAATCACTTTAAGCAGAAGCTGTGCTCCGGTTTTTGTTACCGGGCTAGAATTCTTATCGCCGTCCATCAGGGAAAGGGTTGTTTCACTTCCATCCAGTTGAATTTTATCCTGAGCCAGAATGTTTCCTTCGTCAGTTTTCAGCGCCAGTGTCTGAACACAAACTCCCAGTTCTTTGTCTCCGTTCAAAATTGCCGCAGGTACCGGAGTACAGCCGCGGTACTTAGGAAGGGCTGACGGGTGAAGGTTGATTCCTCCAAACTTAAACAGACTTAAGAATTTTGGTCCAAAAATACGGCCGTAGTCAAAAGAAACAAGAAGGTCAAAACCGTATGGTCCGCAGGCTTCTCTTGCCTGTGAATTCAGATGGTCAAATTCAATTGTTGGAATCTGATTTTTTGCAGCGCAGGCAGCAACTTCTGTAGGAACCAGATCG
>JAILFZ010000131.1 GCA_024697295.1 Treponema sp.
ACCACATTAAAAATCGACTGAATTGTTTCCGGCGAGGCATGAAGGATTCGCACCAGGACAGAAACAATCATCATCAGTATCGGGATAAAAGAAAATAAAAAGTCAAAAGAGCAGGCACTTGCATAAGAAAACAAACCGTTCTGCAAAAAGAACTTTATCGTAAGAAATAATCCTTGAGAAACGGTTATGTTTGTAAGTGCCCGTCGCTTTTTCAATTTCCTCAATTCGTCCGTATTAGAAGTCTGCTAATTTTGGAGCGCGTGGATAAGGAATTACATCACGGATATTCTGCATTCCTGTTACATAAAGAAGAAGGCGTTCAAATCCGAGGCCGAATCCTGAGTGCGGAACTGTACCAAACTTTCTCAAGTCGAGGTACCAGCTGTAGTCTTCTGGTTTGAGGCCGAGTTCTTTAATGCGGTTAAGAAGTTTGTCGTAATCTTCTTCGCGTTCAGAACCGCCGATGATTTCTCCAAGGCCCGGTACAAGAACGTCTACGGCTTTTACGGTTTTTCCGTCGTCGTTGAGCTTCATGTAGAAGGCTTTGATTTCTTTTGGATAGTTGTAAACCATAACAGGGCACTTATAGATTTTTTCTGTAAGATAGCGTTCGTGTTCTGTGGCAAGGTCGCATCCCCAGTATGGTTTGAATTCAAATTCGTCAGCGTGCTTTTCAAGTTCTGCAACGGCCTCCGTGTAAGAAACCCGCTTGAAAGGTGTTTCTACAACGTGGCGCAGTGTGTCGATTACGCCCGGCTGGATTCTCTTGTTGAAGAATTCCATATCTGCAGAACATTTTGTCAAAGCCCAGTTGAGAAGGTATTTGATAAATTCTTCCTGAATATCCATGTCGTCTTCAAGATCAAAGAAGGCCATTTCAGGTTCACACATCCAGAATTCTGCAAGGTGGCGGGTTGTGTTTGAGTTTTCTGCACGGAAAGTCGGGCCAAAGGTGTAAACGCGTCCGAGTGCTGTTGCAAGGGTTTCTGCTTCAAGCTGTCCCGAAACTGTAAGCGAAGCCTGCTTTCCAAAGAAGTCTTTGCTGTAATTTACGAGTTTGTGCGCGTCTTCTTTTTTCATGCCGTTTGCGCCTTTTTCAACAGCGATTTCGGCAAGTTTGTCCAGAGAAAGTGTTGTAATCTGGAACATTTCTCCGGCACCTTCACAGTCCGAACAGGTGATTTCCGGAGTGTTGATATAGTAAAATCCTCTTTCCTGGAAGAATGAGTGAAGGGCAAAAGCCATCTGGCTCCTCATGCGGAAAACTGCGCCAAATGTATTTGTGCGTGCACGAAGGTGTGCGTTTTCGCGAAGGAATTCCATTGAGGCGGCTTTTTTCTGGATAGGGTAGTCAGAAGGACACTTTCCAAGAACGACAAGAGTTTCGAGATTTACTTCTACGCTCTGTCCGCTTGCAGGGGACTCGATAAGTTTACCTGTTGCCTTTAAAGATGCTCCTGTAGAAATATTTTTGAGGGCGTCTTCGATATTATTTGAATTTTCCGGTTTGGCCGGATTTGAGCGGTCAAAGGTCAATTGAATTGATGCAAAGCATGAACCGTCATTTACCTGAATAAATACAAGGTTTTTTGAATCGCGCACTGTGCGCACCCAGCCGCATACGGTTACTGTACGGCCGTCCGGAGCGGATGTAAGAATATCCTTAATAAGTTCTGTTTTCATATTCAAATATAGTACCACTTTGAGACTATCAAAACAAGTATTAGGGAACTCAGGGGCTTTAGCCTGAACGTATTTTTTAGACATGCAGGCAGTTGCATTAGTATACGTAAAAATGTATAATTATAAAAATTAAATCGTGTTGTTGCATATTTATGCAAAACCGATGCATACGAGGTACCGCACATGTCATATAGCGATTTTGAGGATCCGATCAGAAATACTAAGAAAATCAACGATAAAAAGATAGTAGCTAAACTCGCAAAAATCGCTCAGGCCAATGACCCTATATCAAATGAATTGTATACAAAGTACGATGTAAAGCGCGGACTTCGTAACGCAAACGGAACCGGTGTTCTTGTAGGACTTACAAGCGTTGGTGATGTTGTAGGCTACAAAGTAGAAAACGATAAGAAAATTGCAATTCCCGGAAAACTATTGTACCGCGGATATGATGTTGCAGACCTGATTGCAGATGCAGAAAAACACAATCAGTTTGGCTACGAACAGTGCGCCTACCTTCTTCTTTTTGGAAAGCTGCCGACCCAGGATGAACTTGACGAATTCAATGAACTGCTGGGGTCGCTGCGTAATCTGCCTCCAAACTTTACCGAAGACATGATTATGAAGGCACCTTCTGCCGACATCATGAACAAGCTTGCACGCGGTGTCCTGGCTTCCTACTCATACGATGACGACCCTGAAGACCGCTCTTTGAGCAATGTTCTCCGCCAGTGCATTCAATTGATTTCACGATTTTCTACACTTGCCGCTTACGGCTATCAGGCAAAGCGCCGCTACTACGACTACAAGTCAATGTATATTCATAATCCTCTTCCTGAACTTTCAACTGCAGAAAACTTTTTGCGCCTGATCCGCAACAACAAGGCTTTTACTGATGATGAAGCAAAACTTCTTGACCTTGCACTCGTTCTCCACGCCGAGCACGGCGGCGGTAACAACTCTTCCCTTACGGTTCACGTAGTTAGTTCTGCCGATACAGATACATATTCTGCAATTGGTGCCGCTGTAGGTTCCCTCAAGGGAAGGCGCCACGGTGGAGCCAACATTCAGGTTATGGAAATGATGGA
>JAILFZ010000144.1 GCA_024697295.1 Treponema sp.
GGCGAAAAAGTTGCCGAAGAAAAAACAAGTCTCGAAGAAGTAGGGGATGAATTGAAGGATGTTCCTGACGCAGTTTATACCCTGAGCGCAGGCAAGCTTTCCATCCTTAATAACAGTCAGGGATTTTCTCCAAATGCGGAAAATGTAAAACTCAGAAGAGAAACGTTTACAATCAGCGCAACTGACAGCAAGAATGTTTCATCATACGTGTTTGAAATCGTAGATGAATACGGAAATGTCGTTAAGACGATGAAGGGTAAAAAGTTTAATTCACAGCTGGCCTGGGACGGAAAGGATGAAAACGGAACCCTAATTGAAGGAAAGTTTACCCCGAGAATGACAATTCAATATAAAACAGGCGGTTCTGTTTCGGCTTCCGGCAAGAGTTTTGCATGTGCAACCTCGATTCCGCCGCTTAAGATCAATGTATCGCCTGAAGATTTTTCTCCGGACGGGGACGGTGTAGACGATGTTTTGAAAATCGACATCAATCCTGAATCGGTTGAAAATGTCGTAAAATGGAATTTTGAAGTTAAGAAGGACAGTAAGCTTATCCATTCAAAAAGCGGAGAAGGAAAACCTGAAAAACTTGAATGGGACGGAAAAACTTCTGACGGAACCTTTGTAAAAGAAAACGACAGGCTTGAATATTCGGTGACGGTTAAGGATTCTTATGACCAGAGTGCAACATCGAAAGGGAAAATCAGCGTAAAACGTTCTGCAAGACCGGCTGAAGTTGCAAAAAAAGTTGAAGTTTTTGCAAATGATGACGGAACAATCGATATTGCAATTCCAACATTGTCGTTCAAGATTAACAGTTCTGAACTGGTAAATAACAGCAGGAACAACGAAACTCTCGAAACCGTTTACAATATTCTGATTGACGAAAATTATGAGCAGTACAAGGTTACAATTATAGGCTACGTAAACCCTGACGGGGAGGAATGGACAAAAGAAGAAAAAGTCCTCGCCCTGAACCGTGCAAAATCAGTTGAAAAATTCCTCTTAAAGCGCGGTATACCTCAGAACCGTCTTATCGCACAAAACGGTGACGGTAAAACAGAAAACAAAGAATACAACAGGCGCGTAGAATTTCTGCTTTCAAAATAATATCTGTAGCTAGCGGGTCCGGCGGACACGGGCAAAGAGCTGCTCTTTTGTGAGAACTGTCCAGACAGGCCGCCCGTGAGGGCAGTGCGGGTCGCTCAGGCTGAGCGCTTTTTTTGCAAGAGAGGCTGCGGCATCGCGGTCGAGAATGTTTCCGTCCTTGATGGCCGCCTTGCAGGCAGTCATTGCAAGCACTGAATAAAGAATCTTTTCCGGACTTTCCATATTTTTCAAAATCGCTTCTTCAAGTTCCTGCTGAGTGCTGGTGCACCGTGATGGAACCGTAGAAAACTCAAATTTGCCGTCGCCGAGGCTTTTTCCTTCAAAACCGTGCTTTTTTAAAAGCGGCAGGGATTCAATAAGTCTCTGTTCGTCTTCTTTTTCGGTTTGAATTTCAAAGGGAATCAAAAGGGACTGGGTTTCTGCAGGTCCTGCCATGAGCCTGTCAAACAGAATGCGTTCGTGGGCTGCGTGCTGGTCGATAAAGTAAATCGTGTCGTCCATCTGAGCAAGTAAAAAGCAGTCGAGGGCGGTTCCGAGAAAAATAAAGCCGTCGCTGTCTTTTTTATTGAATTGTTCAGGTTGACCTGCGTTTTTCGATTCGTTTATAACCGGATTGCCGGAACTGAGCGCCTGTTCTACGAGGCTTGAAAGATTTTTTGGCTGGGGTGTTTTTTCGTAATCTAAAAACTTTGAGCGGAGTGAACCTGAGCTTCCTGTGCCAAATCCGCCTGAAATTCCGGGGCCAAATCCGCCAAAACTCCCGCCGAAACTTCCGCCAAACGGGGCGCGCGGTTTTTCTTCTTCGATTTTAACCGGTGGAATTGAACCAAAATCAAATCCGCTTACTCTTTCTTCCTGTAAAAGTTCTTTCTGATAATTTTCTTCGTCTCTTGATGATTTTATTCCAAGTGCGCGGAAGTGGCCTGTTACTGTTGAACTTATTCCGTGGTGCAGCTCTGACGAGTCCTTGAAGCGGACCTCTTTTTTGGCCGGGTGAATATTAAAATCTACCTGCGACGGATCCATCTGAACAAAAACTGCTGCTACCGGATGAGTTCCGTTCGGAAAGAATCCCTGGCAGCCGTATTCAATTGCCTGTAAAAGAGAATATTCCTGGACGCGCCTTCCGTTTACATAAACAAAGATGTATTTGCGGTCATTGCGGTAAACTGACGGTTCACCGATTACAAGTTCAAAACTCCAGTTTGAGCCTGACTGCTTTAACAAAGAAAATAACTGCGGGCTTTCTTTTAATTCAAGGGCGTCGCAAAAGCGTTCAATAATATTTTCTGTCTGAGGAAGGTTTAAGCGCAGCTGTCCGTCGACTGTAAGACGGAACGAAATGTCGGGGCGGGCGAGTGCTTTTTCTACAAAAGTTTCGCGGCACATCAGGTTTTCTGAGGCCGGACGTTTTAAAAAGACACGGCGTGCCGGAAAGTTTTCAAAGAGGCCTTCGCTTGTAACGATTGTTCCCTTTCCGTTTTGAACCGGTGCGGTTTGTTCGAGAATATGGTCCTGAGTGATTGAAGCGCTCATTTTCCATGTGCCCGACGCAATTGTAAGACGGCTTACGGCTGCAATCGAAGCAAGGGCTTCTCCGCGGAAGCCGAGGGTTGACAGGTTCATCAGATCGCTTGCCTGTTCAATTTTGCTTGTTGCATGAGGCCGTGCACAGTTTTGAAGATCTTCCTTTGTCATGCCCCAGCCGTTGTCGCTGATGCGGATCTGGTTGATTCCGCCGCCTGAGATTTCTACATTTATTGAATCAGCCCCGCTGTCCACAGCATTATCAAGAAGTTCGCGGACAATTGCGTTAGGACGGTCGATGACTTCTCCAGCGGCAATTTTTCTTGCAACTTCAGGACTAAGTGTTTTTACGGGACGATGAGTTTTAGCCTGGCTCATTTCAGCTGTCTTGTCTCAATCCCTGATTTGGTGCACCTGAACTGCCGGTTTCAGAATTTGCGGCGGTAAACAGATCAAGTTCAGGTTCAACTGCTTTGCCAGAAGGACTTTCTTTTGCGCTTGCAGGCTGGTTCATGAGAATTTGAATTTTGCCTTCGATTTTCTGCAAATCAACTTCGAGAGTTTTTGCGAGTTTGATGCCTTCTTCAAAATCCTTAAGGGCATCTTCGAGCGAAATGTCAGTTCGTTTTATGTCGTTTGATAATTGTTCGAGTTTTGCAAGGTTTTCTTCAAAAGTCATTTAATTCCCCCAAATCTTTTTTTTATTGAATTACCTGAGCGTGGATAAGTCCCTCGGCAGGTGTTATTTCCAGTATTTCTCCCGCTTTTACGTCGCTGTTTGAGCGGATGATTTTTCCTTCTGCATTTTTTACCATCGAGTATCCGCGGGCAAAAATTGTTGAAGGGCTTGCATTTTCCAGAACCGATGCATGCTGCTGAATCTGCTGTTTTATGTCCTTGATTTTCTGCGCAATGTTTTCGCTCAAGGCCAGTTTTGCATTTTCGTAGCGCATGGAAAGCGGCTCGTAGATTCCGCGGAATCGCGTTTCCATCGCTTCCGGCTGAAAACTGTTTATCAGGTAATGCATTTTTTCTGTTTTTTGTTTTATTGTCTGGTACAGCTGCTCCTGATAATAATTAAGGTCATTTTTGATGTCCATAAGCTGCGGAACTGCACATTCGGCTGCCGCAGACGGAGTAGGTGCGCGGTAATCTGCTGCGTAGTCGCAGATTGCCCAGTCAATTTCGTGTCCTACGGCGCTTATGACCGGAATTTTACTTTCTGCCACTGCACGTACAACGATTTCTTCGCTGAACGGAAGAAGGTCTTCGAGCGAACCTCCTCCACGGCCGACAATCAGCGTGTCGCACATGTTGAATTCATTTGCGACCTTGATTTGTCTTGCAATTGATGGTGCCGCCTGTTCCCCCTGGACAACTGCCGGAAGAACTACAACATTTACAGTCGGGTTACGGCGTTTTGTAATCTGTAAAATATCTCTTAAGGCCGCCCCTGTGGAACTCGTAACAACTCCGATGGTTTTTGGAAATACAGGAATTTTTACTTTGCGGGATTCGTCAAACAGGCCTTCTGCAAAAAGGCGTTTTTTCCGTTCTTCAAGAATCTGTAAAATGTTTCCGGCGCCGCAGATTTCCATCTTTGTAATGTTAATCTGATAGTTTCCGCGCGGGACATAAACTGTGATTGTGCCTGTACAGCGGACCTTCATTCCGTCTTTTGGTACAAAATTGAGATATGCGGCGCGTGTGCGGAACATTACGGCACTGATTTGCGATTGTTCGTCTTTTAATGTAAAGTATAAGTGACCGGTTGAATTAGGTCTGTAGTTTGAAATTTCGCCTTCGAGCGTGATGTTTGTAAAAGTTCCTTCAAGAAGGTCTTTTACCGCAGTTGTGAGATTTGATACTGTAAAAACTGTGTCCGAAACCAATGAACTTTGTGACATAACTACAGATTGATTTTATACAATCGGTTTATATTGTTCAATTACGGAGCCGATAATAAAAAGATGAAAAATTTAGTTATTCTTTTTGCAGGTATGGTTGACGGCATGCATTTACTCGAGAATGTTTTTGACGGTAAATGTGCGTTTGATCTTAGTCTTGAATGGGCTCTTTCCCAGAAAAACAGCGTAAAAACTGTTGTCCTGTTGAATTCAACAGAGGCATCTGAAAAAATAATTGAACGCATAAACGCAAACTCCCAAAAAGCGCAGGTTGCGACAGTTACAAAAGATGCGTGGTCCAGTGCCGTATTAATTGAACAGATTGCAGTTTTGTGCGCTGAATACAAGGCAGATTACGCGCTTTTCAGCTGGGCGGACTGTCCTTTTTTAAGTTCAAAGCTCACCGGAGAGCTTAAAAAAACTCACGAAGAATATAAGGCCGAGTACACTTTTGCAGACGGTTATCCTTACGGCTTGACTCCAGAACTCATCGACCGTGGCGTAGCTCAGATTTTAAGTGAACTTGCAAAAAATAACGAAAATAATCTTCTTGCCGGAAGATGCCCGCGTGACGCCGTATTTTCTGTGATGAGCGGCGACATCAATTCGTTTGAAATCGAAACAATCCTTGCTCCAAAAGATTACCGCATGTTCCGTTTTGAATTTGAATCGTCTTCAAAGGCAGGACTTTTGCTTTGTAAAAACGTTTTTGATGCGGCAAAAGCTAAAAAAATTACAGCAGACTCAAATCTTGATCCTGTTGAATTCAGTGATATGGCTTCAAAAACTTGCGGAGCATTAAAAACTGTTCCTCATTATTACAATATCCAGATTTCTCCTTTATACAACACAAAATCTCTGTACAATCCATACGACAAACTTTTTGCAGGAAAAACCCTTCCACAGATGAAGCTCGAAGACTTTAAGAAACTGGTAAAGAAAATAAGCGGTTTTTCAGAAAGCGCCGTCGTAAGTTTGAGTTGTTTTGGCGAAGCCCTTTTGAATCCGGCCTTCCTGGACATGGCAAAAGAAGTTCTTTCGTATCCGGGACTTTCTCTCCTTGTTGAAGGCGACGGACTTTTAATGACTGAAGAAATTGCAAAGGCCCTCAGTGATAATTCAGAACGTGTCTACTGGATAATCCAGCTTGATGCTGCATACAGCGAAATGTATCAGAAAATCAACGGCCTCGGTGCTACTGAGTTTTCCAAGGCGGTTTCTTCTGTCGGACTTTTGCAGAAATATTTTAAGGGAAACGTTTATCCTCAGTTTACCCGCATGAATCAAAACGAAGAGCAGCTTGAAGCCTTTTACAGATTCTGGAAAGAAAAAGAAAATCCTTCAGGCGGACAGCTTATAATTCAAAAGTACGATA
>JAILFZ010000189.1 GCA_024697295.1 Treponema sp.
TTACGATGTGTTCGGCGCGTTCATCTTTTTTAGAAAGAGGCTGGTTAAGTTCGTCAGTTGTAAACAGACAGATATTCATAGGTGAATAGTAATGTGTTTTAGACGTTTGGACAAGAAAAAACCTGCCCGTGCGGGCAGGTCTTGTTTTAATTTACAGAGGTGACTGTAAGTTTTTTTGTCCACTTTGATGAGGCTTCGGTCAGAGTGCCTGTTACGGAACATTCAGATTCAAGCCGGGAAAGGAGAGCCTTATTAAGGGCTTCATCCCTATCATCAACAGTCAGAATAAAAGTAACTGCCGAGCGCATTTTGTAATCTTCGGTCAACTTAAAGCCTGTACCGGTTTTTTGAAGCAGCCCGCTTACGGTGACTGTCTGTCCGACATGGCTTTCGTTTAAGAAAGAATGATTAAAAGCGCGGCCCGGCAAAGAAGCAGGCTGTGTAAGCGTTTGACCTGCCTCTTTTCCTGCTGCATTCTGCTGTTCACTTTGTTTAACACTGTTTTTTTGTGATGCGCAGCCTGCAAAAAGTAGGCCGGCACACAAAGCGGTCAAAAGCAATTTCATTAGTTATCTCCGAACCAGTATTCAAGAAGGTCTCCCCACTTGGAATCCTTACCGAAAGCAAGTTCAGTTTTGTACCAGTCAGGATTTTTTTCCGGAAGAAGGGTCGCATTAGAACCGGATACAGACATTTCAACAGTACCGCCTGAGATTGAAAGACCGTAGAAGCCACTCTCCAAAATACCAGAACGTGTCTTAGATGTACTATATTGTGGGTAATAATTGTAATAAAGTCCAGAACTCAGATTGCCGTCACGCCAGCTTGCGATGATACAGTCATCAAGGGCTGCTGCAACATTAAGCACCTTGTCGGCAAGGTCAGGCCAAGTATAGGTTGTTTCTCCGACAGTGAGTTTTGTTGCAAGGTTGTAAGAGTTATCTAAAACGGCTCCAAACTCAAAAAGCCATGTATAAGAACCCATATAACTTAATAAGCCGCCGCGATAAAGCGCTGAATCCTGTATAATTCTTCCATAAGTCAGAGGTACAGTTGTTGTTGAGGCTGTTTTAGTTATTTCTCTTGCAGATTTATCATAATAAAGACCTGCAATTTCCTGATTATCGTTATCCAGAATTTCCTGTGCATAAGCATCGACAGCAGTTTTTACAGCATCCATCTTTGTTAAATCAACTGCGGTCAAAGTGCAGGCGTCAAAGTCAAAAAGAGACAGATTGTTTTCCGTAACACCGAGGGATGGATAATTTGTGGTAATTTCAGTCAGCAGTTTTTTCCATTCTGTTGCAGAGCGTTTATATTCAGCTCGATAATCATCAATTATCTTGGAAAGTATATTCTTACTGGTGCCGATTTTAGTTAAATTTGGAATTAACTTTTCATAAGGCAGGCCTAATCCTGGAACATTATTTGGTGAACCAAGATAATAATGTGCATAGTCCTTAAACTCATACGCTTCTTCCAGGGAGCCTCCGAGACAGAGATCTTCGATAATAAGCCAGAGTTTTTTGTCTGTTCCAAAACCTGCCTGATTTAAAGCGGAAGAAACATCAGAGGTTTTAAGGAAACTTTTTCCGCCGGAGCCCTGATCCCAGCACATTGAACGTCTTTCATTACCTGACGGAATTTTATATTTCATACCGTTTTTAAGGGTTACGTATTCTGGACGTGCAGCGCGTGGACCGCCGCCATGATCACTAAACTGGAGAACGATTGCTCGTGCGTTGTAGTGTGCGTTTGCCCAGTTTAAGAAATTAACAAGAGTCTGTTTTGAAGACATATTAACTTCGCCGGTAGAAAGCCAGTCTGCTGTATAGGAAATATCGTATGTATTTGAACCAAGAACACAGCCTGCGGAGTTAACATAAGTTGTAGCTGCACTGCTTTCTTTGCCGACTTTATAAAGTTTTGAGCCTGAAGAACCGAGTTGTGGTGTTGTCTCGCTGTCGCCCACAAAACCGTCCCAGAGGGCAATTACTTCAAGGCTGGTACTTCCTGATTTGTAAATACCATATTCCATTTCGTTAAGGTCAAGAAAGATACCGTCGTGCAGGTTGTTGTCACCGTCAAGATACATGAGCATGAGGTTTTCTACGTCTTTTTTAACAATTGCCGGGGTTCCGGAGATACTTACTGTTTCAGAGAAGAAATTATAACTATAATCAGATCTTGTTTTAATTTTTAATGTATATTCCTGACCATTGGTTAATTTGCTACAAAATAAACTTGAAGAAGAATATCGTTTTTCTGATAAAATCAGTTTTTCAGAAGAGTCATATACTTCATAATCACAGTATGAATAGCCTGATGCTCTTGTCCATGAGAAGGTAAGGCCTCTGTCCTCGACAGTAACTGAAAGATTTGCTGGTGGCGGTGGGACAGAAGTTGTTTTTTGTGTACAGCAGTTTTTTAATATGAAGTCATAAGAACTATAATCAACAATAATAGAATCAAAATCTGGAACAGTCAGGGTATAGTAAAATAATCCCTCTGTGACAGTAAAAGTTAATGGAGTTTCAACACCATCGCGTACCGCATAAAGTGAATAATCTGTTTCAATAAAAGGAACATATGAGTTTGACTGTTTAAAAGTGAATAAACCTGGAGAAACCATTATAAAATCTTTGATATCAGATTCATAACGTGCATAGGCAGTTAAGTCTGAGGTAATTTTCTGATCAAAATTGAATGGATTGCCGTCAGCGTCCTGCCATTCAATAAAGAAAGCTCCTGTTTTTGGTGTAACAGTTGGCTTGTAGGCAGTCAGTACTTCACCTTCCTTAATTTTGATGGAAGTATTGTCCGGACTTAGAGTGCCGCATCCCGAGATGTTGCTCAGAGTAAGTGTGTAGCATGGAGTTGTATCCTCTTCTTCTGAGGAACAGCCAAAGAAGAAAAATTGTGAGCATGCAAGGAGAGTTACAGCAAGAACTTGCATCAGCCGTCGTGAAAGGTTAAGTGAACTTTTCATAATGACTCCTTCGTAGGTCAGAAGCGGGCTTCTGAAACTTTTATAAATGAGTATCATAATACTTGAAATAATATTAAATGATACTTAAAAAAATTATATTCTGAGGCTTTAAAGAACGCAATTCAAAAAATAATAAAGTGTTAGAAAGTGCGGGTGTATAACAAAATGTTATATTGGTTTTGGAGAATTCTAAAAAGTAAAACTTGTTATATTAAGAAAAATTAAGAGTGTTTTTCTAAAAGTGAATTATAATTATAAATGCAGAAAATTGAATTCTTACCTGGAGGAATAATGAAAAAGTTTTTGATTGCAGGTCTTGCTTTGAGCGCAGCGATTGGTTTTACGGGCTGTGATCTGATTATTGATATTCTTGAGACAGCGGCAAACGGTACTTCCAGTCAGGACATAACCCAGACTGCCACAGAAAGTAAAACATGGAACTATTCGGCAGGAAACAATATTTATGAAATCGGACCTGAAGTGGCTTCCGTAACTATTAAAAATTATTCTGCAGCAAAAGGAAAAACCATCTATCTTGTGCAGGCAAATAAAAGCGCTACTGAAATTCCGGCAAGTAATCTGCGGACTGTTCAGGCTACAAGTTCAGTCGCTGCAACTCCGGTAAGATCCACTGTATCAAACGACTCACTGGAAATTCCGGAATTTGAATCCAGATACCGTCATTTTGTGCCGCCGGTCGATATAAGTTCAATCCAAAAGGTAACAAGTGCTGCCCGTGCAGTTTCCAGGGCAGCTCTTACTGCGGCAACACAAATCGAAAGAACTGCCGGTACTACCAAAAATATTTACGTAGACAGCAACTCAGATATGACTCAGTACAGACAAAAGGCTGCAACCCTGCGTGCAGTCGGAACTCACTGTAACGTTTGGATTGTAGATCAGTACTACACCAGCGGAACTGCAGGCGGAAACAAGGCAAGTACAGCAATTGCCGAGGAATTTGCGACT